>NZ_JBHYJC010000076.1:0-20040 GCF_042749045.1 Streptomyces sp. NPDC059008 | reverse complement strand
GTCCTCCCGCGGCGCCCTCGCGCGTCCCCCGCGGACCGGGGGAACGCCCCCTGATCCGCCCCTGGTCGACGTCGGTCCGCGCCTAGTCGACGTCCACGTCGCTGACGGACCAGGTGGCGAGCGCCGTGCTGAAGATCTTGTCGGTCTCCGGCGCGTACAGCGCCTCCAGGCACTCGTAGTAGATGCTGTACTCGGTGCCGTCGGCGGCGAGATAGGCCTGGTCGACGGCGTGCACGGTGTTCCCCGTGTCGTTGACGTAGGTGAACTCCCAGCGGGCGCCCGGGCTGCCGCGGAAGGTATTCCGCTTCAGCTCCATGCGCTGGTAGTTCGTCCGCTTCCCGGCGCCCTTCTCCATGGTCAGGAAGTTGTCGTAGGAGGACTGCGGGGCGTTGGCGATCACGCCGATGCGCAGGTACTGCTTGCCGACCGGAGCCTTGTAGTCGGTCTGGGTGCCCTTGGGCTCCCGCTTCCAGTCCTGCCGCACGGCGACCGAGAAGCCGTTGGGGTCGTCCTTCTGGACGAAGCCGGCGGGCACGCCGGCGGCGGCCTGGTCCGTGGGGGTAACGGTCGGCTCTCCGCTCGCGGTGGCGCCGGGCGACGGGGTGGGGGTCGCGGACGGGCCCTGCGCGGGCGGTGCGCTCTTGGCCGGGGCCGGCCTGTCGGCCTTCTTGTCGTCGCCGCGGTCGGCACTCCGGTTGTCGCCGCCGCGGTGGTTGGTGAAGTACAGCGCACCGGCCATCGCCCCGCCGCCGACCAGGAACGCGGCCAGCGCCAGCGCCAGCCACTTCAGCGCACGGCGGCGGGGCCTGGCCGGCTCCGGCGCCGGGTCCGGCCCGGACCGCACCAGCGGCAGATCGGGCGCGGTGGGGGTCGGCGGCGCGGGAGCGGGCGCCGAGGGTGCGGGCGCGGCGGCAGCAGGGGGGTGGGGAGCGGCCTCCGCCCCAGCGGCCGGAGCGGCATCCGGGACGGTCTCCGCCGGAGCGGCTGCCATGGGGGCGGCCGGGGTGGCACCCGGGGCACCGTGCGGCGCTGCCGGGGCGGCGCCGTAGGGGCCGGGCGTCGGTGCGGTCGGCCCGCCGCCGCGCCCCACCATCCGCAGCAGGTACGGCACGACCAGCACCGCGCCGAACGTCCACAGCAGCGCGAACAGCAGCGTCTCGGCGCCGCCCGCGGCGAGTTCACCGTGCGCGCCGGCGAGGCGGCCGCCGTACCCGCTCCCGTAACCGCCGCCGTAGCCACTGCCGTAGCCGTCCCCGTAGCCGTATCCGCCACCGCTCCCGGCACGGAACGTCGCGCTCACGCTCGCGCCCGCGACCAGCACCAGCAGCACCAGCGAGACGACGAAGAAGCCCGCGGACAGCAGCGCCTCGCGGCGGTCGGCGCTGCGCCGTACGACCAGGAAGCCGACCAGCAGCGCACCGACCAGCCCGCCGGCCAGCACGCCGAACAGCACCCAGCCGCCGCTCAGATGGCTCAGCTCGCCATAGCCGAGCGACAGCCGGCCGGAGTCCAGGAACGGGAGGGCGGGGAGGTTCCACTCGGCGTTGACCGGCGCGCCCCAGGCCATCGCGAGCGCCAGCGCACCGATGTTGGGCAGCAGCACCAGCGCGGCGACGACCCCGCCGCCGTCGAGGTCCTTGGCGTTGGTCAGCAGCACCACGACGGCGACGACGCCCGCCAGGGCGACGACGGCCAGCAGCGCGAGCAGCGCGGTGCGCAGCGCCCCGAGGGCGATCCGCCAGGCGGGCCGGGCGGCGAGCCAGGCCCCCGCCTCGCCGCGCCCCACCGCGGCACCGCACACCGCGGCCGCCAGTAGGAAGGACCACAGCAGCGCGAGGAACGGCGCGGACGACAACTCGACGCCGCTGTAGGAGGGCTGGGCCAGCAGGCCCAGGGCGAAGGTGCCGGCGCCGCAGAGGGCGGCCACCCGCAGTACGGTCTCCAGCACGGCGGTCCGGGCGTCGGCCGCCGGCCCCGCTATGGGTGCCCCGGCGGCGGTGGCCAAAGGGGCGGCGGCGAACCGGCGGGCGCCCGCCGCCAGCAGGCCCGCCCACGCCACCGTGACCACGAGCGGCACCAGCGACAGCGTGGCCTCCCCCGAGAGCCCTTCGCCGAACGGCCCCAGGGACGCCCCGGCGTCTCCGGCGAGGGTGACCGAGCCGCCGACGCTCTGCAGCAGCAGCGCCAGCGCGATCCGCATCCGTACGCCCCAGCCGAGCCCGCCCGAGTGCGCGTCGTCCGAGAAGAACATCGCCAGCACCGAGGCCAGTACCAGCAGCAGCAGCGTCGGCCCGGCGGCGATCTTGGCGGCCGCCTTCCAGTCGCCCCGTACCGTGCGGGCGAGCAGGGCGCCCACGGCCGAGGGCTGGGCGGGCGCGGCGTACGCGGGAGGGCCGGGCGGCGCGGCGGGGGCCGGCGGCTGCCCCGGGACCGGCGGCCTCGGCGGGGGCGGCGGCCCGTCGGGGGCGGGTGGCGCGGCGGCCTGCCGCTCCCGGCCGCAGCCCATGCAAAAGCGTGCCTCGGGTGGCGAGGCGGAACCACAGTCCGGGCAGAACGACGACACAGCGGACTCCGGGGAGATCAAGGGGCAGCACGAACAGCTACCGCGGGCGAACGTAGGGACATCACTGCCCCACGCTTGGTTCCCGTCGGTGCGCGCCCGGTGATGCGGAGTTACCCGAGCGAGTCCCGGCGAGTCCGAGCGATGCCGTATCCCGCCGGACCCGGGCGCCGCTGCCCCCGGCTCCGCCTCAGCCCGTCGGCTTCGTCCCCCGGTGCAGCGCCACGATCCCGCCCGTCAGATTGCGCCAGGCGACCTTGGTCCAGCCCACGCCCTGCAGCCTGGCGGCGAGTTCGGGCTGGTTGGGCCAGGTGCGGATGGACTCGGCGAGGTAGACGTAGGCGTCCGGGTTGCTGCTGACCGCGCGGGCGACCGGCGGCAGCGCTCGCATCAGGTACTCGGTGTAGACCGTCCGGAACGGCGCCCAGGTCGGCTCGCTGAACTCGCAGATCACGACCCGGCCGCCGGGCTTGGTGACCCGGTACAGCTCCGCCAGCGCGGCATCGGTGTCCTGGATGTTGCGCAGCCCGAAGGAGATGGTCACGGCGTCGAACACATCGTCCGCGAACGGCAGCCGGGTCCCGTCGCCGGCGGTGAACGGCAGCCACGGATGCCGCTTCTTGCCCTCCCTCAGCATGCCGACGGAGAAGTCGCACGGCACGACGTGCGCGCCGGTGCGGGCGAACGGCAGCGAGGAGGTGCCGGTGCCGGCCGCGAGGTCGAGCACCCGCTCGGTGGGCCGGGCGGCCACCGCGCGGTCCACCTCCTTGCGCCACAGCCGTGCCTGCCCCAGGGAGAGCACGTCGTTGGTGAGGTCGTACCGTGCCGCCACGTCGTCGAACATCGCGGCGACTTCGTGCGGCTGCTTGTCCAGGGATGCTCGGGTCACCGGGCCATTGTCCACCGTGCGCCGGCGGCGCCCCGCACCGGGCACGGCCCAGCGGGCCCGAGGCCGGAGGTCTGGTCGGGGACGGCCGGCTGCCCCCCTCAGAACATCCGGGCGGTCCAGCGGTGCGCAGTGCATCGTGAGCGGCCGGCGCCGGCCGTCCCCGCGACAACGATCATGCCGCCGAGAATGCCTCGTTCCGCTTGTGTTGACGCCGCCCTGACGTGGGGCGGGGGCGCGTTGACGGCGCCTTGACAGCACCGGCCGCGCGGCGGGGCCCGCGCTCAGCGGCGGCGGTGGACCAGGCGGCCGGCGAGGACCGTGGCCAGCGCACTGCCGTCCGCCGCGAAGACGGCGAAGTCGGCCGGGCCGCCGACGGTCAGCGTGCGGGTACTCGGGCCCGGCAGCTCCGCGAGCCCGGACCGCTTGACGGCCGTGCGGACCGCGGGCCGGGTGAACGGGCCGGTCAGCGCGGTCGTCCCAGCGGCCAGCAGGCGCTGCAGCCCGCGCCGGGCGCTGGCGCCCCAGCGGGCGTCGGTCATGTCGAGGGCCGCGAGCGCCTCGCCCGTGATCGGCTCGCTGCCCAGCTCGTCGGCCTCCCGCGGGTCGGGGTGGTAGGCGGCCTCCAGCAGCGCGGCGCCGTCCGGTTCGTAGCGCCCGGGGGTCAGTACGCCGTCCCACTCGCGGACGCGCACCCCGCTCCCGGCCGCCGGCTCCGCCTGCGCAGCGGGCGCGTAGGCCGCCCACAGCTCCTCGTACGGGCCGACGGCGGCGAGGCGGGCGCCGTCCACGACGACCGCATGCCCTTCGGCCAACTCTCCGTCGTGCACGAGCCGGACCCCCCGCACACGGTGAAGTGTCAGCACCGGAGGCTCAGTTCGCCTCGACGAGCTTCAGTTCCGGATGGGCCGTGCCGCCCTCGATGGCCGTCGAGGACAGATGCGAGACGACCTTGTCGTCGACGGGGTCGTCGGCCGGGTCGTCGTGGACGACCAGGTGCTCGTAGGTCGTGGCGCGCTGCGCCGGGACCCGGCCCGCCTTGCGGATCAGGTCGATGATCTCCATGCGGTTGGAGCGGTGCTTGGCGCCGGCCGAGGAGACCACGTTCTCCTCCAGCATGATCGAGCCGAGGTCGTCCGCGCCGTAGTGCAGCGACAGCTGGCCGATCTCCTTGCCGGTGGTCAGCCACGAGCCCTGGATGTGCGCGATGTTGTCGAAGAAGATCCGGGCGATGGCGATCATGCGCAGGTACTCGAAGAGGGTGGCCTGCGTCCGGCCCTTGAGGTGGTTGTTCTCCGGCTGGTAGGTGTACGGGATGAAGGCGCGGAAGCCGCCCGTACGGTCCTGGACGTCGCGGATCATCCGCAGGTGCTCGATCCGCTCGGCGTTGGTCTCGCCGGTGCCCATCAGCATCGTGGACGTCGACTCCACGCCCAGCCTGTGGGCCGCCTCCATGATCTCCAGCCAGCGCTCGCCGGACTCCTTCAGCGGCGCGATGGCCTTGCGGGGGCGGGCCGGGAGGAGTTCAGCACCGGCGCCCGCGAAGGAGTCCAGCCCCGCGGCGTGGATGCGCTCGATGGCCTCCTCGACCGACACCTTGGAGATCCGGGCCATGTGCTCGACCTCGGACGCGCCGAGGGAGTGGATGACCAGCTGCGGGAAGGCCTTCTTGATGGCGGAGAAGTGCTTCTCGTAGTACTCGACGCCGTAGTCCGGGTGGTGGCCGCCCTGGAACATGATCTGGGTGCCGCCCAGTTCGACGGTCTCCGCGCAGCGGCGCAGGATGTCGTCGAGGTCGCGGGTCCAGCCCTTGGCGGTGTCCTTGGGCGGGGCGTAGAAGGCGCAGAACTTGCAGGCCGTCACGCACACGTTGGTGTAGTTGATGTTGCGTTCGATGATGTACGTCGCGATGTGCTCGGTGCCGGCGTAGCGGCGGCGACGGATCGCGTCGGCGGCGCGGCCCAGCGCGTGCAGCGGCGCGGAGCGGTACAGGTCGAGCGCTTCCTCCGGCGTGATGCGGCCGCCCTGTGCGGCGCGGTCGAGTACGGACTGGAGGTCGGCGTTCTCGGTCACCGGGGCGTCCCTTTCGCAGGCGGGCATCACGACTGAACCAGCGTACGTCAGGGGTCCGACAGTCTCGCTGGCGGCCGGTCCGCGCGGCCTCGTCACTCGGACCGGCCCTCGGTCGGCGATCGGCTCAACGCTTGGTCAGCGCCTGGTCAGCGCTTGGTCAGCGTCGCCTTCGGCGTGCCGCCCGCGTCGTCGTCCGAGGCGAACGCGATCGTGGCGCCCCCCTTGCCGAGGGTGTACGTCACCCGGGACTTGTTGCCCGTGCAGCCCGGCCCCTGCTTGCCGTCCGGGCGCTCGACGAGCACCAGCCGCCCGGCGGTGGCCGACTCCAGCTTCGCCTTGGCCTCGCAGCGCACCAGCACCGCGTCGTAGACCGTGTGGATGACGTAGTCGCCCTTGCCGCCGGCCTCGATGGTGCTGGTCATCGTGCCGTTGGGGATCCCGTGCGCGGTGGTGATGCTGCCGGTCCAGGTGCCGAGGAACGGCTTGGCGACGGAGGGTTCGCCTCCGGGGTTTGCGGGGTCGGTCGGACCGGCCGTGGGCGAGCCGTCGGCCGGCGGCTTGGCACCGGTCTGCGGTCCGGCGTCGGAGCCCGTCCCCGGCAGCAGGCGGAAGACGAACGCCGCCGTCGTCGCGGCGGCCAGCGCCCCGGCCACCGACAGCACCAGCGTGCAACTCACCCGCCGCGGCCGGTCCCTGCCCGCCACCGCACCGGTCAGTGCGATCCGCCGCTCCTTGGGCGCGGCGGGCCCCCCGGCCCCGGTCGGCAGGTCGGCGATACCGGAGGCGGTCGGGGGGTGGGCGGGACCCGGTGGCGGCGTCTGACCGGCGGCGGCCGGCCAGGACGCGGGCCGCGGCGGGGGGCCGGGCGGCTGGGCGGGCGCCTGGGCGGAGGTCCCCGGGGCGCCCTCGGCCTGGACCTGCGCGTCGAAGGGCACCAGCCCCGACGCCGCTCCACCGGCCGCCGGCCCGCCCGATCCGCCGGACGCGGCGCCACCGGACGCGATCCCGCCGGCCGCCCCGTACGAAGGATCCGGCGGCCCGAACGCCCCTCCGGGCACCGCCCCCGGCACCCCCACGGCGGCCGGGGCCGCGGCCGCCGTCCCCGAGTCCGCGCCCGCCCCCTCCCCCGCATCGAGGTTCAGCAGCTCCACCGCCTGCCGGCTGACCCGCTCCACCAGCGGGCCGGGCAGCCAGCCGGCCCGCACCAGTCCCGCCGCGCCGCCACTGCCCTCCCCCGAGAGACGGGCCGCCAGCGCCTCGGGGGCGGGGCGGTCCGCGGGGTTCTTCGCGAGACAGGAGACCACCAGCTCCCGCAGCCCACCGGTGAGCCCCGGGCCGAGCTCCGGCTCCTCGTGGACGACCTTGTAGAGCAGCGCGGCGGACGAATCACCCGGGAACGGGCTGGTTCCGGTCGCCGCGAAGGCCAGCACCGCGCCGAGCGAGAAGACGTCGGCGGCACCCTCGGCCTTCTTGCCGAGGATCTGCTCGGGCGCCATGTAGCCGGGCGACCCCACCGAGACCCCCGTCGAGGTGAGCGAGGCCGTGCCCTCCGTGGCCCGCGCGATACCGAAGTCGATCAGCAGCGGCCCGTCCAGCGTCAGCAGCACGTTGGAGGGCTTGACGTCCCGGTGCACCAGCCCGAGCGCATGCACCGCGGCCAGCGCCTCGGCCAGCCCGGCGCCCAGGACCCGTACGGAGCGCTCGGCCAGCGGCCCGACATCGGCGACGGCCTGCGCGAGCGAGGGGCCGGCGACGTAACCGGTGGCGATCCAGGGGACCTCGGCGTCCGGGTCGGCGTCCAGCACCGGCGCGGTCCAGGCCCCGCCCACCCGCCGCGCCGACTCGATCTCCCGCCGGAAGCGGGCCCGGAACTCGTCGTCGACGGCGAAGTGCGCATGGACGACCTTGACGGCGACCGTCCGCCCGCCCGCGCTGCGCCCGAGGTAGACCCGGCCCATCCCGCCCGCGCCGAGCCGGCCCAACAGCCGGTATCCGCCCAGGACCCGCGGATCGTTCCCTGCCAGCGGCTCCATCGCGCCTCCCCCTCCATACGGCGCACCCAGCTTATGACCCATGTCATGCCCGGCCCCGTGAACCCGCTCCCCCACTTTCCCCGTCAAACAGGGAGTAACTCGCCCTTCCTGCCTCCAGCGGCAGGCCTGCCCTGCGGCAGCGTGACCGTCCCGGAGAGAACGAACCCGTGCACATCCGCAAGACAAGGAGTCGGGCGCTCCTCATCACAAGGAAACGGGCGCTCCTGATCGGCGCGATCATCACGGCCCTGGGGCTCGGCGCCTTCCCCGTCGTCAAATACGCGGACGTCTTCCCCGACACCGGCCGGCCGATGTCCTTCGGCCGTCCGCTGGCCGGTCCGCAGCCGCCGTTCCGTACGGCCGACACCCTCGCCGACGGCACCAGGATCGGCGTGACGACGCTCCACGGGAAGAAGTCCGGCTTCACCGGCAAGGTGTGGGCCTGGGCGCCCAAGGAGTACTACGAGGAGCGCTACCGCCACAGCGCGTTCCCGGTTCTGATCGCGCTGCCCGGTGGCCGCGGCTACCCGACGAACTACTGGATGCGCACCGACCTCAACCTGCAGCGCACCCTCACCGACCTGACCGCGCTGGGCCGCAGCAAGCCCTTCATCGTCGTCATGCCGGTCCTCAACCCCGACCGCCGCCACTACTACGACGGCAGTGACATACCGGGGCAGCCGAAGATGGGCAGCTGGCTCTCCGACGACGTCCCCGACCTGGTCAGGGCCACGTTCCGGACCTTCCCCAGCCGCGACGGCTGGGCGTTCATGGGCTCCTCGTCCGGCGGTTTCGCCGGCCTCAAGCAGGTGTTGCAGCACCCGGACCGCTTCCGGGCGGTGATCGCCAGCGGCCCGGACACCCGCCCGGACTCCCCCCTGTGGCGCGGCCACGAGAAGGAGAAACGGGCGAACGACCCCGAGCGGCTCGCCGCCCGCCTCGCCCGCCGCCCCGACGCCCCTCCCGTGCACCTCCAGTTCCAGATAGGAACCAAGGAAGGCGGCCGGGCCAACCTGGAGCGCTTCATCCGCCGGTACGCCAAGGGCCCGATCACCGCCGACCTGCACGTCATCCAGGACGGCGGCCACAACGCCAAGGGCTACGTCCGGGGCATGCGGGACGCGAGCCTGGAGGCCGTCAGCAAGCTCCTGCGCGGCCCTGCACCGACGGACTGACCGGGCGGGGCTACGGGGTGCCGGCTAGCGGGCGCCGCCCAGCAGCTCCACCTTCACATCCGCCGGCAACCCGATCGTCGGCCCGACCCGGCGGGCGAACTCCGCCACGCCCCGCAGCTGATCGGCCCCGAAGCGGAAGTCCAGGGTGGTGAAGTAGCGCTCCAGCACCGGCTCGTCGAAGGTCTCCCACCGGGCCGCCTGCTCGGCGACCTTGGCGACCTCCTCCAGCGAAAGGTCGCGGGAGGCGAGAAACGCCTCGTGGACCTGGTGCACCACGGTCGGCTCGCGCTCCAGATAGTCGCGCCGGGCCGCCCACACGGCGAAGACGAACGGCAGGCCCGTCCAGTCCTTCCACATCTGTCCGAGGTCGTGCACCTCAAGGCCCAGCCGCGGCCCGTCGTGCAGATTGGCCCGCAGCGCGGCGTCCCCGATCAGCACCGCCGCGTCCGCCTCCTGCATCATCAGGCCGAGGTCGGGCGGGCAGGTGTAGTAGTCGGGCCGGACCCCCACCTTCTCGGCCAGCAGCAGCTGCGCCAGCCGTACGGAGGTCCGCGAGGTCGAGCCGAGGGCGACCCGGGCGCCGTCCAGCTCCTCCAGGGGCTTCTGCGAAACGATCACGCAGGACATCACCGGGCCGTCGCAGCCGACCGCGAGGTCCGGGAAGGCGACGAGATCGTCGGCGGCGCGCAGGAATTCCACGAGCGTGACCGGCGCGATGTCCAGCTCCCCGCGGATCAGCTGCTCGCTGAGCTTCTCCGGCGTGTCCTTGCTCAGGTCCAGATCGAGCAGGGTGCCCGTACGGGCGAGGCCCCAGTAAAGGGGCAGGCAGTTCAGGAACTGGATGTGGCCCACCCGCGGCCGGCTGCGACGGTGGTCGCCATCGGCTCCTGCGGGCGTGTCTCCGAAGGTTGAATTGTCCACATGCGGAGGCTAGACCCGCACCTCAAGGGCCGACGAGGCGGGGCCGCGTATGGACATGAGTGCTGAGTGTTAAACGTGATCTTTGGCTCTTCCGCCTCGCGAGTGCACCATGCTACGCTCAGCGCAAGTTGCAGTTTGGTTTCCCTTGCAGTACAGAGCCTGCGGAGCATGTGACCCGCAGGCTTTTGTAGTTTTCAGACTTGTTTGCAGGTTCTGGAGCAGGGCAACCCTTTGGCCCAAGGAGGGCTTATGGCTACCGGAACCGTCAAGTGGTTCAACGCTGAAAAGGGCTTCGGCTTCATCGCCCAGGACGGCGGCGGCCCGGATGTCTTCGTCCACTACTCCGCGATCAACGCCTCTGGCTTCCGCTCCCTCGAGGAGAACCAGCAGGTGACCTTCGACGTCACGCAGGGCCCGAAGGGTCCGCAGGCGGAGAACGTGACCGCGAGCTAAGTTGCCCGGCCCGGAATTCTTCCAGGTCGCTCCAAAGTAGTACCTAAGGAGCCCCGCTCCGCCACTCCGGTGGCGAGCGGGGCTCCTGCCTTTCGTCCGCCGCCCCCGTTCACCGCGGCCTTTGCCACTGCCGACACCCGCCTTCGCCTTACGACCACCGCACCGCACCGCACCGGCACACAAATGGCAGCTACATGACATTTTCTCGGCCGGCCCATTGCGCACCGGGAAACACAAAACGCCAAACAACCGGAACGCGCCACAATTACGCCAGCACTCCGGCGCTCCGGCATCCGACAGCCGCCCCTCCAGCACTCCGGTGACGGAGCCCGCACCCGCCCGAACCCCCAACGCCCCAACGCCCCCGCGGACGCGCCCGACCGCACACGAGCCAGCCGCCCGCACCCGTCCGCGTATCGAACCGATCACGGAAAGTGGTCACATCGGTACATGGGGCGGCCTACCGTGGGCAGAATGAGCGAGCACTTGCCCCCGCAGAAGCCCTGCCCCGATTGCGGCGGCAGAGGCACCGTGGTCTGGGAGACACCGACCGGCGACGAAGTCATCACGCAGTGCTCCGGATGCGGCGGCACCGGAACCGTACTGGCGTAAGAGGAGGCGGAGGCGACGTGGCAGCCTTCAGCAGGAACGGCAAGCCGGTCGGCCTGGACGCGCAGTACGTCGGCAAGCTCCCGTGCTCCACCTGCGGCATACGCTCGATGAAGCTGCCCGGCCGCCAGGGCGGAGTCTGCATCCCCTGCTACGCCGACGAATGCGCGGCCGCAGGTCGACGGGCGGCGACGGCCGGCGCCTGGGTCACCGCGAGCTTCGTGGGCGACCCGTGCCTGGCGTGCGGATCGCGCTCCGTCGACGCCAACGGCTGGGCGTTTTGGTGCAACACCTGCGAGATGCAGACGGCGGTGGCCCTACCGCCTCGCTAGCGCCCCCGTGATGCGGGGGGGACGGTTTGGTTGCCCTCTCTACAGTTGCCGTGTCTACAACAGCCTTCCTGAGTAACGTAGATGGTGCGGGACGCACCTCGCCCGCACGGCTCCGGTGCGCTTGAGCGCCGCACCGCCGCACCGCCGCACCGCCGCACGATCCGAAGTCCGCCATGTTCAACGGCCGAGCCGAAAACTCACGCAGTCTGACGGCGCCGCTGCCCGCTCCGCGGTTCGTCGCCTGGTGGGTGTGGAGCGCGGTGGGGTTCGCGGGGCTGATCGCCGCACTGGCGTCGGCGGGATCCGGCCGCAGGGCCTGGGACGGGCCTCTCGGGTTCATCGGGCAGATCTTCGGCGGACTCGGAGCGGTCTTCCAGCCGGGCGCCGGCAAGGGCGCCTCGATCGGCGCACGACTGGCGTTCTTCCTGGGGGTGCTGCTGCTCCTGTACGTGCTGTGGCGGGCGACGCGCGCCTGGCTGGCGTACAAGCCCGGAGCGGTGGACGTGCAGCAACTCCAGGACGCCACCCCGGAGGGCACCCCCAAACCGTCCGACGCCGACCTCACCGCCAAGCTGCGCCGGCGCCTGTCCGACAGCAGCATGTACCCGCCGGCCACACTCCCCGCCCAAGCCCCCGCCGAGTCCTTTCTGGAACTGCTCGGCGACATCGAGATCGACCCCGACAAGCTGGGGACCGCGCTGCCGAAAATGCTCGGCCGGCTCCGTCCGAAGTTGGCCTACCGGGTCGGCGGACTCCTCCAGTTCCGCGACACCGGCCCGGATCAGTACGGCATGACGATCACCGTCACCGCATTCCTCTTCGGCGGCTCACGCGCGACGACCGTATGGGGCAGCGACTGGGACGACGTCATTCGCAAAGCGGGCAACTGGATCGTCAGCACGCTGCTGCCGGTGACCCGCGCCGGAAGGCTGCCGCCCTGGCGCCAATGGTGGGGCCGAGAGATCAAACCCGAGCTGTACGAGGCGTACCAGGAGGCGAACGAGCTGAGCCGCGCCGGACGCCACCACGAGGCCCTGGAGCAGTACTTCACCGCGATCCGTCTGGACCCCACGAACTCCTATCTGCGGGCCGAACTGGCCGAGACCCAGGAGAAGATGGGACTGCACATCGATGCGCTGGACACCTGCCAGCGGGCACTCACTCTCGACGGTCAGGATGCCCGCACATACCGAAAGCGGCTGTGGCAGAGCCGCTGGATTCCACACTGGCGCCGACTCCGCTACTTCCGGCACCCGCACCTCTACCGCGATCTGCTCGGCCTGCGCTATCGCAATTCCATCATCCTCGGCACGTCCGAGATGACGGCACGGCAGTGGTGCCGACGTATGGGAACCAACGGCTCCCACACACATGAGCAGCTGATTCCCCTCCTCGTCGATCGCTACTGGCAGACGGCCATCGGCCTGGACGACACCGACGCCCCCCGGAAACGGAGCGACCGGAAACAAGTGGGCAAGGAATCGCTGAGGCACACGCTGCAGCACAGTACGGACGAGAAGGAGATCCGCCTGGTGTTCCAGAGGGCCGCCCTGCAGGAGACCGCTCGCCTCGCCGCCGATGACGCCTGGGCCCGCTTCTGGCTCTACTGGCCCATTCGGGTGTGGAGCTGCGCTCTGGTCTTCTGGCCCGCCGCCTACTACCAGAGCGTGCGGGGTTCCCAGCAGCCCGTATCCCGCGGCGCCTTCCGAGTCAACCGGAAGGTGTGGGCTCCGCTCCGCCTGGAATGGGCGAATTGGGAGTACCAGAAAGACAAGCCGTCCCAGAAGTGGCGACGGCACTACGCCTGGCGACGCCCCGGCAGAAGGATGTCCTGGAGAAGGGTGAAGCCCACCCAACTCCGGCGCAGACTCCGTCTTGTGTCGAGGAGGCGCTCGCGTCGTGACTGGCTCACCCGCTACAACACCGCATGCGTCTACGCCGTGGCGATGAATGCCCAGCTCCGCAACCACACACAGCAGCAAGACCTGACCCAACTGGCCATCGAGCAGCTGGAAAACGCGGCACTGACCACACGCGGGAGTTTTGCGGTGGTGGAGCGCACATGGATGGTGGAGGAGGACCCCGATCTGGCCCCGCTCCGAAATCAGGACCTCTTCAACGACTTCGTCCGGACCGTGTACCCGAGTGCGGAGGCTTTCGAGCAGACCTCCCCCAGCATGCGGTCCGACGAGCAGCTGAGGGAGTACGACTACCGGCTCCTCAAGGAAATCGCCAAGGTGATGCAGCAGGTCTGGAACCAGCGCGGCGAGGGATACGACGTCGGCATCCAGTGCGCGACGGAATGGCTGCGCATCGAGCGGAAGATCTGGAGGTCTCTGCAGGAGATCTCCGACGACGCCAACATACGCAAGTGGCAGGACCGGGTGAGCCTCATCCGCTACATCCAGGCCAACTGCCAGCCGGCTTCCGCGTCTTCACCAGGCTTCCCACCCCCGCTGGCGCCAGAAGAGGCTGCTTCGCCGAACGGCCTCCCGGATGCGGGGAAAATTCATCGAACGCTCTCGGACCTGAAGCAGGACATGGACGCGGAAGACGCGCACTCACTGAGCGACGAGGGGCAAAGGGTCCTGAGGGAGGCTGCCGCGGACGGTGTGACCCGGTTGAATGCGCGGACGACCCGCTTGCTGGCCACAGGGTACGCGGCGGCATGGCAGACCCTCGACGACTGTCTGGAGCTGGAAGTCCAGGACCACCAACCGTTCCGCCAGGCCCTGAAAGACGTTCCGCAGCTGACGCGACGAGTCCCCACTCCGCCCCACGGAAGGCGGCTCCTGCCAGTGTGACGCGCTAGCGAAGCGCATCGCCCTTCACGGCCGTGATGAAGCGGTGCCAGGTGCCGGCGGGGAGGAGGAGGGCCCCGCCCTCGGGGTTCTTCGAGTCGCGTACGGGGACGAGGCCGGGTATGTCGTCGGCGACCTCGACGCAGTCACCGCCGGTGCCGTTGCTGTAGCTGCTCTTGCGCCAGGTCGCGGAGCTCAAGTCAGGCCTTCTGCTTGCCATTTCGGTACTCCTCTGCCGCTGCCTCGACCATGGCCAGGGACGCCTCAGGCGGTAGTGCGGCGGCCCTGAGCAAATCGTACGACTGTCCGTACTGCTTCACGAGCGCCGGGTAGTCGATGAGTTGGCCGCTGTGCAGGCCCTCCGTGTACACCACGGTGGGGGCATCGGAGAAGGCCATGATCTTGGTGTGGCCCATCATGAAGGGGTGCGGCGCCGTGTTGTGCGGAACGATCTGCAGAATCGACGGCGTCGCCTTCACCACGCTCGCGATGTGGCCCATCAGCTCCGCCATCTGCTCCGGTGGGAGCACCGGGCGGCGAATCACGGCCTCATCGATGATCGCCCAGAAGTACGGGGGCTTCTCCCTCGCGAAGAGTTGCGCCCGCTTCAGCCGCGCCGCCGCCATCTGCTCGATCTCGTCGGCAGCGCCCCACGGCATGGTCGACCGCATGATCGCCCGTGCGTACGGCGCTGTCTGCAGCAGCCCCGGGACGGTCCACGGCGCCCAGTCCTCGATCGTCTCGGCGTACTGCTCCATCTCCGCAACGTCCGCGAAGTATTCGGCGATCCCCGACTGCCGCGCCTTCCGCGCATCTTCACACCGTCGCGCGAAGAACCCGTCCGTCTTCAGTTTCTCGTCGACGTGGCGGGCCAGATCCTCCGGCATCCGCCGCTCGCCGCGTTCGATCTGGCTCAGGAACGAGACGCCGCGGAAGCTGCCCTCCGCGAGCTGTTCGAGTGTCAGGCCCGCCGCCTCGCGCTGGTAGCGCAACTCGGCGCCGTAGAAGGCCGGGACGCTCGCCGAGCCGTCGGGGTCTTTACGAGGAGGCATAACTCACCGCCGCTGTCCGCAAGTTGCGCTGCGCAACCCGATCGCCTTCCACGCTACGCGGGGCGGCGTCAGGCTGTGAGCAGTTCGTCACTATGCGCACAGGAAGGCGTACGCACATGCCCAGCCACATCCACGACGACCACCCGCACGGACTCGACGTGCACAGCTGCACCGAGCAGCTGCGGGCCGCGCTCAAGGACAACGGGATCACGCTGCCGTCGCTCGGCGTGGAGCTGCCGTCGCTCGCCGGTACCTACCTGCCGGCGCTGGTCGCGCTCGGTAACTGCAATACGGCCACCGCGCGCAGGCTCATCGAAGCGCTCCGCAAAGCGGCGGCGGAGTGAGGAGGCCGGAAAAGAGGCAGGCAAAGAGGCCCCGTGCCACCTCCCCCACAGAGGTGACACGGGGTTCCAGTTTGACGCGCCGAGGGCTTTCGCTCCAGAGCAGATGCGCTTCCGTTGTCACCTCGTTTCGTAAAGCGCCGCTATGTCTTTGGCGAAATCACGGGCCACGGCGGTTCGCCGGAGCTTGAGCGAAGGGGTCAGATGCCCTGATTCCGGGGTGAAGTCCGCGGGGAGGACGGCGAAGCGGCGGATGGACTCGGCACGGGAGACCAGTTCGTTCGCGTCGTCGACGGCGCGCTGGAGGTCGGCGAGCAGCCGCTCGTCGCGGACCAGCGCCGCCAGCGGCACATCCCGCTTCTTGTGCATCTGGCGCCAGTGGGCCAGGCCGTCGGGCTCCAGCGTGATCAACGCGGTGATGTACGGACGGTTGTCGCCGATGACCATGCACTGGCCGATCAGGGGGTGGGAGCGGAGGCGGTCCTCCAGGGGTGCCGGGGCGACGTTCTTGCCGCCGGTCGTCACGATGATCTCTTTCTTGCGGCCGGTGATGGTCAGATAGCCGTCCGCGTCCAGGGCGCCGAGGTCCCCGGTGGGCAGCCAGCCCTGCTGGTCGGTCGCGGGGCGGGCCGCGCCGAGGGCCGGGTCCCAGTAGCCGGCGAAGACATGGCCGCCGTACAGCAGGATCTCGCCGTCGTCGGCGATGCGTACGGCCGTGCCGGGCAGGGGCCAGCCGACCGTGCCGATGCGGGGGCGCAGGGGTGGGGTGACGGTCGAGGCGGCCGTCGTCTCGGTCAGGCCGTAGCCCTCGAAGACCTCGATGCCGGCGCCGGCGTAGAAGGCCGCCAGGCGGTGGCCGAGGGGCGAGCCGCCGCAGATGACGTAGCGGACCTTGCCGCCGAGGGCGGCGCGGATGCGGCGGTAGACCAGGGGGTCGTAGAGCTTGCGGGCGGCCTTGAGGGCGACGCCGGGGCCGGAGCCCTCGCCGTGCTCCACGGCCTCGACGGCCTCGCCGTAGGAGCGGGCGATACGGGCCGCGCGGTCGAAGGAGGAGGCGCGCCCCATCTTCTCGGCGGTGGCACGGCCGGTGTTGTAGACCTTCTCCAGGACGTAGGGGATGGCGAGCAGGAACGTGGGCCGGAAGGCCGCCAGGTCGGCCAGCAGGTCGTCGGTCTGGATGCTGGGGGCGTGGCCGAGGCGGACGCGGGCACGCAGGCAGCCGACGGCGACCATCCGGCCGAAGACATGGGAAAGCGGCAGGAAGAGGAGGGTGGAGGCGGGCTCCGCGCTCACCGACTTGAAGACGGGGTGGAGGAGTTCGACGGCGTTGTCGACCTCGGCGAAGAAGTTGGCGTGGGTGAGGGCGCAGCCCTTGGGGCGGCCGGTGGTGCCCGAGGTGTAGATGAGGGTGGCGAGGGAGTACGGGCCGGTGGCGGCGCGGCGCTCGTCCACCGCCTCGTCCGGGAGGTCGCGGCCCGCGGAGACGAGCTGGGAGACGGCGCCGGTGTTGAACTGCCACAGGTGGTCCAGGGCGGGGAGTTCGGTGCGGATGCCGCTGATCAGACGGGTCTCCTCGACGTTCTCCACGACGCAGGCGCGGGCGCCGGAGTCGCGCAGGAGCCACTGCGCCTGGTGGGCGGAGGAGGTGGGGTAGAGGGGGACGGTCACCAGGCCGGCGGCCCAGGCGGCGAAGTCGATCAGCGTCCACTCGTAAGTCGTACGGGCCATGATCGCCAGGCGGTCGCCGGGGCGGAGGCCGTAGGCGATCAGGCCCTTGGCGACGGCGCGTACCTCGGCGGCGAATTCGGCGGTGGTGATGTCGCGCCAGGTGCCGCTGGGCTGCTTGCGGGCGAGGGCGATGTCGGTGGGGGCCTCGGCGGCGTTGGCGAAGGGCAGGTCGCCGAGCGAGCCGCGGTCCACGGGCGGGGCGAGCGGGGGGACGTAGACCTCGCGGACTTCGCCGTTGTGGAGGGTTATCCGGGGTTCGGCAGGGGTGGGGTCGGGGGTCTTCCCCGGGGTGTTCCGGGAGGTGGTTCCGGAGGGGTGTCGGGGGGTGTCTCGGGGGGTCTCGGCCGGTCCGGCGGGTGCACTTTCCTGGTGGGACACGAGCGGCTCCTCGGTTCTCGTGCGGAGTGCGGTGTGGATCCTGTGGAGTGCGGTGGTGGGCGCGCCGGTCGCCCCGGGGGGAGGCGGCGGGTGCGACCCAACTGTCCGACGCCGTCGCGGAGTTGCCCCCTCCTCCTGACGCGCCAGTAACCTTACTTCGCGGTAAATTTACGCGAGGAGTGGGAGCCGGCCAATGCCCCGGGCGCAAAGTCCGGGACTTCCGTCCTGGCCCGAGGGGGCGTGACCTGGTCCTTCCGGCCGGGTGGGTCGGGCGAACGCTGCCCGTTCTTCCGATGTGTCCGCCATGGACCCTGAAATAGCGTTGCGGGCAGGAAGTCGACGCACCACGAGAAGGGTGACGAGCCGATGCCCGACATCATCCGCACCGCCCACCGCAACACCCGCAGCAACACCCCCACCGCCCGCACCGCCCTCGACGCAGCCCGCACCGCCCACGTCGGCCACACCGCCCTGCGTACCGCCGTCGTCGCGGTGGTCCTCGCCGGGCCGCGGCGGTCCCGGTCGGCGCGTTCGCCGTCGGAGCGCCCGTGCACCCCAAGGGCGTACGGGCCCAACTCTCCTACCTCGGCAAGCAGCCGGAAGAGGAGCGCAAGCCGCCGGAGGTGGAGGAGGAGCCGGAGGAGAAGGGGTCCGAGCGCCCGGCGAAGCGGGGTGGCGGGCGGCGGGCGGTCGCGGCCGTCACACACCGCAAGCCCACCGCTCCCGGGCCCGCCTGCGGCACGGCCGCCGCCCGCGGGGCCGCCGTCGACAGCGCCACGCGGAGGGGGGCCACGCGGCCCTGATGGTCGGCAGCGGGGCGGCCGCCGCGCCGGCCGGTGGCGGACCGTTCACCACCGGCCGGCGGGGCGATCAGCGCTAGGGCGTGTCCTCCCGCTCGTCCATGGGCGCCGGGTGGCCCTCGCGACCGGCGAGTCCGCCCGGCGTCCAGCGCTGCCCGCCCATCAGGCGACCGAGGCCCGCCCAGGCGAAATTCATCATCGTGGCCGCGGCGTCCTTCGCCGTGGGATGCTCCCGCTCCCCCGAAGGCCCCTCGTCCGTACGGACGTTGGCCCATTCGGCGAGCGACTCGGCCGCGCCCACGAGGGCGTGCGCCAGGCCCGCCACCTCGCGGTCGGCCAGTTCGCCGACACAGCCCGCCTCCTTGGCGGCCATACCGATGACCTCCGTGACGAAGGCGACGATGTCCGCCCGCAGCGCGGCGACTTCGCGGGCGAACGGCTCGCCGTGCGTCCGGGCCTGGTGGTGCAGTACGGCCCAGCCGTCCGGGTTCTCGGCGGTGTGCGCGAAGAAGCCCTGCAGACCGCTCCACAGTTGGCGGTCGGCCGTCGCCGCCGGCTCGACGGCCGCCGTCACGGCCGCCACCAGCGCCGCGGCCTCCCGCCGGATCACCGCGCTGAACAGCTCTTCCTTTGAATTCAGGTAGAGATAGACCAGCGGCTTGGAGACGCCGGCCAGCTCTGCGATCTCGTCCATCGAAGCAGTCCGGTAACCGCGCCGCGCGAACGTCAGCACCGCGGCGTCGAGCATCTGCTGCTCCCGGATCGCCCGTGGCACCCGCTTGCTCTTCACAGCTCCCACCCCTGGAAGTCCCTCCATCCCACCCCGTTACTGACGAGTAATTTTACGATCTTCGCCTCCCGCCCCTGGTTTCTTGACAGAATCTCCGCCGCAACGAGACGATACGTCTCGTCATGTTGTTGATGGCCATGTGCCCTACCTCTCCTCTGGAGGACAGACCGTGCAGCAGTTCATCGACGCCGCCCCCGGCGTCCGGCTGTGGACCGAGCAGCGCGGCGCCGCCGACGCTCCCCCGTTGCTGCTGATCATGGGCGCCCAGGCCACCGGGGTGGCCTGGCCGGAACCGCTGGTCGACGCGCTGGCCGCGCACCACCGGGTCATCCGTTACGACCACCGCGACACCGGCCGCTCCAGCCGGCCGTTCGAGGAGCGGCCCTACCGGATCGCGGACCTCGCCGCTGACGCGATCGCGATCCTGGACGGGCTGGGCATCGAGCGGGCTCACATCGTCGGCATGTCATTGGGCGGCATGCTGGCCCAGATGCTGCTCGCCGACCACCCCGACCGAGTACTCAGCGCCACTCTCTTCGGCACCTGTGCCCTCAGCACCACCCCCTACACCCGCCCCGACGGCGGCACCGTCCCGGTCGGCGAACTCCCTGGTATCGCGCCCGAGGTCCTGGAGTTGTGGGCCCGCCCGGTGGAGGATCACGGCCCGGAGGCGGAGGTGCGGCGCCGGCTCGAACACTGGCGGGTACTCGCCGGTGACCAACTCCCCTTCGACGCGGACTTCTTCCGCTCCCTGGAAGAGGGTGTCATCGCGCACACGGGGCACCACCGGGTGAGTACCGCACACGGCCGCGCGGACGACTCCGGGATGCTCCGTACCGAACCACTCGCCGCCAACCGCGTACCGGTCCTCGTGGTGTCCGCGCCCGCCGAACCGGTCTTCCCGCTGCCGCACCCCCAGCACCTCGCGCAGTGCGTCAACGGCGCGTACCTGGTCGAGATCCCGGGGATGGGGCATGCGCTGCCGCCGGCCGTACACGGCCCGCTGGCCGACGCGATCCTGGCGCACACGACGGCGGCCCGCTGACCCGGCGCCCGGCGCCCGGCCAAACGAACGGCGCCCCCGCAGCCGGTGTGCACTGGCTGCGGG
>NZ_JBHYJC010000075.1:0-20802 GCF_042749045.1 Streptomyces sp. NPDC059008 | reverse complement strand
GCTCTGGGCCGTTGCCCAGGGCCGCGGCGCCATCGACCAGGCGGTCGCCGGACATCACCAGGACGACTTGGTGACCCCAGGGAGGAATCCGGCGTGCGCCTGCTCCCGCATGCGCACACGGGACATCCCGAACTTCCGCAGATGCCCGCGGGGCCGACCGTCCACGCTGTCCCGGTTCCGCACCCGGGTCGCACTGGCGTCGCGCGGCTGGCGTCGCAACTCGGCCTGGGCGGCGGCCCTTTCGTCCTCGGTCGACGAAGGCCGTCGGATGATCTCCTTCAGCTCGGCCCGCCGGGCGGCGTACCGCTCGACGATCCCCTTTCGCTGCTCGTTCTTCGCGATCTTGCTCTGCTTGGCCATCAGACCTTCACTCCTCGTGTGCGGATACGTGCCACCGCGGCCTCGATGCCGATGGCATCGATCGTCTTGATTGCTTTGGCGCTCAGGGTGAGCCGGACGTGACGCCCCTCGCTCTCCAGCCAGTAGCGCTTGCGCTGGATGTTCGGGTCGAACCGACGGGACGTCCGACGGTGCGAGTGGGAGATCGTCTTGCCGAAGCCCGGCTTGGCGCCGGTCAGCTGGCAGTGGGCGGACATGTGTTGGCTACCTCTCACCGGAGACGTTATCTGAAATGGAAACCATTCCCATATAGTAGCGCCCATGGCACGCAACGAGCTACGCCCGATCATCAAGCTCCGCTCCACGGCGGGCACCGGCTACACCTACGTCACCCGCAAGAACCGCCGGAACGATCCCGACCGCATGGTCCTGCGCAAGTACGACCCGGTGGTCGGCCGACACGTCGACTTCCGAGAAGAACGCTGACGCACCAGCCGAACTCCCCGGCACCCCCGATCTCACAGACAGGAACACCGCTATGAAGCCCGGGATCCACCCCGCCTACAGGCCCGTCGTCTTCCGCGACAAGGCAGCCGACTTCGCCTTCCTCACCAGGTCGACGGCGACCAGCGACAAGACCGTCGAGTGGGAGGACGGCAAGACCTACCCCGTCATCGACGTGGAGATCTCGTCGCGGAGCCACCCCTTCTACACGGGCACGGCTCGTGTCCTCGACACCGCCGGCCGGGTCGAGCGCTTCGAGCGGCGTTACGCCCGTCGCGGAGCACGGTGATGGAGGAGGATCGCAGGCTGCCCGTCGTCATCGTCGGCGGGCTGCACTCCGACGCCCGCGAGGAGGTCGTACGGCGGCTGCTGCACACCGTGCGCGGCAGCGTCGCGCTGCACCACGACCTGTCCACGGCGACGGCCGGAACCGTTCGTCGCACGGTGCGGGACGCATCGGGCGAGCTGTCCTCCGGCGAAGCACCACTCGTCAACGACTGTGCGTGCTGCGCGCTGCGCGAGGACCTCGTCCCCGAACTTCAGCGGCTGGCAGACAGCGGTGCGCACCGGCTGGCGGTGGTCGAACTCTGGGACTCCGTCGAACCCAAGGCGATGGCCGAGGTCATTGCGGCACACGGGGGCGAGACGCTGGCTCTCTCGAATGTGGTGACCGCGGTCGACCCCGCGCTGGTGCTCCCGTATCTCTCCAATGGAGACGACCTGGCGGAGGCGGGCCTCGCAGCGGCCGCAACCGATCAGCGGACCATCGGGGACACCTGGGCGCGCCAGCTGGAGTACGCGCCCGTGCTCGTGCTCGTCGAGGGAGAGGAGGCGGACGACGGGGACCGTGCACTCCTCACCCAGCTGCATCCGACGGCTCGTCACGTGCCCGTGGATTCCCGACAGCTCGCCGAGGTCGCGTTCGCCGGATTCGACGTCGAGGCGGCCGCCGCTGCCCAGCACCCGGCCTGCGCGCTGTTGCCGCAGGAAGCGGAGGAGTCAGGAGTCGCCACCCTCGTGTGGCACCGCCGGCGCCCCTTCCACCCGGAACGGCTCTACCAGGCACTCGAAGACCTGGCGTGTGCAGCGGCCCGTAGCCGGGGCCGCTTCTGGCTCGCCGACCGCCCCGACACCCTGCTGTCCTGGGATGCGGCGGGCGGCGCCTTGTGCGTGGAGAACGCCGGCCCATGGCTCGCCTCCCTCCCGGACGCGGCCTGGGACATGGTCCCCGCGATGCGCCGAGCGGCCGCCGCTCTCGACTGGGACCCCGATCACGGCGACTGCTGCCAGCATCTGGTCTTCACCGCACCCGGCCTCGACTGCGAAGGCCTGGCGCGGCTGCTCGACTCCTGCCTGCTGACCGACGCCGAGTGCGCCGGCGGGCGCGAGGCCTGGAAGCACCTTCCGGCCTCCTTCGACGCGCTCCTCGACCCCGTCTCCTGAACCCCGACCGATCGCAGCTCCTCCCCCAACCAACCGACCAACCGACCAACCGACCGTGACAAGGATTCTCATGGCGCGCCGCCCCGATCCCCGCAAGCCCGTCAAGTCCCGCCCCAACCCGCTGGACGCGGCGGGCATCACCTACATCGACTACAAGGACACCGACCTGCTGCGGAAGTTCATCTCTGACCGCGGCAAGATCCGCAGCCGCCGGGTCACCCGGGTCACCGCCCAGCAGCAGCGCCAGTTGGCCCGCGCCATCAAGAACGCCCGGGAGATGGCCCTCCTGCCGTACGCCTCCGCGTAGTTCAGAGGCTGCGACACAGCCCCTGAGCCGGGCAGGGTGCGGATAGCTTGGTGGACCGCCGGGTGCGCTGACACGGACCACACCCGGGGCAATCCCGTGCGGCCTACCGCACCGCGACCAGGACACAACTGTCGCCGAACTGCCAGACCGGAGCGACGTGTTCAAACCCTGCCCGGTACAGCAGCTCAGTGTGATCGGACACGGTCAGGACGTTGTCGGAGCCCTTGCCGTACATCAGCCCGCGGCGTCGGCGTTCGGCGAGGCATTCGGCAAGCTCCGGCTCGTCCGCCACGGCCGTCCACCACGACTCCCAGTCCTCGTGGGCGAACACCTGCTGACGTACGGCCCGGCGGTGTCCGACGTGCTCGGCGAGTGCGGCGGGCGCGCTGTCGTTCTGCGGGAGGTGGTCGGCGTTGATCAGGGTGCCTCCGGGGCGGAGGAGGGCGGCGAGCTGTGCGTAGGTCCGCCGCAGGGTGCGCTCGGGGAGATAGTGGAGTGCGGTGGTGGAGACGGCGGCATCGAGCGGGCGGTCCAGTGCCAGGGCCTCGGTCCAGCCGTCCTCGCCGATCACCGTGTCGACGTAGCGGGCGGCGGAGGCGTGGTGGGTACGCGCCAGTTCAAGCAGCAGGGGATCCATGTCGACCGCCACGACCTCCGCTTGGGGCAGCCGTCCGGCGAGCCGGGCGGCAAGGGAGCCCGGCCCGCAGCCGAGGTCCACGATCAGCGGTCGGTCCTGGTCCTCCGTCACGCGCTCGACGACATCGGCGATCACCGTGAACCGCTCCTCACGGTCGATGGCATAGCGCTGTTGCTGGCGCTCCCATCGCTCCACCCACAGTTCGGCCGTCCCCATGCTCAGCCCCATCTGGTCGCGCCACCTGTTCCTCTCGTACCGGCCGCACCCGCCGGGAAGTGGGAAACAGGCTACAAGCGGAAATGGTTTCCATTAGCTCTTTGGCTGCCCGATTCACCCCCAGGGTGGTCACACCAGGGTGGCGAGGACGGCCAGCAACCGGTCGATTTCCTCAGGGGTGTTGTAGACATGCAGGCTGACCCGCACCGAGCTGGTCTGCTCGCCGGCACCGCCCTGGCAGTGTCCGTCGGTGCGCACCATGAAGCCATGGCTGAAGAGGATGAAGCCGAGGTCGCTCGCTCCGATACCGCGGTGCCGGAAGGTCACGATGCCGCAGCGGTGCGGCACCGGCACATCGGCGGCCACGCTGCGTTGGCAGCCGAGGATCTCGTAGGCGTCCAGGTGCCGCAGTCCGTCGGACAGCCGGGCCGCGAGGGCGACCGTCCATTGTTCGATGCGGCTTGTGCCCGCGGCGTCCAGCCAGTCGAGCGCCGCCGCCAAGCTCACGATTCCGGTGGTGTCAGGGGTGCCGGCCCAACCACCGGGGGCGAATTCCGGGCCACGGGTCTGACGGGCCCACACGGCCCCGGAGCCGGGCAGGGCCAGCGCCTTGTGCCCGGAGAAGACCACGAAGTCGACGTCGAGGTCAGCCACCGACACCGGGAGGTGGCCGATGCTCTGGGCGGCGTCGAGGCAGATCGGCACGTCCGGGCCCACGGCCTGCCGGATGCGGTGGACGTTCATGTTTCCGCCGTAGACGTGATGCACATGGGTGGCCGCGACGAAAGCGGTCCTGGGGCCGGTCAACTCGGCCAGCGCCGCCGGGTCGTAGTCGCCGGACGAGGCCTGGTACGGCATTTCCCGCACCTGGATCCGCACGCCCTGCCGGGCCAGCAGCTGCTGCGCTTCGAGCCACGGTGACAGGTTCGCCTGGTGGTCGGCGAACGGGACCACGATCTCGTCCCCGTCGGAGAGGACCGCGGGCAGCCAGTCGAGGGCGAGGGCGCGCAGTCCGGCGGTGGTCCCACTGGTGAAGTGGACGCTGGAGTGTCCCGGATCGGGGTCGCCGAAGAAGTCCTTGATCCGGTCGCGGGTGCGTTCCACCAGTGCGGTCGTGGCATTCGCCCACGGGTAGGTGCCGCGGCCGGCGTTGGCGTTGGTGGTGGTCAGGTAGGTCTGTACGGCATCGAGTACGGCCTGCGGCTTCTGGGCGGTCGCCGCGCTGTCCAGGTAGGCCAGCTCCGGACTGCCGGTGATGATCGGGAACTGGGCACGGAGCGAGCGCTGCCACCCGCGCAGATCCTCGGGGAAGCCTGTGGCGTGGTCGAGAGCCGTCATCACGTCCCGCCCGTCAGTCCCTGACCAGGGGGGCGCCCGCGTCGCGCCAGGCGATGACGCCGCCGGCGAGGCTGCGGACATCGGGATGCCCCATGCGGGTCAACAGCGCGGCGTACCGGGCGGACTGCTCACCGACCGGACACACCAGCAGCACCGGTCGCTGCCCGCTGAACGGCATACCGCCCCGCAGCAGCTCGCCGAACAGCTCGTCGACGAGGTTGACCGCCCCCTCGATGTGCAGCGCGGCGTACGCGAACGGGCTGCGCAGGTCGATCACCAGTGGCTGCTCCTGCGCGATCCACTTCCGCGCCTGCGCGACGTCGACGGAGGTGGCCGCGGCGATCTCGTCGGCGGACAGGTCGGCCGTCGAGTTCTTGCGGGGCGGCTGGTGGAAGAGATCGGGACGGCGCTGCTTGATATAGCCGACGTAACTCTCGATGCGGTCGCAGACGATGAAGACCGCGGACTTGCGGCCCTCCCCCGCCTTACGGCCCGTCAGCGCGGCGTCGGCTTCGCGCAGGTGGCGCACGGTCCCGAAGTAGGCGGCGCCTCCGGTCGGCCCGGCCAGGATGCCGCAGCGGCGGGCCAGGGTCAGCATGCCGTCGATGGCCTCGTCAGCGGTCACCGGCGCCACCGAGTCGTAGGTGGCCGGGTCGAAGAGTCCGACCTCGTGGACCTCGTCGATGGTGCGGATCCCCGGGATGAAGTCGGACTTGTCCGCGACCAGTCCCACCACCTTCACCTCGGGGTCGTGCTCGCGGAGCACCTTGGCCACTCCGGTGGAGGAGCCGGCGGTCCCCACGCAGGCGATGAACCAGTCCGGAGCCCGGCCGCCCAGGTCCTTGACGATCTCCGGCCCGGTGCCCAGGGCGTGTGCCTCGGTGTTGCGGGCGTTGAAGTACTGGTCGGTGTGCAGATAGGTACTGCCTGGCTCGGACAGCACCTGGTGGAAGAGGGTCAGCGGGTCGTCGGTGTGGGTCGGGTCGAGGCATTCGCTCTGTCCGGGCAGCTCCTCGATCTCTGCGCCCAGCAGCAGAAGCAGATCCTTGATCTCCGGTACCCGCATCCGGTTCGTCACGCTCTTGAACGGCAGGCCGTGCATTCCCGCAATCACGGCCAGGGCCTTCGCCGTGTTGCCGCTGGACAGCTCCACCACCTGGCTGCCGTGTTCCACTGCGGTCGACAGACCAGGCCGGGTCATGTTCCACGCGGCGCGGTCCTTGACCGAACCGAAGGGGTTGAGCATCTCCAGCTTGGCGTACAGGTCGATGTGGTGCAGACCGTGGACGGCCGGATCGATGCGCACCAGCGGGGTGTTTCCGATGGCCTCGGTGATGCTGTCGTACCTCATGGCTGTCCCCCCGGACATCTCAGCGGCCAGTACTCCTCGTCGAGACACCAGCGCCAGGAACCCGCCTCCTGCCAGACGGCAACCTGGCGCGCGACGGGCTGCTGCTGCGCGCGGCTGCTCCGGAAATCCATGCAGTAGCCGGCGGTGTTGGCGAAGGCCAGCAGGTCACCGGGACGGGGCAGGCGGGGCAGAAAGACCATCCTGCGGGTGATCAGGTCGGCCTCCAGACACAGGCTGCCGGCCAGATAGACCCCCACCCCCGCCGATTCGCCATCGGCCGCGGCGCTGGCTCCCTCGCGTGCGATGACGACGGGATCCATCAGCACTCCGTGTTCCTCCAGGCTGACATCGTCCGCCTTCATCCCGAGGCGCACCATGTGGTCCCCGGCGTCGGTACGGCGTACCTCCAGCACCCTCGCCAGCACCAACCCGCACTGGTCCACGAGCGCCCGCCCCGGCTCCGTGTACAGGTCGTAGAGGTTCTCCAGGAGCAGTGTGGCCAGCGAGCGGCCGCCCAACGACGGGGCAGGTCGGGAGAGCAGTTCGTCCAGGTAGCCCTCGGCGGCGATCGGCCGGTGCGCCGGGTACAGGCCGAGCGATCCGCGCAGCGTGCCCGCCTCGTTGCGCAGCCCGTAACCGTGTCCGCGCCAGGTCAAGGGCGGGCGTCCGCCCAGCACAGCGCGGGTGAGCTCGGTGGTGTAGCGCTCCCACTGCCCGCCGTCGGCCAGGTAGTTGACGCCGAATCCACCCCCGATGTCCACGACACGCGGTCGCAGGCCCCTGCTGCGACAGGCGTCCAGGGCCCGGATGCAGCCTTCGAGGGCCACCGCCTTCTCGTCGAGGCTGGTGGTGTCCAGGTGGTAGCCGATTCCGGTCAGCTCAACGGCGTCACCATGCCGCTCGACGGCTTCCAGCAGGGCGTCCAACTCCCGTGCCGAAGCACCGAATCGGCTGGGCCGGGTCAGCACCGTGACGCCGGTCGCCGCCTCGAACGCCGACAGCCGCAGCAGGACCTGCCTACGGGGCATCCGGTGGCCGCGGACCAGCGCGGCGAGGTCATCCAGCTCTGTGCGGGAGTCGACGTTGACGGTGACGCCGGTGCGGGCGGCGAGCCAGAGGAACTCCGGGGTCTTGGGCCCGGTCGCCATGATGCGGTCGGGTGTGAAGCCGGCACTGAGGGTGTGCTGCAGCTCACCCAGTGAGGCGACGTCCACCGCGGCGTCCGTGGCCGCGAGCCGCCGCACCAGCGCGCTGGAACGGTTCGCCTTGTGGGCGAAGAACACCTGGCCGGTGAGATGGTGCTCACGATAGGTGGCGCGGAACCGCTCGGCGTTCTCGGCGATCTGGTCGGGCACCACCACGTTCAGCGGCGACCCCAGCGCGTCGACGAGCGTGTGGAGGAGATCCTCCGACCCCAGCAAGGACGCCAGGCGCGGCTCCAAACGCGGCTCCAGACACAAAGGCACAGCCGCCAAGAGACCCCCTCAGATGGGCATGCCCGCTCTGTGCTGTACGACATCTGCGCTGTACGACGGTAACCACTTCCCCCGATCGAATGCCTTTACGCACCCCTTCTGTCGTCACCAGGGCCTGACGGTGAATTGCGGTCAACTCTCCAGGGTGACATCGGTGTTGTCCCGTACGCGCAGTCGCAGCTGCTCGATGTGGTCCGTGTCACCGCCGTCCACCTCTGCGGGTGCGGGTAGGCGCCCGCGCCTCAGCTGGGGACGGCACGACGTGCGACTCCAGGGCAGGTGGAGGATCGGTCAAGCCGGGTCCGCCGGCCGCCGCCCAGGTGGCGATGTCGTCGGTGCTGTCGTCGCTCCGTACCCAGGCGATCCAGGTCGGCCGGCCGCCACGGCGACGGCCTGCACCGGAGGGCTGGACGACGACGATGTTGGCCTGCCCGCACGGCCCGAGGCATGTGCTCGTACGGACCGCGAGCCGGCCACCCGACTCATCCGCCGCCGCGCGGAGCCGGGCAACCTGCCCGTCGTGGTCGATGCCGGGATGCTTGCGCGAGTCGCCGCAGCAGCAGCCGCGGCACACGACGAGTGTGCAGGGCTGCTCACGGGCGGCGCCGATCCGGGTGCGGGCAAGGGCAGCGGCGCCGGCCTGCTCGTCGTCCATGGCCGAAGTCTGGGGCGCGGATGCGAGGTCGGCCAGACCGGGGGGCGCGAATGCGCCAGGCCGGCGGCCGGTTCAGAGGGCGAGAACCATCAGGATGTCGTCGCGGTCGTCCCCGGGCGCCACCCGCAGGGCACCCGGCCAGCGGCCGACCTCCCGCCACCCCAGCCGACGGTAGAAGCCCTCCAGCCCCGTGCCCGCCCGGGCCGCGAGGCGGAGCTGCTCCAGGCCCATCTCGTCCCGCGCCAGTTCGCGGACGCGGCGCATCAGCGCGGTCCCGATGCCCTGGCCGCGGAAGCGTGGATGTGTCTGGAGGTGGTTGACCTCGCCCCAGTGCGCGATCAGGGGATGCAGGTCACGGCGTACGAGCAGCCACCCCGCGAGGTCGTACCCGACGGTGGCGAGCAGCAGTCGGCTGCGCCGCGGATCGAGCCCGGCGATGAGTCGGTCGGCAGCCGGCGCGACCTGCTCGACGCCGACAGGGGGGAGGGGGAATCCGAGCGGCACGACGGCACCGCCGGCGTTGGTCACGGCCGCCCAGCACTCGATCAGCTCGTGCCTGCGTTCGGGGGGCATTTCCGGGGGCCGGGTGATCTGCCGGAACTCGGGCGCATCGTGGTCGGCCATGGTGGCGCTCATGGTGCACAGCCTGCCAGCCCGCCACAGGATTTCCCCACTGCGTGCCTACAGCGAACGTGCCAGGGCCGTGTCGGAACGGACACGGCCCTGGACCGGATGCGGCTGGCTCAGCTCTTGAGTTCGCGCAGGTACTTCCCGAACTTCTCCAGTCCGTCGATGTTGCGCGGCCCGCTGATGCCCTCGTTGTAGTCGAGGATGAAGAAGTTGTTCTTCTTGACTGCGGGCAGCTCCTTGGTGTGAGGGGACTTCTTCAGGAAGTCGATCTTCTTCTTCGCGGGCTGGTCGCCGTAGTCGAAGATGATGACGACCTCGGGCTCGGCCTTGGTGACGGCCTCCCAGTTCACCTGGGTCCACCGCTGGTCGAGGCCGTCGAAGATGTTCTTTCCGCCGGCGGTCTTGATGATGTCGTTGGGCGGGACCTGGTTGCCCGCGGTGAAGGGCTGGTCGGTGCCCGAGTCGTAGAGGAAGACGGGCACCCGGTTGCCCTTCGGCGCCTTGGCCTTGACCGCTTCTACGCGCTTCTTCAGCCCGCCGACGACCTTGTCCGCCTTGTCCTCGACCTTGAAGATCTTGCCCAGCCGCTCCAGGTCGGTGTAGAGCGCCTCGAACGGGGTGACCTTCTCGGGGTACTTGGGGTAGTTGAAGCAGCTTTCCGTGTGCATGAAGCTCTGGATGCCGAGCTTGTCCAGGATCTTCGGGGTGATGCCCCGCTCGTCCTTGAAGCCGGAGTTCCAGCCCGCGACCACGAAGTCGGACTTGGCTTCCACGACGAGTTCCTTGTTGAGGAGGTCGTCGCTGAGCATCTTCACCTTGGCGTACTCGGAAGCCCACGGGGACTCGCTCACGGGCGGGTTCGCCGGCGGCATGACGTAGCCGTACACATGCTTGGTGAGGCCGAGGCTGAACAGCTTGTCCGCGCTGCCGCCTTCGTAGGCCACGGCCCGCTTCGGGGTCGTGTACTCGACCGGTTCACCGCACCTCTTGACGGTGACCTTGGCGGATGCCTCGGCGTCCGATTCGACGTCGGCGCCGCAGCCGCTGAGCAGCAGCGTGGCGGCGAGCGCGGTTCCGAGAGCGGCGCGTTGCCGCACCGAACGGGGAGATCGGGTGATGCGCATGACGTGATGCTGCCTTTCACAGGGATTTCACAGGGATGAGTTGAGCGAATACAACAGTTGGGGGTCGCCCGTCAGCGGGTGCGAGACGATGCTGGCCTTGACGCCGAAGACCTCGCCGACCAGTTCCGTGGTGAGGACCTCCTCGGGCGTACCCGCAGTCACCAGGCGGCCTTGGGAGAGCACGCCGAGCCGGTCACAGGCGGCTGCGGCGAGGTTGAGGTCGTGCAGCACGACGAGGACGGTGAGTCCCGAGCCGCGCAGGAGCGAGAGCAACTCGACCTGATGGCGCACGTCGAGGTGGTTGGTCGGCTCGTCCAGCACCAGGATCTGCGGCTCCTGGACGAGGGCGCGGGCCAGCAACACGCGTTGGCGTTCCCCTCCCGACAGGGTGAGGACTCCGCGGCGGGCGAGGTGGCGGATGTCGAGCTGGTCCATCGCCCGCTCGCACAGATCCCGCTCCCGGCGGCCGAGTGCCTGATTTCCCCGCAGATGAGGCGCGCGTCCGAGCGCGATGACCTCCTCGACCGTGAAGTCGAGCTCGACGGCGCCGTCCTGGGTCATGGCCGCGATGACTTGCGCGCTGCGGCGCATCGCCATCCGGGAGAGGTCGTCCTCGTCCACCCAGACGGTGCCGGCACTTGGGCGCAGCGCGCGGTACACGCACCGAAGAGCGGTGGACTTCCCGCTTCCGTTCGGGCCGACGAGGCCCACGACCTGGCCGCTCGCCACCTCCAGGGACAGGTCGCGTACCAGGCTCTTGCCGTCTGTCACCACGGAGAGTTCGTCAAGCCTCAGGTCCATCTCAGCGGCCTCCGAACATGTAGCCCTTGCGGCGCATCAGGACGATGAAGACCGGTACGCCGATGAGTGCGGTGATGACGCCGAGGGGCAGCTCGCGCGGGGCCGCCAGCGTCCGGGATGCCAGGTCGACCCACACCATGAAGATCGCACCGACAAGAGGCGCCACGGCGAGCACCCGGGCGTGGGTGGCGCCGACGACCATCCGGACGAGATGGGGCATGACCAGTCCGACGAAGGCGATGGCACCGCTGACGGCGACCATCACGCCGGTGACGAGCGAGACCAGCACCAGCAGGCTCTTGCGGTGCCGGTCCGGGTTGATGCCCAGGCTCGCGGCGGTCTCGTCCCCGAGGGCCAGGAGATCCAGTGCCCGCCCGTACCGGTACAGCACGACCAGCCCGAGCAGCACGGACACGGCGACGACGGGCAGCGCGCCCCAGGTCGCGGCACCGAAGCTGCCCATCGTCCAGTACAGGACCATGCTGGTCGCTTCGCTGTCCGGCGCGAAGTAGATGATCACGCTCATGATCGCCTGGAAGCCGAGTGACATCGCCACACCCGTCAGGACGAGGCGCAGCGGTGACAGCGCACCGCGGCTGGAGGAGGCGACGTAGACCAGGAGCGACGCGATCAGGGCACCGAGGAAGGCGCCGGCGGACACCGCGTAGATACCCAGCGCCGCCAGTCCCCCGGTGACCGTGACGCCGACGGCGCCGACGGAGGCCCCCGAGGAGACGCCCAGGACGAAGGGGTCGGCGAGCGCGTTGCGGACCATGGCCTGGATGGCCACGCCGATCGCGCTCAGCCCGGCCCCGACCAGGGCCGCGAGCAGCACCCGCGGCGTCCGGATCTGCCAGATGATCTGGTACGTCGTGACGTCGTCGGCTGTGATGCGCCCACCGCTGAGAGCCGCCCACAGGTAGCGGGCGGTTTCACCGGGTGTGATGACGGCGGACCCCAGGCCGATGGCGACGACGACGGAGACGAGGAGGACGGCCAGCAGTGCCGCGCAGGTGATCACCAGGCCCTTGCGGGAGGCGAGATGATCCTTCACCCCCACGGCGGGTTCGGAAGGCGTCACTTCGACTGATCCCGCCCCGCGGAGGCCGGTTCGTCGTTCGCCTCGGGCTCCGGCTCACCCGAGCCCGAGCGCGCGCGAAGCACCAGGAACGCGGCCCCCAGCGCGGCGACGACCAAGGCGCCGAAGACGGCGGCGACGCCGGGGTAGCCGGCAAGGCCGAGCCCGGCGCCGCCCAGCGCGGCACCGACGAAGACTCCGAGGCTCTGGCCTGCGGCGTTGAGGCTCAGGGCCGAACCGCGCAGCGAGCCGCAGCGACGGACGAGGAGGCTGACGGCGCACGCGGCCACGATCGCGTGGCTGGCAGCGTGGAGCGAGGTCAGTGCGAGGGCGAGCGGCAGCCAGTGGGTGAAGTAGAAGCCCACGACCGACGCCAGGGCCGCGACCAGGCCGATGGCCATCATGCGTTCGGTGCTGACACGGGGATGGTCGGAGTTCGTGATCCTCCCGGTGAGGAGGTTGCTCACGAAGTACGACGCACCGCTCAGCGTCCAGACGAACGCGAACAGGCCGGGGTCCAGCTGGAAGCGGTCGTCGTAGTAGGCCGCCAGGTAGGCGAGGTAGCCCATGAACACCGCCGTGCGGAGCAGGGAGATGAGGAGCAGCGGCACGGCCCCGCGAACGGCTCCCAGGGCCTTGAACGACGCAAGGTAGCTCAGGCGCTGCTCGTTCCCGGTGGCGTCGGCCTCCTTCCGCCTGCCCCGTGCGAAGAAGACCACGGCCAGGAGGAGGGAGAGCGCGGTCACGGCAACGAGGTCTCCCTCCCAGCCCCAGAACATTGCGGGCAGGGCCACGACCGGTGCCGCGAGCATGGCGGTCATCGACTGCACCGCCGTGACCAGGGTCGCCGCGCGGCCGGCCGCCTTGCCCGTGCCGAAGCGGTCGGCGGCCGCCGCGGTGAGGGCCGGGTTCAGCACGGAGGTGCTGGCCCCCACCAACAGGCAGAACACGGCGGTCAGAAGGAAGTCCCCACTCGCGCCCAGGGCCGCCGAGGCACCCAGAGCGACCAGACCGCCCACGGCCGCCCAGTCCTTGCGCACCCGGTCGATGAAGGGAGCGAGAGCGGTGCCGACCAACAGGGCCGCCAGACCGCCGAGTCCGCGGAGCCCGCCCATCGCCGCAACGCTGGACCCGGCTTCCTCCGAGATCGGCACCAGGTAGGTGCTGAAGATGGTGAACGGCAGCAGACCGACCGCCGAGGCCAGCAGGACCGGCCACAGGGCACGGGCCATGCGCAGATCGCCCGGCAGCGGTTCCTCGGCTTCCGTACCTCCGCGGTCCGTCGCGGAGTCCTTGGTGTCGATGCTCACTCCCCCGCTCCGTTCGCGAGCAGGGGCTTGTCGGCGCGGTAGCGGTACATGGGCGTCGGGTCGGCGCTGAACTGGGAGAAGGGGAAAGGCTCGGCGTTCAGGGCGGTCACTCCGGCAGGCAGGAACGCCCGGGCCACGGCGCTTCCCGTCTGCGCGTAGACGATCAGCGGCACGCCCTGATCCCGGCAGTGCTGGAGGATGAGGTCGAACGTGCCGTTGCTCAGGGTCATGCCGGTGACCACCACCGCATCGGCTTCCTTGAGCACCTCGGTCATGTCGTCACTGACCTCCTCGCCCCACTGGGTGGTGCGCAGGTTCAGGTCACAGGGGAGGCAGACGCCGCCCCGGTCGCGTATCGCGGCGACCAGTGGGTTGACCACGCCGATGAGCGCCACCTTGGCGCCCGGCTCGATGTCGAGCAGACCGGCGATGGAGGCGTCCCGGGCGCGGGCGCGGACCTCCGGCGTTCCCAGGGGCAGTGTGACGGTCTCGGCCTCTGCTGCCTCCCGGTGCGGCTGCACCTGGGAGAGGTAGGCGTCGAGGGCGGCGATACGGACGGGCGTCGACTCGTTGCGGAGCAGCGTGTCCAATGTGTAGCCGGAGGCGTTCTCGCAGAAGTCCGGGGCGAGTTCACCGGCCTCGAAGGAGCAGGCGCCGAAGGACTGTCCCACCCGGAGCACGAGGTAGTGGTTGTGGTAGGTGACCTCGCTCCCGGCCAGCCGGGTCGTGTGGTAGAGCCAGAACGCGCTCGTGACCGCCAGGTCCTTCGGATCGGGGCCGTAAGCGCCGGAGAGGATGGCGTCGGTCAGTTCCGCAACTGTCTGCGGCTTGGCGTGTGACATTTCAGGTTCTCTCGTCGTGATGGTGGTGGTGCGGTGAGGGAAATCGGTCCGCTGGAAGCGGGGTCCCTGAGGCGCGGTACTCAGCTCTCGCGCGAAGCGCGGAGGTCGGTCCACGAAGTCGTCGACCAGGGGTGTCTCAGCTCTTCAAGGCCGGTGATTTCGTGCGGCTTCAGAGTGTCGACGTCCTGGGCTTCCGCGTGCTTGGCATAGGCGCTTTCGACATAGCGATGGCCTGTGTCGGCGGCGATGAAGACGTGCGTGCGGGAACTGTCTCTTCGGCGTTCCCACAAGGTGGTGAGGTAGGCCGCACCGGTCGACAGACCGGCGAAGATACCGCTGGCCCGGAGGAGTTCCACAGCGCCGGAAAGCGCGCAGTCGAAGTTGACCCAGTGAATCCTGTCGTACAGCTTGTGCCGGACGTTCTCGAATTCGATGGCACTGCCGATCCCGGCAATGATCATGTCCGGGTCCGAAACGTGCTCCGAGCCGAAGGTGACGCTACCGAATGGCTGAACGCCGACCAGGGACACCTCCCGGCCCGCCTCGCGCAGATACGTACCGATGGCGCCGGTCGAAGCCCCCGAGCCCACTCCGCCCACCAGGGTCAGCGGTCCGGCAGGCGCCTGCTGGTCGATCGCTTCGGCCACGTCGCGGTAGCCGTAGTAGTGGATGCTGTCGTGGTACTGCCGCATCCAGTGGTACGACGGGTTCTCCTCAAGGATCTCCGCGATGCGCCGCACCCGCAGTTCCTGGTCCAGGCGCAGGTTCTTCGACGGCCTGACCTGCTCCAGCGTGACACCGAGTATCTCCAGCTGCACGCGCAGGGTCCGGTCCACGGTCGTGGAACCCACGATGTGGCACTTCATTCCGTACCGGTGACAGGCGAGTGCCAATGCCTGCGCGTAAATGCCGCTCGAGCTGTCGATGAGTGTGTCGCCAGGCTTGACGGCACCGGACTCCAGGAGGTGGCGGACCGCCCCCAGAGCCGAATAGATCTTCATCGTCTCGAACCGGAGACAGACCAAGTCCGGCTGCAGGGCGATGAGATCGGGCTTCTTGACTGCTTCTGCTATGTGTTCGTACATTTCCGTCTCCCCGTCAAGCGGCTCTGCGTCGACGCAGCTTGAACAGGTAGGTCTGGACATTGTCCGTGTCCCAGGTCTGCCGGTGGATGACCTCTGGGGTGAATCCGGACTCGATGGCGTGGTGGATGATGTCCCGCATTTCCGCGGTGTTGGAGACGATCAGGTAGATCTCGCCGTCGTCCGTCAGCAGATCGCGCTGGATGATCTGGCCGAAGAACCGCACCGCGATGTCGATTCCGCGTGGGCGGAGATGTCCGAACCAGCCGTAGTCCGGCCGCGGTTCTGCTCGCTCATGCTTCCTCCTCGTGCTCGGCAGGGACGGGCGACACGAGCCGAGAGCATCACGTAAATGAAAATGATTGTCAAGGTCGACCAGCCGCCCACCCGCCGGCGGCGGCATCCCGCCTCCGGTCCGACCAGGGGGTCGTTCGACGACATGCCGCAAACCCGGGGCGCCGGCTTGCCCTCCGCCATCAAGCTCAGGTAAAAATGATTATCACTTTCGACTGATGCTCCGCCAGCCCTTGGCGCCCACCGATCCGGACCCGCTGCGCGACGCCACCGAACCGCAGCGCACGTCCGGGCAAGCCGCCAACTGGCTCCCCCCCTTCGCCCTGTTGCGGCGGGTGAATCGACGGCCCGGAAGAAATGGAGAGGAGTTTCGTGAAGCTGTTCCAGGAGGTCGGGTCGCGACCTCGTCTGCCGCGACAGGTACCGACGGGAACGGGAGTGGGTACCGCCTTCGGGACCTTCGGTGAACTGCTCCAGGGCGTGTTGCCGGAGAGGGACGGGGACTTCCTCGTGACGCTGCCGGTCGCCCGGTGGACCATGGCCACCTTCCGGCAGAACCCCGACTCCGGCGAACTGATCGTCCGGCCGCCCGAGAAGACGAAGGCCCGCCGCCTGGCCTGCATGATCCTTGAGGAGGCACCGCAGGCGACGGGAGGGCTGTTGACCGTCAACAGCGTGATCCCGGAGGGCAAGGGACTGGCCAGCTCCTCCGCCGACCTGGTCGCCACCGCGCGGGCGGTGGGCCAGGCGCTGGATGTCGAGATGCCGGCCTCCCGGATCGAGCGGCTGCTGGCGCGCATCGAACCCACCGACGGGGTGCTCTACCCGGCGATCGTCGCCTTTCACCACCGCACGGTGCGGCTGCGTGCCGTCCTCGGATCCCTGCCGACCATGGGGGTGGTGGGGATCGACGAAGGCGGCTCGGTCGACACCGTTGACTTCAACCGCATCCCCAAGCCCTTCACCACAGCGGACCGACACGAATACGCCCGCCTGCTGGACGGTCTCGCCGACGCCGTACACAGGCGGGACCTGGCTGAGGTGGGCAGGATCGCGACCCGAAGTGCTCTGATGAATCAGGCACTTCGCCACAAGTGCTCCTTGGAGCCCATGCGTGAGATCTGCCGCGAGGTCGGCGGACTGGGAGTGGCCGTCGGGCACAGCGGTACCACGCTGGGAGTGCTACTGGACGCCACGGACCCCACGTACACCCACCGCGTCTCCGCGGCGGCGCAGGCGTGCTCGGAGCTGGCGGGCAATGTGGCCGTCTACCGCACGCTCAGCTTCCCGAACACCCTGTACGCGGGGTCCGGCCGCCCCGTTCCCGTGTGACCCGGGCTCAGGGCAGATCGAAGGGCAAAGTCAGCCCGTCGAGCGCCCGCGCGGCCGAGGAGCCGCCGGTTTCGGGGAGCCGGCCGATGGCCTCAAGGACAAGGTGGCGCAGGCGCTCCGTGTTCTCGGCGAACACCTTGAAGACGTCCTCCTGGGCAACGCTCTCCGCCGCGTCGATGCCCGCGTCGAGATCGGTCACCAGGGCCACGGCGGCGTAGCCGAGGGCGAGTTCACGGGCCAGGACGGCCTCGGGATGCCCGGTCATGTTCACCAGCGACCAGCCGGCCGCGGCGAACCACTGCGACTCGGCGCGGGTGGAGAACCGGGGCCCCTCCACCACGACCATCGTGCCGCCGTCGACGGCCTCGATCCCTGTTGCCGCGGCTGCTTTCAGGAGCGCCTGGCGCCCGTCCTCGCAGTAGGGGTCGGCGAACGAGAGATGGACCGCACCCTCGTCGTAGAAGGTCTGTATCCGGCCGCTGGTCCGGTCCACCAACTGGTCGGGTACCACGATGGTGCCCGGCCCCAGCTCGCGCCGGAGGGAGCCGACCGCACAGGGAGCCAGGACCTGGCGCACGCCCAGGGAGCGCAGGGCCCAGAGATTCGCCCGGTAGTTGATCTTGTGTGGTGGGAGGCGGTGTCCTCGGCCGTGCCGGGGCAGGAATGCCACCCGGCGGCCCGCGACCGTGCCCAGCATGAGGGCATCGGAGGGCCGGCCGTACGGCGTGCTGACGTGGACCTCTTCCGCGTCGGTGAGCAGTTCGTAGAAGCCGCTTCCTCCGATCACTCCGATCTCGGCCCTCGGGGTGTTGTCGCTGACGCTCATGCCCGTACTCCCTTTCCGTTTCTTGTTCGTTGGTGCAGTCGTACGTCGTCCAGGGAAGGGACCGTCGGGTGTCCGGCCGCCTTCGGGCCGCGCGGGTCTCCGGGGCGCCGTACGGCTACGGTCCGCCAGCCCGCTGTGGCTGCCGCGTCCAGTTCCTCGCCCACGTCGCTGAGGAAGAGCGTGTCGTCCGCGGGGACGCCAAGGGCTCGGGTCATCACCCGGTACGACTCCGGGTCTCGCTTGCCTCCCGCGGTGGACAGGTCGAAGTAGCCGTTCAGGAGTCCGCTCAGGTCGCCGTGGCTGCTGTGCGCGAACCAGTCCTGCTGCGCGGCCACCGACCCCGAGGAGTAGATGTAGCGATCGATACCCCGCTCCTGCCATCGGGCGAGAGCCGGGGGCACATCGTCGTAGACGTGCCCGGACAGCGCGCCGCCGGCATAGCCCTCGGCCCAGATGAGCCCCTGGATCCTCTTCAACGGCGGTTCCTTGACGTCCTGGTCGGACCAGGTGACCAGCGCCGCTACGGCCTCGTACTCGTTGAGCCGGGGATCGCCGGTGCGGGTCCGGATCTCTTCCATCAGCTCCGTCCACCGACGTTCGCCGCGGTGGCCCGAGAACCAGTCGGCGAAGCGTTCCCTGGCGTAGGGGAAGAGCACGTCGTGCACGTGGGAGGCGGAGCCGGTGGTCCCCTCGATGTCCAGGACTACCGCCCGGGCCGGCACCTCGATCATGTCGTCCCTCCCGTGGCCGTGTCGGTGGCCGCTTGCGGCGCGAGGAGAGCATCCAGGCGGGGGAAGCGCTGGGCGATGGGGTCGCCGGTGAAGTCGCCGACCCAGCCGTCCTCCTTCTCGAAGAACCGGATCGCGGCGAACTCCGGCCGCGGGCCCATGTCGAACCAGTGGCGTGTGCCGGCCGGTACGGACAGCAGGTCACCTGCCTCGCACACCACCGCATGTACCCGTCCGTCGAGGTGCAGGTAGAAGCACCCGGTTCCGTGGGCGAAGAATCGCACCTCGTCCTCGGCGTGCCGGTGCTCTTCCAGGAAGGTGGAGCGCGCCTTGGCCGCCCGCTCCTCCCCTTCGGGGCCCTCCTCAGGGTGGAGCTGGGCCACGTCGACGAGTCCCAGCCCCTGCCTCGCGCACAGTTCATCGACTTCGGTGCGGTAGCGGGCCAGCACCTCCTCCTGGCTGGTGCCCGGCGCGACGGTGCCGCGCAGGGGCCAGCGGCTGAAGGACACCGAGCAGTCGCGCAGGGTTTCGGCGATGCGCCCGTGGTCGTGGGTGCGCAGCAGGACGCTCTCGGGTGCGTCCTCCGGCATGACCTGAAGCAGCGTCATGAGAGCGGGCTTCCTTTCCTTCTGTGGTCAGCGGGTGGATCCAGTGAGGAGCAGCAGTTGGCAGATCGATTCCAGGCATTCGAGTCGGTTGCGGGCCTGGGCGAGGTCGCGGCCCCAGGTGGTGATGCCGTGGTCGGTGATGAGGAGGCCGGGTGGTGCGTCGGGTGTGGCGGCCAGATGGCCGGCGACGTCCGAGGCGATGCGTGGCACGTCCGGCCAGTTGGGGAAGACCGGCACCTCGGTTCGCGCCGGATCGGCCAGGCCCAGGCCCTTGAGCAGTTCGAACCGCTCGATGCGCAACGGGGTGACGCGCGTTCGGTCGCCGGCGCGGCAGGCGACGGCGGTGGCGTACGGGGAATGGACGTGGATGACGGCGTCTGCGTGCGTGGTCCGGTAGACAGCGGAGTGGATCGTGGTCTCGGCCGATGCCCGCAACCGCTCCTGGGCCAGTTCCTCGCCCGTGTCCGCGGACACGGCGACCATGTCCGCCTCGGTCATGTCCCCCTTGTCCCGGCCGCTGGCGGTGATCAGGGCGGTTCCGCTGCCGGGCAGACGCACGGAGAGGTTGCCCGCGGTGCCGGGCATCCAGCCCCGCTCGTACAAGGCCCTGGAGAACGCGGCGAGTTGGCCTCCTGCGCGTCGGCGTACGGCTGCGTCGACCCACTCGTCGGTCATGCGGGCACCTCGCCGAGTGAGCCGGCACCCGGACTCGTGCCCTGCGAGACCTGGGGCCGGAACACCTGGTCCTCCGAGGCGATCGCGGTGATCAGCTCCGCCGGGGTGACGTCGAAGGCGGGGTTGAAGACCGCGGCACCGGCGGGCGCGACCTCAACGCCGGCGAAGTCCGTCACTTCGGTGCTCGCGCGCTCCTCGACCACGATCCCCGAGCCATCGGCAAGCTCGCGGTCCCAGGTGGACTCGGGAGCGACGACCACGAAGGGGATGCCGTGCCGTGCCGCGGCGACCGCGAGTCCGTACGTGCCGATCTTGTTGGCCACGTCCCCGTTGGCGGCTATGCGGTCGGCCCCCACTAGCACGCAGTCCACCAACCCCTGGGCCATGGCCGCGGCCGCGGCGGAATCCACGCACAGGCGGTAGGGCACCCCGGCCTCCCCCAGTTCCCATGCGGTGAGCCGCGCGCCTTGGAGCAGCGGCCTGGTCTCGTCCACGAGCACCTCGGTGACCCGACCCCGCTCGCTCAGCTCGATGATCGCGCCGAGCGCGGTGCCGACCGCGGCGGTCGCCAGGCGACCGGTGTTGCAGTGGGTGAGAAGGCGCACCGGCTCGCCCGGGAACTGCGCCTCCACCAGGTCGGCCGCGCGTTCCGCGGCGGTCCGGTTGACCACGGCGTCCTCGTCCAGCATGGTCATGGCCTCGGCGAGGACGGCCTCGGGCCCCTCGGCAAGCCGCCCCACGGCCCGCCGGACAGCCCACGCCAGGTTGACGGCCGTGGGCCGGGCCGAGGACAGGCGCGCGGCATCGGACCTTACCGCCGCCTCGTCGGTCATACCGTCCGAGCAGTGGCGGTACGCGGACAGCGCCACGCCCAAGGCACCGGCCAAGCCGATGGCGGGCGCTCCGCGCACCGCGAGCGAGGTGATCGCGTCAACCACCTGGTCCACAGTTTCCAAGCGCAGCATCCGGTACTCACCCGGCAATGCCCGCTGATCAACCACAACGATCGTGCCGTCATCCCAGGAGAGCGACGCGCGCGGGCGTGGCGAAGTCACAGGCTCCCGGCCCCCCTTCATATCCCCACAGCCTTCTGCAGGGCCTCCACGCGGTCCGTGCGCTCCCAGGTGAAGTCCTCCAGCTCACGGCCGAAGTGGCCGTAGGCGGCGGTCTGGGAGTAGATCGGGCGCAGCAGGTCGAGGTCCCGGAT
>NZ_JBHYJC010000074.1:0-21017 GCF_042749045.1 Streptomyces sp. NPDC059008 | reverse complement strand
GGGTGTGGGACTGCTGCGCTTTACGTCCCACACCCCTACCCCTCCGACCCGCCCCCTCCCGTGGTGGGGAGGAGAGGAGGCCGGTGGGGGCGCACCTCGGTGGTCCGCTGCCGCCCCTCCCCTGCCGCCACGGCGCCCGGCCACGATGGTGAGGGTCCGGCAGCATCGACGACGGCCGCAACCGACCCTCCCCACCACCCACGGGAGGGGGCGGACCGCAGGACGAAGCCCGGAGGGCCGCACCCGCACCCGAAAACGCCCCGCGCAGCGGCACCAGCCCGCCGCCAGGCGCCACGGGGAAGAACCACCACGGCGGGAAAGCCGACAACGTGGGGCGTGACCCGAGCGTTACAGCGAGGTAGGCGCGGATTGCCGAAGGTGGTCCAGATCAAGGGCGTCGGCCATCGCGCGGTAGCCCTCGTCGCTGGGGTGCAGATGGTCGCCGGAGTCGTAGAGGGGACGGAGGCGGACCGGGGACGCGGGGTCGCGCAGGGCCTTGTCGAAGTCCACGACCTCGTCGTAGACCGTGCCGGAGCGGATGATCCGGTTGACCTGCTCGCGGACGGAATTCAGCTGGGTGGAGTAACCGCGGTGTCCACCGAACGGCGTAAGGGTCGAGCCGGTGACGCGCAGGCCGCGGGCGTGTGCCTCGCGGACGATCTGCCGCATGCCCGCGACGATCTTCTGCGGGTCGAGCTGGCGCGGGGTCTTGAAGAGGTCGTTGAGGCCGATCTCGACGACCACGGCCTTCACACCGGTGCGGGAGAGGGCGTCGCGGTCCAGGCGGGAGAGCACGCTGGGCCCGTTGTTCGGGGAGAACTTGCTGCCGTTGACCAGCAGGCGGTTGCCGCTGATGCCCTGGTTGAGGACGCCGTAGCGGGGCGCGCCGGGTTCGGTGCGCAGGCGGGCGGCGAGGTAGTCCGTCCAGCGGTGGTTGGCGCCGGCCGTGGAGGTGATGCCGTCGGTGATCGAGTCGCCGATGGCGACGACCGTGCCCGTCGCCTCGGTGCTCCAGACGTCCACGCCGGTCAGATAGCGCCAGTACGGGCTCTGCTCGGTGTAGGCGGCGCCGGTGGCGTCCTCGGTGCGGTCGCCGCGCGCCAGGTAGGAGGTCTGCCGGGCGTACGGGTGGTAGGTGGCGGGCCCCGAGGGGGAGGGCGAGTAGGTGGTGACCAGGAGGTCCGCGTCGGCGGGCACCTTCAGCCGGGCGGGGTCGCTGGTGACCGCGCCGCCCGCCGGAATGGTCACCGCGGGCTTGCCGCCGAAGGACAGCCGGCGCATGGTGCCGTCCGCGGCGGTGGGGTTGCTGGGGGCCGCGGCCAGCGCCACCGAGGCGTGGCTGACCACCAGCGGGCGGGTGCCGAAGAGGTTGGAGAGCTGGATGCGGGCGCCGGACCCGCCGACGCTGGTGTGGACGACATTGCGTATCGACATGCCCGCATAGCCGTCCAGCGTGCCGGGCTCGGCCGCGGCCGCGGCCGCCGACCAGGTGCCGACCCACTGCCCGGAGACCGCGGGTGCCGCGGGGTCGCGCGGCTTGTGCGAGGAGGCGCGGGGCTCGTCGTCCTCGCCGCCGAATCCGATGAATATCGCCGTCGAGATCAGCACCACCAACGCCGCCAGACCGGCGAGCAGCGCGTAACCCACACTTTTCTTCATGCGGGAGCGGTCTCCTGAGGAAAGCGGAGCGGCAGGCTCCGGGCGGGCAAGGGCAGCGGATGATCAGCGGCACCGTTGCGGTCCGATCGGTCCCTCATGATCCCACGGACCCCCGGGGAGCCGCCCGGCGGCCCGCTCGATGTCGCCTTGGCATGGACGCGGGGAACTCGTGGTTCGTTCCAGGAGTAGGTCACAGTGGGACATACGGTCGGATCGGCGGCCGGACGCGCGGCGCGCGAGGGGCCGTACGGAGGGCGGGGGGCACGGTGGGAGCGGTGGAGCGGATGGAACGGATGGAAGCGGGCAATGCGCCGAACGGGTCACCGGGCCCCGTGTCGGGTGCCGCCCCGGGCGGTCGGGCGGTGCCGGGCGGCGGTTTCGCCTTCGGGGTGGCCGACGAGGAGCGGCGGCGCGGCGTCCGCCGGATGAAGACGCTGGCCACCGGCCTGCTGTTGGCCGTCGCCCTGGTCTACGCCCTGGCGAAGGTGGCCCAGGGCGCCGGAGCGGGCGGCTGGACGGGGTTCGTCGCGGCGGCCGCGGAGGCCGGGATGGTCGGTGCGCTGGCCGACTGGTTCGCGGTCACCGCGCTGTTCAAGCGGCCGATGGGGCTGCCGATCCCGCACACTGCCATCATCCCGACGAAGAAGGACCAACTGGGTCGGAGCCTGGGTGATTTCGTCGGCGAGAACTTCCTGTCCGGCGAGGTCGTACGGCGCCGGCTGCGCTCCGTCGGCATCGGCCGGCGGCTCGGCGGCTGGCTCGCCGAGCCGAAGAACGCCGACCGGGTCACCGCCGAGGTGTCCACCGCGCTGCGCGGCGCGCTGACCGTGCTGCGCGACTCCGATGTGCAGGCGGTGGTCGGCGAGGCCATCACCCGGCGTGCCGACGCCCAGGAGATCGCCCCCGGCATCGGCACGATGCTGGAGAAGGTCGTGGCCGAGGGCGGCCACAAGCGGGTGGTGGACCTGGTCGTCGCCCGCGCCCACGACTGGCTGGTCGAGCACGGCGACTCGGTGATGTCGGCGGTCTCCGGCGGCGCTCCCGGATGGACCCCGCGGTTCGTCGACCGCAAGGTGGGCGACCGGGTCTACCGGGAACTGCTGCGCTTCGTCACCGAGATGCGCGACATGCCCGAGCATCCGGCCCGCGGCGCGATCGACCGCTTCCTGCGGGACTTCGCGGGCGATCTGCAGTCCGACCCGGACACCCGCGCCCGGGTCGAGCGGCTGAAGTCGGAGGTGCTGGGCCGCGGCGAGGTGCAGGACCTGATCGCCTCGGCCTGGGGCTCGGTCCGCGCGATGATCGTGGCCGCCGCCGAGGACGAGCGCAGCGAACTGCGGCTGCGGGTGCGGGCGGCGCTGCTGTCCCTGGGGCGGCGGCTGGCCGACGAGGAGCGGCTGCAGGGCAAGGTGGACCGCTGGCTGGAGGGCGCGGCCGTCTATGTGGTGACGACGTATCAGGACGAGATCACCGCGCTGATCACCGACACCGTCGCCGGCTGGGACGCCGAGCACACCTCGAAGAAGATCGAGGCGCACATCGGCCGCGACCTGCAGTTCATCCGGATCAACGGCACGGTCGTCGGCGCGCTGGCCGGCCTTGCCATCTACACCGTCTCCCAGGCGCTCGGCGGCTGATCCCCCGGCCGGGGCGCGCTTGCTCTGGCGACCTGCGGCCCGAGGGCCTACCGTGCCCGCGTGCGGGAGCGGATACCGGTGGTCGTACAGGGGCGGCGAACCCGTCGCCCCCGCGCCGTGCGGGCGCTGTGGACGGGCGCGGAGCTGGCCGTGACGCTCGGCGTCGTCCTGCTGCTGCTCGTCGTGCACCAGCTGTGGTGGACCAACCGTCAGGCCCGGTACACGGCGCAGGACCAGGTGGCGCGGCTGGAGCGGCAGTGGCGGACCGGGCCGCCGTCCTCGGCCGCGGCCCCGGGGCCCGACGACGACGGGGCGCGGGCGCCGCGGGCCGGCGCGCGCACCCCGCCGCCCGGTGCGCTCCACCGCCGCACCGCCGGCCGGCCCCCGCCGGACCTCGCCTACGCCGTCCTGCGCATCCCGCGGATCGGCGTCATCGCGCCCGTCGCCGAGGGCACCGGCAAGGCCGCGGTCCTCAACAGGGGCTATGTCGGCCACTACCCGCACACCGCCCAGCCGGGCGGGGCCGGGAACGCCGCGCTGGCCGGGCACCGCAACACGCACGGTGAGCCGTTCCGTCACCTCGACCGGCTGCGGCCGGGCGACACCGTCGTCCTCGACACCGCCGAGGCCCGCCACACCTACGCCGTGGTGCGCGTCCTGCCGCGGACCACCCCCGGCGACGGCACGGTGCTCGCCGCGGTGCCGCACAGCGGCGTGCACCCGGCCTACCGCTTCACCGCGCCCGGCGCCTATCTGACCCTGACGACCTGTACGCCCGCCTACAGCTCCGCCTACCGGCTGGTGGTCTGGGGCGTGTTGCGCTCGACACGGCCGCGGTGAGCGCCGAGGCGGGTCCTCTAGGGTTGGCTCACGTGCGAGACGAGTCCTCCGGCGGTCGACCCCCGGGCTCCCGAAAGCGCCCGGCGCTGCTGTGGCTGCTGCTGCCCTATGTGCTGTTCCTGGCGGTGCTGCCGCTGGTGAACCGGGTGACACCGACCGTGATGGGACTGCCGTTCCTGGTCGTGTGGATGCTGCTGGCGACGCTCGCCACCCCGCTGTCGGTGTGGCTGGCGCGGCGCGGCGACCTCGGGCGGGGCCCGGGCGGGGAGGGCTCGTGAACGCCGCGGTCGCCACCGCCGTGTTCGGCGGCTTCATGGTGCTCACCGTGGTCCTGGGGCTGCTCGCGGTGCGGGGCAGGGGATCCGGCGGCGGCCTGGCGGAGTGGTCGGTGGGCGGCCGCAGCCTGGGCACCGTCTTCATCTGGGTGCTGATGGCCGGGGAGAGCTACACGAGCTTCAGCTACCTCGGCGCGGCCGGCTGGGGCTACAACTTCGGTGCCCCCGTGCTCTTCGTGCCGGCCTACATGTCCTGCGGCTATGCGATCGGCTATGTCGTCGGGCCGATGCTGTGGGCCTACGCCCGCCGGCACGGCCTGGTCGGCCTCACCGACATCGTCGCGCACCGCTACGGCCGGCCCTGGCTCGGCGCCGCCGTCGCCCTGCTCGCCACCGTCTGCCTGCTGCCCTACATCCAGCTCCAGATCACCGGCATGGGCGTGGTCGTCTCGACGATCTCCTACGGCGCCATCAGCCTCGGCTGGGCCTACTTCCTCGGCTTCGCGGTCACCACCGGCTTCGTCGTGGTCAGCGGGCTGCGCGGCAGCGCCTGGGTCTCGGTGCTCAAGGACGTCCTGGTCATCGGCACCCTCGGCTTCCTCGTCGGCTACGTCCCGCTGCACTACTTCGACGGCTACGGGCCCTTCCTCGACCGGATCGTCGCCGAGAAGCCGCAGTGGCTGACCTTCCCCGGCCATGCCTCGGGCGGGCTGGGCGGACTGTGGTTCGCCACCACCGCCGTCGTCAACTCCCTGACGGTGGTGATCTTCCCGACGACCGTGGCGGGCTACCTCGGCGCCCGCAACGCCGATGCGCTGCGCCGCAACGCGATGTACCTCCCCTTCTACAACGTGCTGCTGTTCGTGCCGATGCTGCTGGGCATGGCGGCGCTGTTCGTGGTGCCGGGTCTGACCGGCGCGGACTCCGATCTCGCGTTGTTCAAGCTGGTGGTGGACTCCCTCCCGGCCTGGGCCGTGGGCCTGATCGGGGTGGCCGCCGCCCTCTCCTCCATCGTGCCGATGGCCGTGTTCATGCTGGTCATCGGCACGATGTGGGGGAGGAGCGTCCTGGGGGCGATCCCCCGGCTCAACAGGGGTGCAGCCCGAGGGACCTCCGGGGAGGAACGGGCGGCGGGTGGACGGCAGAAGCTGTGGTCCCAGCTGGTGGTGGTGGCGGCCGGCACGGTGGCGTTGCTGCTGACCTACACCGCCCCCCACACTCTCGTCCGGCTGTCGCTGATCTCGTACGAGGGCATGGCGCAGCTCGTGCCGATGGTGCTGCTGGGGCTGGTGTGGCGGCGGCTGACGCTGTACGCCGCGGTGAGCGGCCTGGTGGCGGGCTTCGCTCTGGTCTGTGTCCTGGTCTTCGGGGGACACGACCCGGTGTGGGGGATGAACGCCGGGATCGTCGGGCTCGCCGTGAACACGGCGGTGGCGCTGGCGGTCACCTGGCTGGGGCCGCGCGAGCGCGACGAGCGGCCGGACGCCGAGGTGCTGGCGCTGGAGGACGAGTTCCCCCGAGGTGGTGGCCCGGTGCGGGACGCTCCGGTCAGTTCGCCGGCGTCGTGATCTTCTTGCCTTCCTTGGAGACCGCGAACCACAGGCCCATCTTGCCCTGGCCGGTGATGTCACCGGGCTGCTTGTCGCCGGTGAACCAGTAGACCGGCCAGCAGTCCACGGCCAGCTGCTTGATGCCGTCGGGGCGGGTGACGGTGGAGATCAGCTTGGGGGCGATACCGGTGAGCTTGGAGCGGTCGGCGGGCTTGGCGGGCTTCCAGGTGTCCAGGCAGGCGTCGTTGCAGGCGAACTTCATCGGCCAGGCGCTGTCCTTGTTGAAGCGGTAGAGGGTCCGGCCCTTGCCGTCGACGAGGATCTCGCCCAGCTCGGGCTGGTTGAGGACCGAGACGTCGGCGGGCGGCTGGGTGCCGGCCTTCTTGCCATCGGCGGCCAGCGCGTTCCAGGTGCCGCCGACGCCGTGGCCCTTGGTGTCGCCGGCCTTGGTGTCCTTGGCGTAGCGGTAGGCGGGCCAGCCGCCGATGGTCAGCTGTTTGACGCCGTCGGCGCGGGTGACCGAGCCCAGGGCGCTCTTGGCGATGCCGGCGGGGGCCGTGGCGCCGTCGGCGGGGACCGGCGGCCAGGTGGTGGCGCAGGAGCCCGAGCAGTTGGACTTGGCGGGGTCGGGGGTGTCCTTGTCGAAGCGGTAGAGGGTCATGCCCTTGGCGTCGGTGACGACCGGGCCGAGCTTGGCGTCCTGGTGCAGCGCCAGCGCCCCGGCGCTCGGCCCGGCCTTCGTCTCCTTGCCGCTGTCGCCGCCGGCCTGGCCGCCGTATCCGTCGTCGCCCTGGCCGGAGCCGGAGGAGCCGTAGCCGTAGTCGCTGGTGCCCTGGCCGGCCGGCTGGACGGTGTCGGTGGTGGGCGTGCCGGAGCTCTGGTTGCCGCTGCTGCCGCAGGCGGCGGTGAGCGCCAGGGTGGCGGCCGCGGCGGCCGCGAGTCCCGCACGACGTCGAGTGATCATGGTGTCTCCTCTGCGGTTGCTGATGGTGTCGCTTGCTGGGCGGGTCGCCGTCGCCTGTTCGCCGGCGGGTGCCGTCGCCCGGGGAATACGCGCCGCGGGGTGTCCGGTGTTCAACCGGCGCCGGGTTTTTTGCCGGCCCGCCGAAAAACCGTGCGGGACCGGTCAGTTGCCGCCCTGCACCCGCAGCGCCAGCGCCGGGCAGCGGCGCACCGCGAGCTGCGCGCGGCGCCGCATCCGGGCCGGCAGCGGCATGCTGGCCCGCTCCGGGTAGCCGTCCGGTCCGAGCTTGACGACACCGGGCACCACATCGGCGCACAGGCCGTGGCCGCGGCACAGCGTCCAGTCGACCAGCAGCCGTTCCTGCGGCGGGGCGGTCGACGGCGCCGGCGCGGCCGTGGTGGACGGTGGCGGCTGGTGCCCGGTGACCGGCAGCGCCCCGGTCACCGGGCGGCCGCACCCGAACCCCTGCGCATGCCGCTCGAACTCCTCGGGGAAGGCGGCGAGAGCCGAGGCGACGAAGCGCGCGGTGCCGTCCGGGTGGCTGCAGGCGCCGCGCTTCTCCACGGCCCGCATCCGGGCCCGCACGGCGTCCAGGGCGGCCTCGCCGCCGCCCCGTACGGCGCGGGCGAGTTCGTCGGCGAGCGCGGGCAGGCCCAGCACGCAGGGGCCGCACTGGCCGGCCGACTCGGCGGCCATCCACTGCGCGACCCGTACGGTCTCGCCCGCCGGGCAGGTGTCGTACGGGATCGGCAGCACCGCACCGGCGCCGAGCACGGCGCCGTAGGCGGTCAGCGCCTCCCGGGAGAGGGTCGCGGTCCGGGCGTCCTCCGGGGAGATGAACGTGCCGTGGTAGCCGCCGAGCAGGACGCCCAGCCCCGGGTCGGACCCGCACAGCGCGAGGACCCGGTTGAGCTGCACCCCGTAGGGGACCTCCACGACCATGCTGCCGCCGACCGTCAGCAGCAGCGTGCCGGGCTCCGTGGGCAGCCCCGTGTTGCGGTAGCCGAGCGCGCCGAGCCGGGCGGCCACGGCGAGTTGGGCGTAGGTCTCGGTGTTCGACAGCAGGGTCGGCACGCCGTTCAGACCGCGCTCGCTGGAGCGGACCTTGCGGCCCGAGGGCAGTCCGGGGCCGCCGCCCAGCCCGTTGGTCATCGCGGTGCCCTCGCCCGTGACGAACCGCTCGGTCAGCAGCGTGACCTTTAAGGCCGGCCGGACCGGGCCGCGTTCGCCGATCGCCCGCCGCACCGACCGCTCGACGTCCTTGCGGGTCACCCCGATGGCGACCTCCTGCGCGCCCAGCGCCTCGGCGGCCAGCAGGGCGCCGTCGATCACCAGATGGGGCGCGTGCAGCAGCAGCGCGGTGTCCTTGAGGCAACTGGGCTCGCCCTCGCTGCCGTTGACGACCACGGCGCCCTTGCCGTCGGCGCGCCGCATCCCGTCCATCACGGCGGTCAGCTTGCGGGCGAAGGGGAAGCCCGCGCCGCCGCGGCCGCGCAGATCGGTGTCCTCCGCCAGCGCCACCAGCTCCTGGGAGGAGAGCTGGGGGAGGCTGCCGTGCCGGGCCAGATGCGCCACCCGGTCCATGCGCGGCGTCTCGTCGAGCCCGGCCAGCAGCCGCGGCGGGCCGAAGGACGCCAGCGTCGGCACGGGTTCGGGTCCGGGCAGCGCCGGCAGTAGTTGGGTGGGGGCGGGGGCGGTCATGAAAGTTCTCCTGAGTTCCTGCGGGAATCACGCAGCCGCAGCGCCAGCCGTACGGCGACCGCGACCAGGCATACGGCGTATCCGGCGACGGCCCAGCCGGCCGCCGCACGGCCCGACTTCAGGCCGTGCACCAGGGCCAGGCCCCAGGCGAGATACGCGCTCATGTGCAGCGCCCGCCACCAGCGGGACGCGGTGATGCCGGTGAACGCGCCGCGCACCGCGCCGGTCACCGCGACGGCGACGAACACATACGCGGCGAGCGTGCCCAGTCCGATGAGCACCGGCCGCGCCCCGTCGGTGAACGGCACCGCGACGGAGGTCGTACCGACGTGCCCCTCGGCGACCTTCACCCAGATGTGCAGGCCCAGGAAGCCGAGTCCGGCGACGCCCGTGCCGCGGTGCACGGCCTGGGCGAGCAGCCGGTGGCCGGAGTGCAGCACCATCCGGTCGGTGGCGGCCAGTCCCCACAGCACGGTGACGGACAGCGAGACCAGGGCGAGCACCCCGGCGCCGAAGTCCAGGAACTGCATCAGGGTGTCCATCGCGCCGGAGTGCAGGGTGACGGCGATGAAGAGCAGCAGCGCGGCCGGAAGGGCGGGGCGCAGCACGGTGGTTGAGGCGAAGCCGCCGGACGAACGGCCCGGCGGCCCGGGTTCCTTCGGCGGGCGCCGGGGGCGGGGCACGGTCGGCGAGGGCCGGGCCCGGTGTGCCGCGCGGCGGCCCTGGCGGCTCTGGCGGCTCTGCAAACGCGGTGCGGACATCGGACCTCCCGGTGTCGGAGCACGGGTGCGGGATGCGAATTTCGTTGAAATTTCCCTGCGGTGGTATTTGCCCGACGGCATTTGTACGGGTGACCCCCGGTAACACTAAACATTCCGTAACCGGGTGGATACGCAGGGCGTTATCTTGCCGTGATCCGGCTGTGATCCGGATGCGGAAAAGCATCTCCGAGCCCGTTCAGGCTTTCGTAAGGTTTATCGCGCTGTGACAAATTCCTGCACCGGCGTCGCGGGCGCACGGCGTCACTCCGGATGATGCCGAGTCAGGCGCACGGGGGCGCCCACCCTCTGAACTGAACAAGCCGCATCCCCGCCAGGATCGAGGTAGCGATGTGTGATCTGCTGGACCGCATCTGGTCGCGTCCCCGAGGCGAGTGGACCCGGGTAGTCAGAAATGAACTCCCGGATCTCGCCGAGAAGGTGGTCGCGGAGTTGCAACGCGGATTTCCCGCATTGGCCGCACTTCTCGGTGATACCCCCATAGAAGAGGCCGAATGGGCCCTGGAACAGGCCCTGCTGACAGTACTGGGTTACCAGAAAGAGTCGGAAAGTAAACGTCCGGCGGTATCGTCCGTCGTCACCCCGATGCCCGTCGCACGGGCCCGCCAGGACCTCTTCGACGTCCTCGCCGGCCAACGCGAGGCGCCGGACGACGGGTTGCACGAACTCGCCCGGGCGGCCGGTTGGCCCGTCCCCGACACGCTCCAGGCCGTCGTCCTGGCCACCCCCGCCGAGGCGCCCCAACTCGCCGCCGCGCTCGGGCACGCCCTGATCGGCACCGTCGAGGGCTACACCTGCCTCTTCGTCCCGGACCCGGCCACCCAGACCAGGCCCCGACTGGAGGCGGCCCTCAAGGGCCGCGCCGCGGCCGTCGGCCACGTCGTCCCGGCCACCGACACCGCCTCCTCCCTCCGCTGGGCCCGGTATCTGCTCACCCTGGCCCCCGGCCGGGTCGGCCCGGACACCCGCCCCGCCTTCGTCGACGACCATCTCTCGGCACTGCTGCTCCTGCAGGACGAGTCCCTGGCCGACGCCCTCACCTCCCGCTGGCTCGGCCCCCTGGAGGAGTTGACGCCACGTCAGAGCGAACGGCTCGAAGTCACCCTGCTGGCCTGGCTGGAGGGCGGTGGTGCGCCCGAAGCAGCCAAGCTCCTGCACGTCCACCCGCAGACGGTCCGCTACCGCCTGCGCCAGATCGAGAAGCTCTTCGGCCCGGTCCTGCGCGACCCCCGTACCCGCTTCGAACTCGAAATGGCCCTCCGCAGCCGCCGGCTCATGGCCCATGTCCGCTCCTACCGGGCCCGCGCCGGCCGCCGGGCCCGCGCCGTCGCCTCCTCCATCCGACCCCTGGGCATGGCCCGGGAGGCCCGGGTCAACGGCCTATGACCCGGCGGGGTCCTTCGCCCCGCACACGCTGACGTGACGCCGGCCACCCCTCGGCGCACGCCACACCGGCCCCGCGCCCCGCGCACCCGCGACCGGGACCGGTCGGGCGGCAACCTTTCCCCCTCGCCCGGTGTCTGATGTTCGTCAACCGCCCCGTGCCCCCGGGACATCCCCCGGCGCACGGGCGGTCGCACGGACACATCGGAGAGATTTCATGCGCATACGCCCCGCAGCCTGCGCGGCGCTTCTGGTGGCGGCCTTCGTCCCCGTCCTCGCGGCACCCCCCGCGAGTGCGGCCGCAGCCAAGTACGCGGACGACTTCAACGGCGACGGCTACCGCGACTACGCCACCTACTCGCCCGGCCACAGCCCGGGCAGCGGCGTTGTGGTCACCTTCGGCACCGCCACCGGGCCCGGTACCCGGACCCAGGTGATCGACCAGTCCAGCCCCGGCGTCCCCGGCGCCGACGAGGACGGCGACCTGTTCGGCGGCGTCATGGCCCCCGGCGACTTCAACGCCGACGGATACGCGGACCTGGCGGTCACGGCGTACGGCGAGGACATCGACGGGCGCACCGAACAGGGCTCCGTCACCATCCTGTGGGGCGGTGCGGGCGGCCTCTCCGGCGGCACCGCGGTCCCCAACATGGGCGCCAAGCGGTCCGACGGCCACTTCGGCCGGGACCTGGCCGTCGGTGACTTCGACGGGGACGGCAAGAAGGACCTCGCCGCGATCAGCGCGGGCAAGACGTATGTCTACCGCGGTCCGATCACCCCGTCCGGCGTGGCCGGTGCGGTCTCCACCCTCGACAGGTCCTCGGCGAGCCTCGACGCCCGGTCCCTGGTCGCCGGGAACGTCAACGGCGACGGCAGCACCGACCTGGTCGTCGTCGGGCTCGCGAACGCTCCGGAGTTCGGTACCGACGCCTGGTTCGTCAAGGGCGGCGCCACGCTGACCTCCGGCAAGACCCTGCGCCTGGTCAACGGCTACGGGGACGGCGCCGAAGGGGCGGGAGTGATCGCCGACTTCAACAAGGACGGCTACGGGGACCTCGCGGTCGGCAGCATGATGTACGGCAACTACCAGGGCCGCGTCTCGCTCTGGTACGGCTCGGCCACCGGCCCCGCCGCCAGCGCCCGCATCACCCAGGCCACCACCGGCGTCGCCGGCACCCCCGAGACCGGGGACAGCTTCGGCTCCTCCCTCTCGGCCGCCGACGTCGACGGCGACGGCTACCGGGACCTGGCGGTCGGCGTGTTCGGGGAGCAGATCAGCGCGAAGACGACCGAGGGCGGGGTCCACGTCCTGCGCGGCGGCCCGAACGGCGTCACCGGCGCCGGCTCCCAGTGGTTCGCCCGCAACACCCCCGGCGTTCCGGGCTCGGTGGCGTGGAACGACTGCTTCGGCTCCACGGTCCGGCTGCGCGACACCGATCGCGACGGCCATGCCGACCTGTACGTCACCGGCATCGTCGACGGCTCGCTCCGCCTGCCCGGCACGGCGTCCGGCATCACCACGACCGGTGTCTCCTCGGCGGACACGGACGTCATCGAGGGCATGCTCCAGTAGCGGCGCCCGCTTCAGCCGACTCCCGGGCGGGCACCGCCGCCCGCCCGGGACCGCGGTGCGCCGCGACGGAACGGGGCGGTCCAGCAGAAGGGCCGTCCACAGGAAGGGCCGTCCTCCTACGTGCGCGCAGCGGGGGCCCGCCGGCAGACCGAGCAGCGGTCGGTGCCGTCCCAGTCGTCCCAGCCGAACTCCGCGGGGGAGAGGGGCTGTCCCTCGAGTTCTCGCCGTACGGCCACCCGGTAGGCCCAGACCGCGCCGATGTAGGGGTGGTAGGCGTCGTGGAAGGCCGGTGAGTCCTGCGCGGCCCCTTCGGCGACGACCCGCCGCAGGGCGCGGAGCCGTTCGAACATCGCCTGACCGGCGCCGGCGACGGCGGTGCTCGCGTCGATGTAGAGGCTCTCGCGGACCTCATGGATCTTGGAGTCGTCCATCGCCGCACGGGCGGCCGCGTCCGGATCGGGCTCGGCGTCCGGGTCCTGTGCGATCTGCCGCAGCCGGGCATGGCACGCTCCGGCGGCGTGGATGAACTCGATGTACACCGCGCGTCTGCGTGCCCCCACGCCGCGGTCGTCCTCGCGGCGGTGCCGCAGATAGTCGGCGAGTACCGTGCCGGATATGGCGATCGAGCCACCGCTGACCGTCGCCATGAGCGTCCCCCAGTCCACCTCTGGAATCTACGCGGGGACGGCCGCGAAGAACAGGAAGAACAGAAAGATCAGGCCGATGTGGCGATCACCGCACCGGGGAGGAATCAGAAACCGGGCCAGTGCGGGTCGTCCCAGCGGTCGGGTTCGGTGAGGCCGAGCAGTCGTATCCGGTGCAGCAGTTCGTCGGGGGCGCCGTGGGAGCGCAGACGGGCGGGGGCGTGGCGCAGGAGCCAGGCCACGAGCTCGGTGCGGGTGGCCTCCTTGTCGTGCCAGGTGTCCCAGGGCAGCTCGTCGCGCAGCAGCTCGGACTCCCACTGGTCCACGACCTGGGCCAGATGCCGGTCGGCCGTGGGGTGGGTGTGCCTCTCCCAGGTGCGGAGCCAGGGGGTGGGGGTGCCGGACGCCTCGGCGGTCAGCGCGAGCACCTGGTACGCGGGCACGGCGGGGTCGGGGTCGGTGAGGGTGCGCTCCCACCAGGCGTCGAGGAACTCCCGTACGGCCGCGGCCTGGTCGGCGGGCCACTGCTGCCACCCGGCGCGGTGGAAGACGCGTCCGGCCTCCTCCATGCCGAAGAAGGGCTCGATGCGGCCGGCGGCCAGGGCCGTGGCGAACTGGGGCAGGATGCGACGCAGCATCGCCGCCTTGTAGGTCCAGTCGACGGCCTGCCAGGTGCGCTTGAGCAGGTCGGGGTCCAGCTCCGCGTCCGGCACCTTCAGCAGGGCGAGGTCTTCCGCGCTGCCCCAGTGGCACTCGCAGTTGCTCTCGTCGGGGTGGGCGGTCATCCCGCGGAAGACGGCGCCGAGGCGGTCCAGTGCGGCCGACAGCCGCAGTCGTGCGTCACCGGCGGTGCGGTCGGGGTGCGTCATGGCGTACGCCTTCGGGGACTCCGGGTGCGTGGGCCGCCCGAAGATTGCCACCTTACCGGGTCGCCGGTGGGGCGGGCTCGTGCCGGTGATCGTGGCACGGCGGCGGGGGCCGGCCCGCGGTGCGCGGACCGGCCCCCGCTCCAGGGTGCGTCAGCGGCACTCACGCCCGCTGTTGATGCAGTTGACCGCCTGGTTCATCAGGCCGTCCGACATCACGTTGATGAAGTCGCCGTGGTCGGTGACCGGTTTGTGGAGCTGCTCGGGGAAGCTGTCGACGGCGAAGCTGTTGCCCTGCGGGACGTCGTAGGTGATGCGCTGGACGAGTTGCGGGACGGGTGTGAAGCCGCCGGGGCAGTTGCCGTTCTGGTCCGAGAAGGCCATGTGGTCGCGGTGGTTGGCGCTGTCGATGTCGCGGCCGTTCCAGCAGTTCTGGAAGGCGAAGGTGCGCACGACCTGGGAGCCTTCGGGGCAGAGCGGGTATTTGTCCTTGAGCTGACGGTCCTCGAAGCCGGTGCAGCTCCAGGAGGCGTTGGCGTTCTTCGTGCCGTTGGTGAACGCCTTGGCGTCACCGGTGATGATCTTCAAGAAGCGCGGCATCGCCCGGACCTGTCCGCTCTGGCTGCCGCGGAAGGTGAGGTTGACCGAGGCCGGGGTCAGCACCGAGCCGACGTTGCCGTCGTGGCCGGCGCCCGGCTTCTGCTCCGAGGTGCCGTCCAGCTTGCGCAGCACCGGCCAGTAGTGGGTGGACTGGTCGCCGTTTTGGCAGGTGGTGTCGGAGTCGGCGAGCTTGCGGTCGTTGGCGAAGGCGTCGGTGGCCTTGTTGCCGACGTAGTCGTGGGTGTGGTGGGCGCCGTTGCCGACGCCCGGGGTGACGATGACGTTGTCGGAGTTGAAGTGGCCGTCCTCGTTGCGGCCGCACTCGGTGGTGAAGGTGCCGGTCGAGGCGTTGTTCCCCTGGGGGGCGGCGAAGGGCGGATCGCCCGCGTTGGGCTGGACGGAGGTGATGTCGACGAAGTCGTCGGGGGAGGGGCCGCCGGGCTGCCCCGGCACCTGCCCGCCGTTCTGCCCCGGGTCCTGTCCCGGCTGCTGGCTCTGGTTCGGGTCCTGGGGGAGGCTCTGGTTCGGGTCCTGGGGCTGGCTCTGGTTCGGGTACTGCTGCTGGTTCTGGCTCCAGCCGTCGTTGGTGGACTTGGCGGCGGCCTGGCCGTCCTCGCCGGTGGGCTTGGTCGTACAGCCGCTCATCTTCAGCAGATAGTCCGGCCGTGTGGCGTCCTTGGCGATCGCCGTCACCATCGTGCCGATCGTCCTGGACCGCTGCTTCTTGAGCCGGGCGAGGATCTCGTCGCCCGCGCCCTCGGTCATCTTGTGGTACGCGTCGGATACCTGGCGGTCGAGCGACGCCAGCCCCTTGGAGACCTGGAGCTGGGCGCTGCGCGGCACCTTCCGCAGCTTCTGGCCCACGTCGGGGCAGGAGACGGTGGTGGCGGTCACCATGTGCGGGTGCCCGGCCGCCGCGTCGGGCGCGTTGTTGCCGGCCAGCGCCGTGGTGGCGACCACGGCCAGGCCACCGCCGCCCAGCAGGAGCGCGGCCGCGGCGACCAGCATTCTGTTCGTCAAACGCGAGCGTTTATGGGACTGGGCCTGCTGCCGTTGCCTCATGAGATCACTTCGCTTCGTCCGGGGAGATGAGGGGGGTGAGGGGATGAGAGGGGAGGGGAGGAGCGCCGCCGCCCGGGGCCGTGCGGGCTCAGCTGCTGTGCAGCGTGCCGAAGTCGACCCGTCCGGTCTTCTCCAGGACCGTGATGTGGTCCAGCACCACGGTGTTGGCCCGGTTCGCCAGGGCGCGCACCATGGAGTTCTGGGTCTGGTCGCGGACCATCGCCACCAGGCCGAAGACCTTGCCGTGCGCCCGGCGCAGCAGCTCCGCGAAGACCGGCGGGAAGTCGTCGCCCTGGGCGGCGCTCATCTGCGCGAGCCAGCCCTGCTGCTGGGGCGTGGGCTGGTTGGCCAGCTGGATGCCCAGCGCCCGCCCGGCCTCGATCGACCGCCGGTCCAGCTCGGTGTGCCCGGCGACGAGATGGTCGCCGGCGGTGCGCACCGCGGCGGTCGTGCCGCGCTCCTGCGCCTGCCGGCCCGCGGGCAGCTCCCACAGCCCGGCCAGTCTGACCTTGCGCACGAAGTCGCGGTCCATCGCGGTCAGCGGACCGTAGCGGGTGTTCACCGTCCCGCCGCCGTCATCGTCGTACGCGACGGTGTTGGTCGCCGCCGACGCGCTCTCACCGAAGAGCTGTACGGGCAGCAGCACCGCCGCGAGCGTGGCCACGAGCGCGGCGACGACCAGTCCGGTGGCGATGGTCCGCCCGGATGCTGCGGAGTTGCTGAGGATCGACCGCACACGGCCTCCCGGTTCGTCCCTACTGGAATGCCACCGGACGCTAGGGGGCGGACCGGGCTTTCAGGCCGGGGTTCTCACCCCTGGACAAATAACGGCCGGGCCCGCCGCGACACTGCTACGGTGCCGCGTGCGGGCCCGGCCTCGTCCGCGGGGGTGGCCGCCCCTGCGCTCAGCGCGCGTACAGGCCTGCCGCCGACCACCGGCGGCGCTCGCTGCGGGTGTCGGGCGCCTCGCGCTCCCCGCGCGCGTACAGGGCGTCGATCTCCGCGGCGTAGGCGCGTACGATCGCCGCCCTGCGCAGCTTCATCGACGGCGTCATCAGCCCGGACTCCTGGCTGAACTCGCCCGGCAGCACCCGGAACGCCCGGATCGACTCGGCCCTGGACACCGAGGCGTTGGCGCGGGCCACCGCCCGCCGCACCTCCGCCTCCAGCTGCTCCTGCGGCGACGGTCCCGAGCCGCTGTCGGTGTGCCCGTCGGTGTCGCCCCGCAGCCGCCGCCAGTGCGCGAGCGCCTCCGGGTCCAGGGTGATCAGCGCGGTCACATAGGGCCGGTTGTCGCCGACCACCACCGACTGCGAGATCAGCGGATGGGCGCACAGCCGCTGCTCCAGGCCCTGCGGGGCGACGCTCTTGCCGTTGCTGGTGATGATGATGTCCTTCTTGCGCCCGGTGATGACCAGATAGCCGTCCTCGTCCAGATGCCCGAGGTCGCCGGTCGGCAGCCAGCCGTCGTACAGCCCGCTGCCGGGCGCGCCGGCGCCCCCGTTCCCGGCGTCGAGGTATCCGGCGAACACCACCGCGCCGCGCACCCACACCTCGCCGTCCAGCGCCAGATGGACCGCGCTGCCCGGCAGCGGCAGGCCCACCGTCCCGAACCGCACCTTCCCGGGCGGCTGTACGGTGATCGCGCCGCTGGTCTCCGTCAGGCCGTAGCCGTCGTAGACGGTGATCCCGATGCCGGCGAAGAGCAGCCCCAGCTCCTTCAGCAGCGGTGAGCCGCCGGAGACGGCCGTGGCCACCCGGCCGCCCAGCAGCTCCCGGATGCGGGAGTACACCAGCCGGTCGTAGAGCGCGTGCCGGGCCCGCAGGACCGTGTCGGGGCCGCGCCCGGTGCCCTGCGCCTGGGCGGCGAGCGCCTCGGCGTAGCGCACCGCCACCGTCATCGCCGCGTCGAACGTCCGCCGCCGGCCCGCCTGTTCCGCGGCCCGCCCGGCGTGCGCGCAGATCTTCTCGAAGACGTACGGGACCGCGAACAGGAACGTCGGACGGAACGACGCCAGGGCCGGCAGCAGTTCGTCCGAGGACGCGTCGGGCTGGTGGGCGAGCTGCACCCCGCCGCGCAGACACGCCACCTGCACCATCAGCCCGTAGACGCCCGCGAAGGGCAGGAAGGCCAGCAGCGAGGGGCGTTCGCCGGGCGGGGCCAGCAGCCCGCCCCAGCCCGCGTAGAGGGTGTCGCACTGGGCGGCGAGGTTGGCGTGCGTGATCACACAGCCGCGCGGCTGCCCGCCGGTGCCCGAGGTGTGCACGATCGCGGCGGTGCTGTGCGGGGTGACCGCGTGCCGCAGCCGGTGCACATCGGCCTCGGGCAGCCGGGTGCCCTCCTCCGTCAGCCGCGCCACGCAGTCCAGGTCCAGCTGCCACAGCCGGCGCAGCCGGGAGCGGTCGTCACAGGCCTCCGCCACGGTCATGGCGTGGGCCTCGTGCTCGACGACGATCGCGGTCACCGCCGCCCCGTTGAGAATGCAGCGCAGCTGCTCGGCCGACGCGGTCGGATAGACCGGGACCAGCTGGGCGCCGATCGCCCACAGCGCATAGCTGAACAGCGTCCACTCGTAGCGGGTACGGGACATCAGCGCGACCCGGGCGCCGGGCCGGACGCCCTCCGCCAGCAGCCCCCTGGCCAGCGCCATGACCTCGTCGCGGAACGTCTTCGCCGACACCTCCTGCCAGCCGCCCGGCGCGCGGTCGTCGCGGCGGGCGAGCTGGACGAAGTCCGGCTGGTGGGCGGCGGTGTCGAAGACGGAGTCGGCCAGACCGCCGGTCCGCAGTGGAGCCGCCAGGGCCGGAACGCTGATGTCGCGCACAGCACCTCCTAGGTGTTCCCCCTTGATTCCCCCCTGGTCCACTGCCGTCCCCCCGGCAGGGAGGGCAAGTTACCGGCCGGTCCGCCCGCTGCCCAGATCTCCGGTTACTCTTGAGCGGAAGACGACAAGTCTTGCCGGCCGGCCGGACGCGGGGAGGGGACCGGATGTATCGCATGGTCCACGCCTGGCGCCTGTACACCTGCGCGCTCTTCTTCTTCCTGGCCGGGCTCCTGCTCGCGCAGAGCGGGCTGGCGACGGCCCTGACCGCCGCCGCGACCACCGCCGCGGTGCTGCTGCTGTGCAGCGCCTTCCTGCTCGCGGCGGGTGCGCCGCCCCTCCCACCGGGCCGGATCCGTACGGCGATCCGCGACCGCGAGCGACGTACGGCGTTCCTGCCGCAGCGCGATCCCGACGCGGCCGGGCGCCCGCGGCCGAGGGCACCGGGCCGCGCCCTCCCGACGACCGCGTAGACGCACGTCCGGACCGCGCTCCGCCTTCCCCGCGGCGCGCACCTGCCTCTTCTTCTCTTCTTCCTCCCGGACCGCTTTCCCGCGTCCGCGCGGCTCGTCACGCCGAATCCACATTCCGGCACGACGAGACCCGTGGAGGGCTCACCCATGTCCGTTTTCGGCTTCCTCGGCGATGCGCTGGCGCGCGGCGCCCAAGCGATCGAACCGCTCTTCGGCACCGCGGCCACGGCCGTCGCCATCGTCCTGTTCACCCTTGCCGTACGCGCCGCGCTGCACCCGCTCGCCCGCGCCGCGGTCCGCGGCGAGAAGGCGCGGGCCGCGCTCGCCCCACAGCTCGCCGCGTTGCAGCGCAAGCACAAGGGCGACCCGGAGCGGCTGCAGAAGGCGATGGCCGACCTGTACGCCAAGACCGGCTCCTCGCCCTTGGCCGGCTGTCTGCCGACCCTGCTCCAACTGCCCGTCTTCTTCGTGATGTACCACCTCTTCTCCACCGGGGGCGGTGGGCTGCTGGACCACACGCTGCTGGGTGCGCCGCTCGGCGGCCACTGGAGCCAGGCGCTCGCCGACGGCGGCCCCTTCGGGCCGCACGGCCTGGTCTACCTCGCGCTGTTCGCGCTGATCGCGGCGGTCGCCACCTGGAACTACCGGCGTGCACGGGCCGCGGCGGCCGCGGCCCCGGCGCCGGCCGCCGGCCCGGCCGCGGCCCCGGGGATGGCCGCCATGGGCAAGGTCCTGCCGCTGCTGTCGTTCGGCACGCTGATCACGGTCGCCGTGCTGCCGCTGGCCGCCGGGCTGTACATGGTGACGACGACGACCTGGACGGCGTGCGAGCGGGCACTGCTCCAGCGGGACAAGCGGGACAAGCGGGATAGGCAGAACAAGCAGAACAAGCAGAACAAGCAGGGCAAGCAGGGCGAGACGGGTGCGGCGGCGGGCTCCGGGGCGCGGTCGGCCAAGGGGCGCGACGTCGTCACTACCCCTCGGTAACGGTCCAGTCCGTGAACGGGGTCTTGCGGACTGGACCCCGTTCTTGGAGGATCAACCAAATTGCCCGATGGCCGTCCCCCATCGGCCGGCCCGGAAGGCCCTTCCGGGCCGACCCTTCGACCACGGGAGTTGAACCGATGAAGCTGCTGCGTGTCGGACCGGTGGGGGCGGAACGCCCGGCGCTGCTCGACGAGACGGGAGTCCTGCGGGACCTGTCGGGCCTGGTGCCGGACATCGACGGAGCGTTGCTCGCGGACGACGGGGCGCTGGCGCGGCTGCGCGGCGCCGCCGCGTCCGGCGAGCTGCCCCGGCTCGACGCCGCCGGGCTGCGCACCGGTCCGCCGGTGGCCCGGATCGGCAAGATCGTCTGCATCGGGCTGAACTACCACGACCACGCCCGGGAGACGGGGGCGGCGCCGCCCGAGGAGCCGATCCTCTTCATGAAGGCCCCGGACACCGTCGTCGGCCCCGATGACACGGTGCTGGTGCCGCGCGACAGCGTGAAGACCGACTGGGAGGTGGAGCTGGCGGTCGTCATCGGCCGGACCGCCCGCTACCTGGAGAGCGACGAGCAGGCGCTGGCGGCGGTGGCCGGCTACACGGTGGCGCACGACGTCTCCGAGCGCGCCTTCCAGATCGAGCGCGGCGGCCAGTGGGACAAGGGCAAGAACTGCGAGACGTTCAACCCGCTGGGCCCCTGGCTGGTGACCGCCGACGAGGTGCCCGACCCGCAGGCACTCGGGGTACGGCTGTGGGTCAACGGCGAACTGAAGCAGGACGGCACGACCGCCGACCAGATCTTCCCGGTGGCCGAAGTGGTGCGCTATGTGAGCCGGTTCATGACCCTGTACCCGGGCGATGTCATCAACACCGGCACCCCGGCCGGCGTGGCCATGGGGCAGCCGGAGCCCAAGCCGTACCTGCGGGCCGGCGACGTCGTCGAGCTGGAGATCGACGGCCTGGGCCGCCAGCGGCAGACGCTGCGCGCTGCTTGATTCCCGCGTTTTCGGCTTTCCCGCCGTGGGGGTTCGCGTGGTTCGCCTGCGGCGGGCCGCTCCGCTGCGCTGTGCTGCGGCCGACGTGTTCGACTTACGCGCCGTGGCGCCTGCGGCGGGCGGTGCCGCTGCGCGGGGCTGTTCGGCTGCCGGTGACGGGCCTCCGGGGTAGGGGTGTGGGACTGCTGCGCTTTACGTCCCACACCC
>NZ_JBHYJC010000073.1:0-22691 GCF_042749045.1 Streptomyces sp. NPDC059008 | reverse complement strand
GGAGGGGACAGACCGTAGGACGGAGTCCGTAGGGCTGTCACCGCACCCGACAAACAACCGCCCGCCGCAGGCGCAACGACGACAAACCCCCACGGCGGGAAAGCCGAAAACGTGGGAAGCAGGCCAAGCGCAGCGGCTACGCTCGCCGCAAAAGGCGGGACGCCCCCGCCGCCACCGTAGTAGCCAGGACCCAGCCGGCGAGGATCAGTACGGCCGCCGCCCACTGGGCGGCGCCGCCCGGTTTCCAGGCGGCGCCCTGGTTGAGGTCGATCACCGGCAGCAGCAGGTCGAGGGCGTAGAGGTACGGGTTCCAGGGGGGTGCCTCGCCCGGCTTGAGGGGCGGTGGCGGGGACGTCGAGAAGTAGACCGTGCCGATCGCCCACAGGATGGCCATCCAGACCGCGGCCCGCCCGGGACGGTAGCCGTACGCCACCGTCCAGTCCTGCAGGAAGCCCCAGGCCTTCGCCGCCAGCGGCAGCGTCTCGCGGCGCCGCCGCTGCTTGGCCAGCAGCACCTCCCGGGCGTCGGAGTCCTCACCGCTGCGGCGCAGCGAGGTGGCGAGCATCTCGTACGGCTCGGGCGCGTACTCGGGGGTCGCCGCGGCCACCCACTGCAGCCGCTGCGAGAGCGGGAAGTGGCCGCGCGGGATCAGCGTCTCGTAGGCGAAGCCGGCCATCCACAGCCCGCCGAGCCCCGGCCAGCTCGCCGACTTGTCGACGAGGTTGACGACCCGGGCGCCGGAGAGGATGACCCGCCCGCGCTGCGGTCGTTCACCGAGGAAGCGCAGCTCGGGGGTCTGGATGCGGCGCAGCGAGAGTTCCTGGTCGGACTCCATGATGAAGCGGGCGTGCTCGAAGTCCACGGCGTCGCCGAACCGGCCGTCGTCCAGCCGCATCCCGCCCTCGCACTCGAAGCGCTGCATGCGGGTGCCCCGCGAGGGGGTGTGCGCGATGCCGTAGGGGGGAGTGGCGCTGCTGGAGAAGGGGGAGTTGGCCAGGCCCGCGGCGGTCAGGTAGAGGGTGCGTTCGACGGTGAGCTGGGGGGCGTTCAGCGCCCGGCGGCCGAAGGGGTTGCTCAGATGGCTGCCGCGCAGGCTCAGCGAGACGCCGATGGTGGCGCCGCGCAGCGACAGCTCGCCGTAGGACTCCAGCATCTCGGCCTGGAGGTCCTGGGTGACGGTCAGCCCGTCCGCCATGATCGACCGGCCCTGGCGGTCCTTGTGGACGACCGTCTGGTTGAGCATCAGGTCGGTGCCGATGTGCGCGTCGGTGAGGCGGATGCCGGACTGGACGACGCAGCGGGGCAGGTGGAGATCGCCCTCGGTGTGCAGCCGGGCCGCCTCCAGCCGGGGTATCGCGCAGTTCACCAGCCGCAGCGTGGTGAAGCGGCTCTCCGGGAGCACCACCTCGGCCTCGAAGCGGCAGTCCCGCAGTTCCACGAATGGCTCGATCGTGCCGCCCGCAACGTCGAGAGTGTCCGTGATGTACGCCCCGGTGAGCTTGAGCGCCGACACCCGGCCCGGCTGCGCGGGCGGCCCGTCGAGCAGCAGCAGCGCCACGACCCGGGCCCGCACCCGGCGCTCCGGACCCCACAGATGCTGTCCGTGCGGATCGTCGCGCACCGGGTCGCCGATGTGCAGATCGCAGGTGCTGCCGTTGCGGAAGGCCTGCCACATGCTCCATTCCGCCGACGTCAGTCGCAGGTCGGCGGGCGCATCGCCGTCCCTGGGCTCGGTCACTGTGTCCCCCTTGCCATCCCGTGGTGTGTCGCGACCTGTTCGGACGCACTTCGCGCGTGGTCTGCGCGCGGCACCGCACACGTCCCGCAGGTCTCCCCGTGCGCCGCTACGAGGCCCTTGCCCGCCCCGTGACTGCTTGAACACGCGTGGTCAGGGCCAACTCCGGTCAACTTCACGGGGCCGGGTCACCATGCGTCCGGGCCGTGCGTCGCTGTGTATCACTGAGTGATACGGCGGCTCGGGCCAGGGAGCGGGTCTGAGACACTGGGGAGGTGATCTCCCGAATCGATCTGCGCGGTGACGCCCTCCCCGAGGGTGGCGCCCTGCGCGACCTGCTGCCCCGTGCCGAGTTCGACGTGGAAGCCGCCCTGGAGAAGGTGCGGCCCATCTGCGAGGACGTACGCCATCGCGGCACCGCGGCGCTGATCGAGTACGCGCGGCGGTTCGACGGTGTCGAGATCGAGCGGGTACGGGTTCCCGCCGAGGCCCTCAAGGCCGCCCTGGAGGAGCTGGATCCGGCCGTTCGCGCCGCTCTGGAGGAGTCCATCCGGCGCGCCCGGATCGTCCACCGCGAGCAGCGCCGCAGCGACGTCACCACCAAGGTCGTCCCCGGCGGCACGGTCACCGAGCGCTGGGTCCCCGTCGAGCGGGTGGGGCTGTACGTACCGGGCGGCCGCTCGGTCTACCCCTCGTCCGTCGTGATGAACGTGGTCCCCGCGCAGGAGGCCGGCGTCGAGTCCCTGGCCGTGACCTCGCCCCCGCAGGCGGACTTCGGGGGCCTGCCGCACCCGACGATCCTGGCGACCTGCGCGCTGCTCGGCGTGGACGAGGTCTACGCCGCCGGCGGCGCCCAGGCCATCGCGATGTTCGCCTACGGCACCGACGAGTGCCCGCCCGCCAACCTCGTCACCGGCCCCGGCAACATCTACGTCGCCGCGGCCAAGCGCCTGCTCAAGGGCCGGATCGGCATCGACTCCGAGGCCGGGCCCACCGAGATCGCGATCCTCGCGGACGACACCGCCGACCCGGCGCACGTCGCCGCCGACCTGATCAGCCAGGCCGAGCACGACCCGATGGCCGCCGCCGTCCTGGTCACCGACTCGGTCGCGCTGGCGGAGAAGACCGAGCAGGAGCTGGAGCCGCAGATCGCGGCGACCCGGCACGTCGAGGACCGGATCGCCCCGGCCCTGGCCGGCCGGCAGTCCGCCATCGTCCTGGTCGACGGCATCGACGAGGGCCTGCGGGTCGTGGACGCGTACGGCGCCGAGCACCTGGAGGTCCAGACCGCCGACGCCGCCGCCGTGGCCGCCCGGGTCCGCAACGCCGGCGCGATCTTCGTCGGCCCGTACGCCCCGGTCTCGCTCGGCGACTACTGCGCCGGCTCCAACCACGTCCTTCCCACCGGCGGCTGCGCCTGCCACTCCTCGGGGCTCTCCGTGCAGTCCTTCCTGCGCGGCATCCATGTCGTGGACTACACCCGCGACGCACTGGCCGAGGTCGCCCACCATGTGGTGACCCTCGCCGAGGCCGAGGACCTCCCGGCCCACGGCGCGGCGATCAAGGCACGGTTCGGCTGGAAGGTCCCCCAGAGCAAGTGAGCAGGCACGTGACCCGCATCGACGATCTCCCCATCCGGGACGAGCTGCGCGGCAAGTCCCCCTACGGCGCCCCGCAGCTGGACGTGCCGGTACGCCTGAACACCAACGAGAACCCCTATCCGCTGCCCGAGCCGCTGGTCGCCCGGATCGCCGAGCGGGTGACCGAGGCCGCCCGGCAGCTCAACCGCTACCCCGACCGCGACGCGGTCGAGCTGCGCACCGAACTGGCCCGCTACCTCACCCGCACCGGCGGCCACGAGGTCACCATGGACCAGGTCTGGGCGGCCAACGGATCCAACGAGATCATCCAGCAGCTGCTGCAGACCTTCGGCGGACCGGGCCGCTCGGCCATCGGCTTCGAGCCCTCGTACTCCATGCACGGCCTGATCTCGCGCGGCACGGGCACGGAGTGGATCTCCGGCCCGCGCAACGACGACTTCACCATCGACGTGGCGGCGGCCCGGCGGGCCATCGCCGAGCGCCGGCCCGACGTGGTCTTCGTCTGCTCGCCCAACAACCCCACCGGCACCGCCGTCGAGGCGGAGACGGTGCTCGCGCTGTACGAGGCGGCGCAGGCCGCCAAGGCCGACACGGCCGGGGCCCTGGTGGTGATCGACGAGGCCTACGGCGAGTTCAGCCACCGGCCCTCGCTGCTCCCGCTGATCGAGGGCCGGCCGAATCTGGTGGTCTCGCGGACCATGTCCAAGGCGTTCGGCGCGGCCGGCCTGCGGCTGGGGTACCTCGCCGCCGACCGGGCCGTGGTCGACGCCGTCCAACTCGTCCGGCTGCCGTACCACCTCTCGTCGGTCACCCAGGCCACCGCCCTGGCCGCGCTGGAGCACACCGATACGCTCCTGAAGTACGTCGAGCAGCTCAAGGCCGAACGGGACCGCCTGGTCACCGAGCTGCGGACGATCGGCTGCGAGGTCACCGCCTCCGACGCCAACTTCGTCCAGTTCGGCCGGTTCGACGGCGAGGGCGGCGCCCACGCCGCCTGGCGGGCGATCCTCGATCAGGGCGTACTGGTCCGTGACAACGGCGTACCGGGCTGGCTGCGGGTCACCGCCGGCACCCCGGCCGAGAACGACGCGTTCCTCGACGCGGTTCGCACGCTGTTCAAAGAACGCAGCTTGAAGGAGAACGAGCGATGACCCGCGTAGGACGCGTGGAGCGCACAACGAAGGAAACGTCCGTGCTCGTCGAGATCGACCTCGACGGCAGGGGCGAGGTGGACGTGGCGACCGGCGTCGGTTTCTACGACCACATGCTCGACCAGCTCGGCCGGCACGGCCTGTTCGACCTCAAGGTCAAGACCGACGGCGATCTGCACATCGACACCCACCACACCATCGAGGACACCGCCCTCGCGCTGGGTGCCGCCTTCAAGCAGGCCCTCGGCGACAAGACCGGCATCTACCGCTTCGGCAACTGCACCGTCCCGCTGGACGAGTCGCTCGCCCAGGTGACCGTCGACCTCTCCGGCCGCCCGTATCTGGTGCACACCGAGCCGGAGAACATGGCGCCGATGATCGGCACGTACGACACGACGATGACCCGGCACATCTTCGAGTCCTTCGTCGCGCAGGCCCAGATAGCGCTGCACATCCACGTTCCGTACGGCCGCAACGCCCACCACATCGTGGAGTGCCAGTTCAAGGCGCTGGCCCGGGCCCTGCGCTACGCCAGCGAGCGCGACCCGCGCGCCGCGGGCATCATTCCGTCCACCAAGGGAGCGCTGTAGCCCCGTGAACGGTCTGTCCACCGTCTTCATCCTCGTCGGCCTGTTCCTCCTCGGCGGCGTCTACTCCTTCTGGAAGCAGCAGCTGCCCAAGAGCCTGATCGTGCTGCTGTCCGTCGGCTCGGCGATGTGCCTGGTCGCCGGCGTGCTGCGGCTGGAGGTGTGGAATTGACCGCCGCCGCACCCCGTAAGAAGGTCGTCGTCTTCGACTACGGCTTCGGCAACGTCCGCTCCGCCGAGCGCGCCCTGGCGCACGTCGGCGCCGACGTGGAGATCACCCGGGACTACGACCGGGCGATGAACGCCGAGGGGCTGCTGGTCCCCGGCGTCGGCGCGTTCGCCGCCTGCATGCGCGGACTGCGCGAGGCCCGCGGCGACTGGGTCGTCGGCCGCAGGCTGTCCGGCGGCCGCCCCGTGATGGGCATCTGCGTCGGCATGCAGATCCTCTTCGGCCGGGGCATCGAGCACGGCGTGGAGACCGAGGGCCTGGACGAGTGGCCCGGCACGGTCGGCCCGCTCAAGGCCGACGTCGTGCCGCACATGGGCTGGAACACCGTCGACGCCCCCGAGGGCTCGCGACTCTTCGCCGGTCTGCCCGCCGACGCCCGCTACTACTTCGTGCACTCCTACGCGGTGCACGACTGGGAGCTGGAGGTCGGCAACCCGCACATCGCCGCCCCGAAGGTCACCTGGGCCACGCACGGCGAGCCGTTCGTGGCCGCCGTCGAGAACGGCCCGCTGTGGGCCACCCAGTTCCACCCCGAGAAGTCCGGCGACGCCGGCGCCCAGCTCCTGACCAACTGGATCAACACCCTGTGAGCCCCCAGATGCCGAAGCTTGAACTCCTCCCCGCCGTCGACGTCCGCGACGGCCAGGCCGTCCGCCTGGTCCACGGCGAGTCCGGCTCCGAGACCTCCTACGGCGACCCGCTCCAGGCGGCCCTCGCCTGGCAGCGGTCCGGCGCCGAGTGGCTGCACCTGGTCGACCTCGACGCGGCCTTCGGCACCGGCGACAACCGCACGCAGATCGCCGAGGTCGCCCGCTCCATGGACATCAAGGTCGAGCTGTCCGGCGGCATCCGCGACGACGACTCCCTGGCCGCCGCTTTGGCCACCGGCTGCACCCGCGTCAACATCGGCACCGCGGCCCTGGAGAACCCCGAGTGGGTCGCCAAGATCATCGCCGAGTACGGCGACCGGATCGCGGTCGGCCTGGACGTGCGCGGTACGACGCTGCGCGGCCGCGGCTGGACCCGCGACGGCGGCGACCTCTACGAGACGCTGGCCCGCCTGGACTCCGAGGGCTGCGCCCGCTACGTCGTCACCGACATCAACAAGGACGGCACCCTCCAGGGCCCCAACCTCGACCTGCTGCGCAACGTGTGCGCCGCCACCGACCGCCCGGTCGTCGCCTCCGGAGGCGTGTCCTCCCTCGACGACCTGCGGGCGATCGCCTCCCTGGTGCCCGAGGGCGTGGAGGGCGCGATCGTCGGAAAGGCGCTCTACGCCAAGGCGTTCACGCTGGAGCAGGCCCTGGAGGCCGTGGCGTCATGAGTGGCGTACGCCGCTTCACGGCCGGCGACCCGCGGACCGAGGACCCCTGGGCGGACGCCTTCGGCCGCTCCCGTGCGGTCGAGCTGGCCAACGGCCTGGTGCTGGTCTCCGGCTGCACCTCCGTCATCGACGGGCAGGTCGTCGCCGCCGACCCCCACGAGCAGGCGGTCACCTCCTTCCAGGCCGCGCTGTCGGCGCTGGAGCAGGTCGGTCTCGGCCGTGACGACGTCGTACGCACCCGTATGTACCTGACCCATGCCCGGGACGTGGACGAGGTCGGACGCGCCCACAAGGAGCTGTTCGACTCCGTCCGCCCCGTCGCATCCATGATCATCGTCTCCGGCTTCGTCGACCCGCGCCTGGTCGTCGAGGTCGAGCTGGAGGCGTACAGAGAGGCCCCCGCGTCATGACCCTGGCCGTACGAGTCATCCCCTGCCTGGACGTCGACAACGGCCGGGTCGTCAAGGGCGTCAACTTCCAGAACCTCAGGGACGCCGGCGACCCCGTCGAGATGGCGAAGATCTACGGTGAGGAGGGCGCCGACGAGCTGACCTTCCTCGACATCACCGCCTCCTCCGGCAACCGCGAGACCACCTACGACGTGGTCCGCCGCACCGCCGAGCAGGTCTTCATCCCGCTCACCGTCGGCGGCGGCGTCCGCACCCCCGAGGACGTCGACAAACTGCTGCGCGCGGGCGCCGACAAGGTCGGCGTCAACACCGCGGCCATCGCCCGCCCCGAGGTGATCCGCGAGATCGCCGAGCGCTTCGGACGCCAGGTCCTGGTGCTGTCCGTCGACGCCCGCCGTACCGACGCCGGCACCCCGTCCGGATTCGAGGTCACCACCCACGGCGGCCGCCGCGGCACCGGCATCGACGCCGTCGAATGGGCCCACCGCGCCGCCGAGCTGGGCGCCGGCGAAATCCTGCTGAACTCCATGGACGCCGACGGCACCAAGGACGGCTACGACGTCGAGATGATCGAGGCCGTCCGCAAGCACGTCACCGTCCCGGTGATCGCGTCGGGCGGCGCCGGGAAGCTCTCGGACTTCGCCCCGGCCGTCGCCGCCGGCGCCGACGCCGTACTGGCCGCCTCCGTCTTCCACTTCGGCGACCTGCGCATCCCCCAGGTCAAGGACGCACTGCGGGAGGCGGGCCACCCGGTCCGCTGAAGCCCCCGCGGCGCGGCCGGAGAAGAGCCCCGGCCGCGCCCCGTACCGCTCAGCGCCCCTTGCGCGCCGCCCGGACGAACTCGCGGTTCATCCTGGTGATGCTGAACAGCGGGATGCCCTTGGGGCAGGCCGTGGCGCACTCGCCGGCGAGCGTGCAGCCGCCGAAGCCCTCCTCGTCCATCTGCGCCACCATGTCCAGCACCCGGCTCTCCCGCTCGGGCGACCCCTGCGGCAGCACGTTGAGGTGGTTGACCTTCGCGGAGGTGAACAGCATCGCCGCGCCGTTCGGGCAGGCTGCCACGCACGCCCCGCAGCCGATGCACTCGGCGTGCTCGAAGGCGAAGTCGGCGTCCGGCTTGGGCACGGGCGTCGCGTGCGCCTCGGGCGCGGCGCCGGTCGGCGCGGTGATGTAGCCGCCGGCCTGGATGATGCGGTCGAACGCCGCGCGGTCGACGACCAGGTCCTTGACGACGGGGAAGGCCGCGGCGCGCCACGGCTCGACGTCGATCGTGTCGCCGTCCTTGAAGGACCGCATGTGCAGCTGGCAGGTGGTGGTGCGCTCCGGGCCGTGCGCGTCGCCGTTGATGACCAGCGAGCAGGCGCCGCAGATGCCCTCGCGGCAGTCGTGGTCGAAGGCGACCGGGTCGTCGCCCTTGAGGATCAGCTCCTCGTTGAGGGTGTCGAGCATCTCCAGGAACGACATGTCCTGCGAGATGCCGTCCACCTCGTACGTGGACATGGCGCCGGGGGCGTCGGCGTTCTTCTGGCGCCAGACGCGCAGGGTGAGCCTCATGCGTAGCTCCGCTGGGTGGGGTGGACGTACTCGAAGACCAGGTCTTCCTTGTGCAGGACGGGGGCGTCGCCGGTGGCGGTGAACTCCCAGGCGGCCGCGTAGGAGAACTCCTCGTCCTGGCGGGCGGCCTCGCCGTCGGGGGTCTGCGACTCCTCGCGGAAGTGGCCGCCGCAGGACTCGGCGCGGTGCAGCGCGTCGAGGCACATCAGCTCGGCCAGCTCCAGGTAGTCGACGATGCGGTTGGCCTTCTCCAGGGACTGGTTGAACTCCTCGCCGGTACCGGGGACCTTGATGCGACGCCAGAACTCCTCGCGGATCTGCGGGATGCGGTCCAGGGCCTTGCGCAGGCCCTCGTCGGTGCGGGCCATACCGCAGAACTCCCACATGAGTTCGCCCAGTTCACGATGGAAGGAGTCCGGGGTGCGGTCGCCGTCGACGGCGAGCAGCCGCGCGAGCCGCTCCTCGGTCTCCCGCACGACCTCGACGGTGGCGGGGTGCTCGGCGTTCACCTCGTCCTTGTGCGGGTTGCGCGCGAGGTAGTCGTTGATGGTGGCCGGCAGCACGAAGTAGCCGTCGGCCAGACCCTGCATGAGGGCGGACGCGCCGAGCCGGTTGGCGCCGTGGTCGGAGAAGTTGGCCTCGCCGATCGCGAACAGGCCGGGGACGGTGGTCTGCAGGTCGTAGTCGACCCACAGTCCGCCCATCGTGTAGTGCACGGCCGGGTAGATCCGCATGGGCACCTGGTACGGATCCTCGTCGGTGATCCGCTGGTACATGTCGAAGAGGTTGCCGTACTTGGCCTCGACGGCCTTGCGGCCCATGCGCGCGATGGCGTCGGCGAAGTCGAGGTACACGCCCTGCCCGCCGGGCCCGACGCCCCGGCCCTCGTCGCACACGTTCTTCGCGGCCCGCGAGGCGATGTCACGGGGCACGAGGTTGCCGAACGACGGGTAGATGCGCTCCAGGTAGTAGTCGCGCTCGTCCTCGGGGATCTGGTGCGCCGGGCGGGTGTCGCCCTTGGCCTTCGGCACCCAGATCCGTCCGTCGTTGCGCAGCGACTCGCTCATCAGCGTCAGCTTCGACTGGTGGTCGCCGGTGCGCGGGATGCAGGTCGGGTGGATCTGGGTGAAGCACGGGTTGGCGAAGTAGGCGCCGCGGCGGTGCGCCCGCCACACGGCGGTGGCGTTGGAGTTCATGGCGTTCGTCGAGAGGTAGAAGACGTTGCCGTAGCCGCCGGACGCGAGGACGACGGCGTCCGCGAAGTAGGTGTCGATCTTGCCGGTGACCAGGTCGCGGGCGACGATGCCGCGCGCCTTGCCGTCCACGACGACGAGGTCGAGCATCTCGGTACGGGGGTGCATCTCGACGTTGCCCGCGGCGATCTGCCGGGACAGCGCCTGGTAGGCGCCGAGCAGCAGCTGCTGCCCCGTCTGGCCCCGCGCGTAGAACGTCCGGGACACCTGCACCCCGCCGAACGACCGGGTGTCGAGCAGACCGCCGTACTCACGGGCGAACGGCACGCCCTGGGCCACGCACTGGTCGATGATCTCGACGGATATCTGCGCGAGCCGGTGCACGTTGGACTCCCGCGCCCGGAAGTCGCCGCCCTTGACGGTGTCGTAGAACAGCCGGTGCACCGAGTCGCCGTCGTTGCGGTAGTTCTTCGCCGCGTTGATGCCGCCCTGCGCGGCGATGGAGTGCGCCCGGCGCGGGGAGTCCTGGTAGCAGAACTGCACCACGTGGTAGCCCTGTTCGGCGAGCGTGGCGCCCGCCGAACCGCCCGCGAGACCGGTGCCGACGACGATGACGGTGTGCTTGCGGCGGTTGGCGGGGTTGACGAGCTTCGCCTCGAAGCGGCGGGTGTCCCAGCGCTCGTTGACGGGCCCGGCCGGGGCCTTGGTGTCGACGACCGGCTCCCCGGTCGCGTACTGCGGGTACGTGGTCATGGATTCAGCTCACCAATCCGCTCATGACGCCCACGGGCACGGCGACGAAGCCGAGCGTGAGCAGTACGGCGAGGACGTTGCCGGCGGTCTTCAGGGCGCGGTCGCGGGCGCGGCTGCCGACGCCGAGGGTCTGCGCGGCACTCCAGAACCCGTGCTGGATGTGGAAGCCGAGGGCGACCATCGCGACGATGTAGACGACGTTGCCGTACCAGGTCGAGAAGGTGTCGACGACGTTCTGGTACGGGTGCCCGGCCTGGAAGCCGTTCGGGTGCACCGTGCCGGTCGTCAGGTCCAGGACGTGCCACACGATGAACAGGCCGAGGATGATCCCGCCCCAGCGCATGGTGCGGGTGGCGTAACTGGCGCGCTGCCGCTTGTGCACGTACTTGCCGGGCCGCGCCTTGATGCCGCGGCGGCTGAGCTGGTACGCGGACGTGGCGTGGGCGACGACGGCGGCCACGAGGACGACGCGGATCAGCCACAGCGTCCACTCGTAGTGCATGAAGGGCTCGCCGACCGTGCGCAGCCAGTGCGCGTAGTGGTTGAACTCGCCCGACCCGAAGAAGATCTTCAGGTTGCCGATCATGTGGACGACCAAGTAGAGCAGCATGATCAGGCCGCTGACGGCCATCACCGTCTTCTTGCCGACGGACGAGTCCCAGAACGCGCGCCCACCCGTCGCCCGGCCGCCGCCTCTCACGGAGCGCTGTCGTGCGCGGTTCTCCTTCGACGGTCGTCGTTCCGTCCGTGTGTCCAGTGCCATGAGTCCCGACGGTAGGGACCGGGCTACCCATCAGTCCAAGACATGGTCCGGCTCATCTCGATAGGCCAGGCCTATCGATGCTTTACATTCGCCTTATGCAGCTGCAGCAGCTCCGCTACTTCACCGCCGTGGCCGACACCCGCCACTTCACCCGCGCCGCCGAGCGCGAGCATGTCGCCCAACCCTCACTCTCCCAACAAATCCGCTCCCTGGAGCGGGAGTTGGGCGCCGAACTGTTCCACCGCGCCCGCGGCCACATCACCCTGACCGACGCCGGTGAGACCCTGTTGCCGCTCGCCCGGCGGATCCTCGCCGACACCGAGACCGCCCGCCGCGAGGTGCAGGAGGTCGCCCAGCTGCGCCGCGGCCGGCTCCGCCTCGGCGCCCCGCCCAGCCTCTGCGCCAGCCTCGTCCCCGACGTCCTGAGCGTCTTCCACGCCACCTATCCCGGCGTCGACCTGCTCGTCACCGAGGACGGCTCGCAGGACCTCGTGCGCGCGCTGGCCGACGGCGAACTCGACCTGGCCCTGATCATCACCCCGCTCCCGGACCAGGCCCCGGCGCTGGCCACCTCCGACCTGCTGCGCGAGGAGCTCGTCGTGGTCTCCGCGCCGGACCGGCCCGCCCCACCGGGCGGCCGCCGCACCCGCATCCGGGTCGAGGACCTCCGCGGCCGCCCGCTGGCGATGTTCCGTCGCGGCTACGACCTGCGGGAATTCACCACCGCCGCGTGCCGCGCGGCCGGCTTCGAACCCACCTTCACCGTCGAGGGCGGCGAGATGGACGCCGTCCTCGGCTTCGTACGGGCCGGGCTCGGCATCGCCGTCGTCCCCAGCATGGTCGCCGAGCGCTCCGGGCTGCGCGTCACCCGCTTCGCGACCCCCGGCATGCACCGCGTGGTCTCCGTCGCCCACCGCGGCGACGTCTCCCCGCCGCGCGCCGCCCGCGAGCTGGAGCGGATCCTGCGGCGACGGCTCGAGCCGGGGGCCCTGAGCGCCGGGGCGCGCGGCGCCGTGGCGGGTGATCCGGGCCGGTCGTAGGCTGGCGGCATGTCGACCCATGCCAAGCGTGAACGGCTCCTTCTCGCCGACCTGTTGGAGAGCGCGGGACCCGAGGCGCCGACCCTGTGTGAGAACTGGAGCGCGCGGGACCTGGCCGCGCACGTGGTGGTGCGCGAGCGGCGCGCCGACGCGGCCGGCGGGCTCCTGGTCAAGCCGCTGGCGGCCCGGCTGGAGCGGGTGCAGGCGGAGTTCGCCGCCAAGCCCTACGAGGAGCTGATCCAGCTGATCAGGACCGGGCCGCCGCGGTTCTCGCCGTTCTCCCTGAAGCAGGTCGACGAGGCGTCCAACACGGTCGAGTTCTACGTCCACGCCGAGGACGTGCGGCGGGCGCAGCCGGACTTCGGCCCGCGGGAACTGGACCCGGTCTTCGCCGACGCCCTGTGGTCGAGGATCGAGCGGATGGCCCGGCTGCTCGGCCGCAAGTCGCCGGTCGGGCTCGTGCTGCGGCGGCCGGACGGACGGACCGCGGTGGCGCACCGCGGCACCCCGGTGGTCACCGTCGTCGGGGAGCCGGGCGAGCTGACCATGTTCGCCTTCGGCCGGCAGCAGGCGGCCGAGGTGGAGCTGGAGGGGGACAAGGAGGCGATCGAGCGGCTGATGGAGGCGAAGCTGGGGGTGTGAGCGGGGTGCGGGCGGGGGCCGGGGGTGCATCCAGGGGGTGGTCGAACGCATCCCGTAGGGGGTGCGGACGCCCCCTGCGGGGCCACAACGCGGCCGGTGTGGGGCGTATTCCAGGTCCGGCGGGCGGACGACGGGACGTCGTGGACACCCACCGGACACCCCAGACGCCGCGGCCTGTCCGACCCTGACCCCTCGGACACGCCCTAGGTCCGCAGCACCACCACCGCCACCACCACGGCCACCACCGCCGCCGCCACGAAGACCGCCGCCAGCACCAGCGCCGCCACCCGCGCGGCGCGGTCCGGATCCGGCGGCGGTGGCGGCACGGGCGGCGAAGGAGGCATGTCTGCAGGATGCCGCACGGCACAATGGACCCATGACCAGCAGCCGCACCACCGCCGCCGACTCCCTGTTGGACCCCGCCGTCGCCGCCCGCCTCAAGCGCGGCGCCGACGGCCTGGTCCCCGCCATCGCCCAGCAGTACGACACCGGCGAGGTGCTGATGATGGGGTGGATGGACGACGAGGCGCTGCACCGCACCCTGACCACCGGGCGCTGCACGTACTGGAGCCGCAGCCGCCAGGAGTACTGGGTCAAGGGCGACACCTCCGGCCACTTCCAGTACGTGAAATCGGTGGCGCTGGACTGCGACGCGGACACCGTTCTGGTCAAGGTCGACCAGGTCGGCGCCGCCTGCCACACCGGCGCGCGCACCTGCTTCGACGCGGACGTACTGGCCACCGAGGCCGACCGGGACCAGTAGGCTCCGCTGCCATGACCACGGGAACCACCGGCACCGCCAATCCGGACCTCGACACCTTCCGCACCCTCGCCAAGGACCGGCGGGTCATCCCCGTCACCCGGCGCCTGCTCGCGGACGGCGACACGCCGGTCGGGCTCTACCGCAAACTCGCCGCCGAGCGCCCCGGCACCTTCCTGCTGGAGTCCGCCGAGAACGGCCGCACGTGGTCGCGCTACTCCTTCATCGGCGTCCGCAGCGCCGCCACCCTGACCACCCGCGACGGACAGGCGCACTGGCTCGGCACCCCGCCGGTCGGCGTCCCCACCGACGGTGACCCGCTCGACGCGCTGCGCGCCACCGTCGAGGTGCTGCACACCCCCCGCGACCTCATCGAGGACGCGGGGCTGCCGCCGTTCACCGGCGGCATGGTCGGCTACCTCGGCTACGACGTCGTGCGCCGCCTGGAGAAGATCGGCGAAAGCACCACCGACGACCTCCGGCTGCCCGAGCTGAGCATGCTGCTCACCTCCGACCTCGCCGTCCTCGACCACTGGAGCGGCACGGTCCTGCTGATCGCCAACGCGATCAACCACAACGACCTCGACACCGGCATCGACGAGGCCTACGCGGACGCGGTGGCCCGCCTGGACACCATGGCCGACGACCTGGCCCGGCCCGCGCACGCCAGTGCCGCGGCCCTGCCGCCGTCGCAGGTCCCGCCGTTCACCGTCGGATGGGGCGGCGCCGCCTACCAGGACGCCGTCGAGGACGTCAAAGAGCGCATCCGGGCCGGCGAGGCCTTCCAGGTCGTGCCCTCCCAGCGCTTCGAAACCCCGTGCACGGCAAGCGCGTTGGACGTCTACAGGGTGCTGCGGGCCACCAACCCCAGCCCGTACATGTACCTCTTCCGCTTCGAGGGCGGCGACGGCCCGGACAGCGCCTTCGACGTGGTCGGCTCCAGCCCCGAGGCGCTGGTGAAGGTCGAGGCCGGCCGCGCCATGGTCCACCCCATCGCCGGCACCCGCCCGCGCGGCGCGACCGTCCCGGAGGACCAGGCCCTGGCGGACGAGCTGATGGCCGACCCCAAGGAGCGCGCCGAGCACCTGATGCTGGTCGACCTGGGCCGCAACGACCTGGGCCGGGTCTGCGAGCCGGGCAGCGTCGAGGTCGTCGACTTCATGTCCATCGAGCGCTACAGCCATGTGATGCACATCGTCTCCACGGTCACCGGAACGGTGGCCGAGGGCCGTACCGCCTTCGACGTGCTCACCGCCTGCTTCCCGGCCGGCACCCTCTCCGGCGCCCCCAAGCCGCGCGCCATGCAGATCATCGAGGAGTTGGAGCCGACCCGGCGCGGTCTGTACGGCGGCTGTGTGGGCTACCTCGACTTCGCGGGGGACTCCGACACCGCCATCGCGATCCGCACGGCGCTGCTGCGCGGCGGCACCGCCTACGTCCAGGCGGGCGCCGGCGTGGTCGCCGACTCCGACCCGGTGGCCGAGGACACAGAGTGCCGTAACAAGGCGGCCGCGGTGCTGCGCGCCGTGTACACCGCGAACCACCTGGGCAAGTAGCCGGCCGCGGTGCGGCGCCACCCCGCGCGCCGGGTCGCGTCGGCCGGTGCGCGATAGTGGTACGCGTGAGTGCCGCACCCCAGACCCCCACAGACGCCGCGTCCGCCCCCGCGCCGGCCCCCGCACCCCGCACCGCCAAGCGCAGTCTGGCCCTGGCCCTGCTGGCCGGCGCGGCCGGCGCGGGCCTGGCGCTGCTGGCCTCCGGCCGTATCTGGGCCCGGGGCTCCGCGGTGCTGGCCCAGGGCGAGCTGCCGCGCACCGTGACCGGCGCGGACGTCACCGGCGTGCCCGGCGCGCTGGCGGTCGTCGGCCTGGCCGCGCTGGTCGCGGTCTTCGCGGTGCGCCGGGCCGGCCGGATCGCGGTGGCCGCGCTGCTCGCGCTCAGCGGCGCCGGCGTCGTCGCCGCCGCGGTGCTGGGCAACGCCGACACCGCGGCGCTGCGCGAGAAGGCCGCCACCGCGGTCGGCCTGACCGGCGCCGATGTGCATCACGTCACGCACACCGGCTGGCCGTGGGTGGCCGCGGCCGGCGGCCTGCTGCTGCTGATCGCCGGGCTGCTGGCGCTGGTGTACGGGCGCCACTGGCCTGCGATGTCGGGCCGTTACGAGCGCACGCCCGGCGGCGCCCGGGGTCGGCGGCGCGCCGCGGCCGCCCCGGATCCGGACCGTCCGGAGGAGATCTGGAAGTCCCTGGACCGCGGCGAGGACCCCACCCGGTAAGGGGGGCCGCCGCGGCATCGGTGACAATGGACCGCGAGGATCACCGCGCCCCGACCCAGGCGCGAGAGAGCAACGAGGAGCAGTCAATGTCGAGCAGTGGCCACGGACACACCCCCGCCGCCTGGACCGGCGTCATCATCTCGTTCATCGGCTTCTGTGTCGCCGGAGCCTTCATCGTGCTGAACAGCGTGCCGGGCTTCTGGGCCGGCATGGTGCTGATCGCCGCCGGTGCCGTGGTGGGTGGGCTGATGCGCGCGGCCGGCCTGGGCCAGGAGCCCAAGCGCTCGGCGAAGCCGGCCGTCCAGGCGCAGCCGCAGGAGAGCTGACCACGCTCCCGTGGCGCCGGGTCCCGGCGCCACCTCGCACCTTCCCCGAAGGCGCCGCTTCCCGGCCCGTACGCACCCGCCGGTGCCGTGCCCGCCGTCCGTGCACACCCCGTACGGCGGCCGAGAAGCTGCGCCTTCGCGCGCATGGCAGCACAATCGGCACGTGAGCGATCCCCTGGCGCAGGCCCGGCCGGAAGCCCGGCCGGCGGGCGGCGTGCCCCGCCGTCTCGCGGCGCCCCTGGGCGCCCTCGCGGCCGTCGCCGCCGCCTTCGCCGTCGTCGGCGCCGTCGACCCGAACGAGCCCGGCCACTACCCCGTCTGCCCGCTGCTGCACCTCACCGGCGTGTACTGCCCGGCCTGCGGCGGCCTGCGCAGCGCCCACGCCCTCGCGCACGGCGACCCGGCCGCCGCCCTGGGCGCCAATGCGCTCGCGGTGGCCGGCTTCGCGGCCTGCGCGGTCTTCTGGGCAATCTGGCTCGGCCGCGCCGCGCGGGGCCGCCGTACGCCGGGCCCCCGCCCGCGCGCCGTCCACTGGTGGGCCCTGGGCGGGCTGCTGCTGGCCTTCACGGTCGTCCGCAACCTCCCCTTCGGCAGCGGTCTGGCACCGTGACCCGGGGCCCCGGAGATGTCCAGCTTGTGGGACCGCCGTCAACCGGATGCGGGACCTGCATCCCATGGCGGATACCATCGGAGAGCCGGGTGGGACAGCTCGTCCCACAGGCCGCTGTCCACCGCCGTCGCTCAAGAAGGAGGCCGCTCGCGTGAGTGTGCTCGACGAGATCATCGACGGGGTCCGCGCCGACCTCGCTGAGCGGCAGGCGCGCGTCTCCCTCGACGAGCTCAAGGAGCGGGCCCGCAAGGCACGCCCCGTGATGGACGGTGTCGCGGCACTCAAGGGCGAGAGCGTCACGGTGATCTGCGAGGTGAAGCGCTCCAGCCCGTCGAAGGGCGCGCTCGCCGCGATCGCCGACCCGGCCGGTCTGGCCGCCGACTACGAGGCGGGCGGCGCCGCGGTCATCTCCGTCCTGACCGAGCAGCGCCGCTTCGGCGGCTCGCTGGCCGACCTGGAGGCCGTCCGCGCCCGGGTCGACATCCCCGTGCTGCGCAAGGACTTCATCGTCACCGCCTACCAGCTGTGGGAGGCCCGCGCCTACGGCGCCGACCTCGCCCTGCTGATCGTCTCCGCCCTGGAGCAGGAGGCCCTGGTCTCGCTGATCGAGCGGGCCGAGTCGATCGGGCTGACGCCGCTGGTCGAGGTGCACGACGAGGAAGAGGTCGCCCGCGCGGTGGACGCCGGCGCCCGGATCATCGGCGTCAACGCCCGCAACCTCAAGACCCTCGAGGTCGACCGCGGCAACTTCGCCCGGGTCGCCCCCGAGATCCCCGACCACATCGTCAAGATCGCCGAGTCCGGCGTCCGCGGTCCGCACGACCTGATCGCGTACGCCAACGACGGCGCGGACGCGGTGCTGGTCGGCGAGTCGCTGGTCACCGGCAAGGACCCCAAGACCGCGGTCGCCGACCTGGTCGCCGCGGGCTCCCACCCGGCGATCCGCCACGGGCGGGCCTGACCGCCCGGATCGCCGACATGACCGCCGCCACCCGCATCCGCCGCCCGAGCCACCGCTCCGGCCCCGCCGTGCTGCTCGCCGCGGCCGCCGGGGACGGGCGGCACGCGGCGCTGGGACGCGGATGCCGGCCGCGCGGGTGCCGGGCACCGGCCCGCCGGGTCCACGGACGGCGGGTCCGCTACCACATCGGTTCGGAGCCGGGACAGATCAACGGGCGCCGATGGCGCACGGCCGCCGCGCGCTGACGCGTCGGCCCCTGCCGGCGCCGCGATGGCCGTGAACCACCGTGCGGTGGCAGCGGGCCACCGTGCCGCGCGCTGCATACCGTGAGGTTCCTTCTCCCGACATAACCGGACTTTCCGGGGCCAACGCCCCGGCCTAGGAGTGCGTCAGATGTCCTCCGATTTCTTCCTTCCCGACCCCGAGGGGCGCGTGCCCAGCCCCGAGGGCTACTTCGGTGCCTTCGGCGGCAAGTTCATCCCCGAAGCGCTGGTCGCCGCGGTCGACGAGGTCGCCGCCGAGTACGAGAAGGCCAAGGCGGACCCCGCGTTCGCGGCCGAGCTCGACGACCTGATGGTCAACTACACCGGGCGCCCCAGCGCGCTCACCGAGGTGCCGCGGTTCGCCGAACACGCCGGCGGGGCCCGGGTGTTCCTCAAGCGCGAGGACCTCAACCACACCGGCTCACACAAGATCAACAATGTGCTGGGCCAGGCGCTGCTCACCAAGCGGATGGGCAAGACCCGGGTCATCGCCGAGACCGGCGCCGGCCAGCACGGCGTCGCCACCGCCACCGCCTGCGCCCTCTTCGGCCTCGACTGCACCATCTACATGGGCGAGATCGACACCGAGCGCCAGGCCCTCAACGTCGCCCGGATGCGGATGCTCGGCGCCGAGGTCATCGCCGTGAAGTCCGGCAGCCGCACCCTCAAGGACGCCATCAACGAGGCCTTCCGCGACTGGGTCGCCAACGTCGACCGCACCCACTACCTCTTCGGCACGGTGGCCGGACCGCACCCCTTCCCGGCCCTGGTCCGCGACTTCCACCGGGTCATCGGCGTCGAGGCCCGCCGCCAGATCCTCCAGCGCGCCGGCCGCCTGCCGGACGCCGCCCTCGCCTGCGTCGGCGGCGGCTCCAACGCCATCGGCCTCTTCCACGCCTTCCTCCCCGACACCGGCGTCCGCCTGATCGGCTGCGAGCCCGGCGGCCACGGCGTGGAGACCGGCGAGCACGCCGCCACCCTCACCGAGGGCACCCCCGGCATCCTGCACGGCTCGCGCAGCTACGTCCTGCAGGACGAGGACGGCCAGATCACCGAGCCGTACTCGATCTCCGCCGGCCTGGACTACCCCGGCATCGGCCCCGAGCACGCCTACCTCAAGGACGCCGGCCGCGCCGAGTACCGAGCCGTCACCGACGACGCGGCGATGCAGGCGCTGCGGCTGCTGTCGCGGACCGAGGGCATCATCCCGGCGATCGAGAGCGCCCACGCGCTGGCCGGCGCCCTGGAGATCGGCCGCGAACTGGGCCCCGAGGGCCTGCTGCTGGTCAACCTCTCCGGGCGCGGCGACAAGGACATGGACACCGCCGCCCGCTACTTCGGGCTGTACGACGGCGAGAGCGCGGCGGACGCCGCCCACGCGGCAGAGCAGGGGGAGAAGTGATGGCAGGCAACATCGAGCTGCTGAACGCGGTGCTGGCGCAGGCCCGCACCGAGAACCGCGCCGCGCTCGTCGGCTACCTCCCGGCCGGCTTCCCGACCGTGGACGGCGGCGTACAGGCGATGACCGAGATGCTGGACGGCGGCTGCGACATCGTCGAGGTCGGCCTGCCGCACAGCGACCCGGTCCTGGACGGCCCGGTCATCCAGACCGCCGACGACATCGCGCTGCGCGGCGGCGTCAAGATCGTCGACGTGATCCGCACGGTCCGCGACGTGCACGCCGCCACCGGCGCGCCGGTGCTGTGCATGACGTACTGGAACCCCGTCGACCGCTACGGCGTGGAGCGGTTCGCCGCCGACCTGGCCGAGGCCGGCGGCGCCGGCTGCATCCTGCCGGACCTCCCGGTCGAGGAGTCCGAGGCCTGGCGCAAGGCCGCCGAGCAGCACGGACTCGCCACGGTCTTCGTGGTCGCGCCGAGCAGCCGGGACGAGCGGCTCGCCAAGATCACCGAGGCCGGCAGCGGCTTCGTCTACGCCGCCTCGCTGATGGGGGTCACCGGAACCCGCGAGTCGGTCGGCCGCGAGGCCCAGGAGCTGGTGGCCCGCACCCGCGCCACCGCCGGTGCCCGCCGTGGGCTCCCCGTCTGCGTCGGCCTCGGCGTCTCCAACCCCGAGCAGGCCGCCGAGGTGGCGCAGTTCGCGGACGGGGTGATCGTCGGCTCGGCGTTCGTCAAGCGGCTGCTGTCGGCGGACGGTGACCTGGCGGCCGGCCTCGCCGGGGTCCGCGCCCTGGCGGGCGAGCTGGCCGAGGGCGTACGCAACCGCCGCTAGCCGAGCGGCCGGGGCGTCCACGGCGGCCCGGTGCGCGGTCCCTCGATAGGGCGAACATCGGTGCGGAGGGGTGCGGCGGCACCCCTCCGCCTCGTTGTGCACGGGCGTGAACCAGACGAATCATGAGGGTCGCAGAAGCGCCCGCGAGCGCATTCAGGCACAGCGGGCGAAGGAGCAGGCACGCGCCCGGCGCGGCCGCCAGGTGATCGTGGCCGGGTCGCTGCTGGCGGTGCTGGGGATGGCCGGCGGTGTCGCCGTATGGGTCACCGCGGCCGGCAACGGCCAGGGTGGCACCGACAACGAGACGGCCCGGCCCAAGCAGGCCGGCGGGGGTGATCGGCCCGCCGTCCCCGTCGGTGCGCCCGACGCCCCCTCCACCCTGACGGTGTGGGAGGACTTCCGCTGCCCCGCCTGCCAGCAGTTCGAGACCGGATTCCGCAAGGTGACCCATGAGCTGGAGGACTCCGGCCAGCTCAAGAGCGAGTACCACCTCGTGACGATCATCGACGGCAACATGGGCGGCCAGGGCTCCCTCAACGCCGCCAACGCCGCCCTGTGCGCCCAGGACGCCGGGCGGTTCCGCGACTACCACGACGTGCTCTACTCCCACCAGCCGCCCGAGTCGCAGGACAAGTTCGCCGACAAGCGGTACCTCCTCCAGCTGGCCGGCAAGGTCAAGGGCCTGACCTCGCCCGCCTTCACCAAGTGCGTCAACGACGGCACGTACAACGGCTTCGTGCGCAAGTCCAACGACGCCTTCACCAAGTCCGGCCTGCGGGGCACCCCGACCGTCCTGCTCAACGGCAAGGACCTCGCCAAGGAGCAGAGCGGCCGGGTCACCCCCGCGGTCCTCAAGAAGCTGGTCCGGGCCGCCAACAAGGGCAAGAAGCCGGGAAGCGTCTCCCCGAGCGCGAGCGCCCCCGCCGCGCCGGGCAGGGGCGCGGCGGCGGGGGCGAGCGCCTCGCCCCACCGGAAGCACGCCGGGGCGGCGAGCGCCTCGCCGCGGACCGGAGCGGTGCCGTCGCCCTAGGGCACACGGCGTCACGCTGCGCAGAGGGCGTCGTTACGCAGCCGTTGCCGGGCGGGTTGTCGCCGACCCCGCCCGGCGCGGTAGCGTCGTCCCTGCCATGGACCTCGCATTCATTCCCAGCCCGTCGGTCGGCGTCGTACATCTCGGCCCGATCCCGTTGCGCGGCTACGCGTTCTGCATCATCATCGGCGTCTTCGTCGGCGTCTGGCTCGGCAACAAGCGCTGGATCCAGCGCGGCGGCCGCTCCGGCACCGTCGCGGACATCGCCGTGTGGGCCGTGCCCTTCGGACTGGTCGGCGGCCGCCTCTACCACGTCATCACGACGTACGAGCCGTACTTCGGCAAGAACGGCCATCCGATCGACGCCCTCAAGGTGTGGGAGGGCGGCCTCGGCATCTGGGGTGCGGTCGCGCTCGGCGCGGTCGGCGCCTGGATCGGCTGTCGCCGCCGCGGCATCCCGCTGCCGGCCTACGCGGACGCGCTGGCGCCCGGTCTGGCCCTCGGCCAGGCGATCGGCCGCTGGGGCAACTGGTTCAACCAGGAGCTGTACGGCAAGCCGACCGACCTGCCGTGGGCGCTGGAGATCAGCTCCGACCCGGCCATCGGGCGCATCGGCGGCACCTACCACCCCACCTTCCTCTACGAGAGCCTGTGGTGCATCGGCGTCGCGGCGCTGGTGATCTGGGCCGACAAGCGCTTCCGGCTCGGCCACGGACGGGCCTTCGCGCTGTACGTCGCCGCCTACTGCGCGGGCCGCGCCTGGATCGAGTACATGCGGGTCGACGAGGCCCACCACATCCTGGGCCTGCGGCTGAACGTCTGGACCGCGCTGATCGTCTTCGTCCTGGCCGTCGTCTACTTCGTCGTCTCCGCCAAGCGGGCACCCGGCCGGGAAGCGGTCGTCGAGCCCGGGGCGCTGGAGGAGCGCGCTCAGCGCGAGGCCGCCGACGGCGGCGAGGACGCGGAGGGGACCGACGGCGACAGCGGCAAGGTCTCCGTCGAGAAGGCGGCGGAGGCGGGGGAGAAGCCCGCCGCGAAGACGGGAACCGAGGACTCCGAGGACCCCGCGGCCGAGGAAGCCGAGAAGACCGCGAAGACCGCGAAGGCCGAGGAGTCCGCCGAGGGCGAGCCGGGTGCGGGCAAGGACGCGGCGGGCACCGCCGACGCCGACACCGACGCCAAGCCCGCCGGGAGCGGCAGCAACAAGAAGTCCTGAGGCGGCCCACGGCTGCCGTCGGCGCCGGCCGGATCC
>NZ_JBHYJC010000072.1:0-24292 GCF_042749045.1 Streptomyces sp. NPDC059008 | reverse complement strand
GCGGAGGAACCTCCGCCGGGCCGCCGCTGTTACCGTCCTGTGGCACGGAGCCGCCGTGGGCGCCGATAGGCTTGCGCCATGCGTGATCTTGTAACGGGGATGCGGTATCTGGGCAAGGGCCAGCGCTGGGTCGCCCAGCACGGCCGGTGGTGGGGATTCGGACTGATCCCGGCGCTGATCGCGCTGGTGCTCTACGCGGGGGTGCTCACCGCGCTCGCCATCTGGTCCGGCGATATCGCCGCCTGGGCCACGCCGTTCGCCGACGACTGGGGCTCGCCCTGGCAGGGGCTGCTGCGCGGGGTCTTCGTGGCGCTGCTGTTCGCCGGCGGGCTGATGCTGTCGGTGCTGACCTTCACGGCCGTCACGCTGCTGATCGGCGACCCCTTCTACGAGTCGCTGTCGGAAAAGGTGGAGGAGAGCGAGGGCGACTGCCCGCCGGGTACGGACCGGCCGTTGTGGCAGGAGATCTGGATCGCGCTGCGGGACAGCGTCCATGTGCTGCTGCGGGCCGCCGGGTTCGGCATCCTGCTCTTCCTGCTCGGCTTCGTCCCGTTCATCGGGCAGACCGTGATCCCGGCCATCGGCTTCTGCGTCTCGGGCTTCTTCCTCGCCGTCGAGCTGACCTCGGTGGCGATGCAGCGCCGGAACATCCCGGTGCGCGAGCGGCTGCGGATGCTGCGCGGCCGCAAGGCGCTCGCGGTCGGCTTCGGCACCCCGCTCGTGCTGCTGTTCCTGATCCCGTTCATCGCCGTGGCGCTGATGCCCGGCGCGGTGGCCGGTGCGACGCTGCTGGTGCGGGACCTGGTGCCGGACGAGGAGCAGCCGCCGGCGCCGGATCCGGCCGCGGTGCCGTACGGCCGGCAGCCCGCGCCGCAGGCCGGTTTCGGCCCGGCCCCCGGCCACCTTCCGCCGCGCCCGGGCCAGGCGCCGCAGCAGCCGCCGACCGGTTGGTGAGCTCTTCGTGACGCGGAGCGGCCGCCGCACCCTCGGTGCGGCGGCCGCTCGGGCTTCACAGGCCCATCACACGTCAGTCGGCATTCCGCGAACGCCTCAGGTCCTGGGTCCGCTCGGCCGCGGACTCCTCCGACGACTTCGGCTTCCGCTGGTCGGAGCGCCGCTCCGCGGCACGGTCCTTGTTGCTCGACTTACGGTTCTGCGCCTTCGGCATGGTGACTCCCTTTGTCTCGCCGAATGTTGCTTACGCGTCCAGTACCGCACCGTCGGCGACGGTTGGCGCCCGGACGTGGGCCGTACGGGTGACGGGAGCATCACACGGGGTGACTTCGCGGCCTCGTGGCCTGGCAATGCCAGGCACTCACGGCCGGACGCGCAGCACCTGCGGATCGTGGTCGCTGGCCTGGTCGGCGTACTCGGCGTTGAGGTGCACGATGTCGTAGTCGGCCTTGGCCAGCTGCCGGCTGGTGAGCATGTGGTCCAGCACCTGCGAGTTGCCGTTGTAGACATAGCCGTAGCGCTCCGCGGCGGGCAGCCTGCCGACCAGGTCGGTGAGCACACCGCCGTCGGTGAGCTTCTTCAGGGCCGGCGAGAACGGGTAGTCGTTGAGGTCGCCGGCGACCACCACCTCGGCCCGGGGGTCCTTGGCCAGCAGGTCCTTGACGAAGGCGTTCACCAGCCCGGCCTGCGCCGTGCGCTGGGTCTCGGAGGACCGGGCCGGCGGCTGGAAACGGCTGTCCAGGCCCTGGTCGCCGCCCTTGGAGTTGAAGTGGTTGGCGATCACGAACACCCGGCTTCCCGGGCGGCTGTTGAGCGAGAACTGGCCGACCAGCGGCTTGCGGCTGGCCTTCCACGCCGGGTCGGCGGGCGCGATCCGGCCCGGGGAGGCGGACAGTGCGGCCTTGCCGTGGTCGTCGACCACCTTCACCGGCGTGGTGGCGTCGCCGCCCTTGACGTCGGTGAAGGACACCCGCTCGGGGTTGAACAGAAACGCGACCCGGATGTTGCCGCCGGGCTGGCCGCCGTCCTGGTCGTCGACCGGGTCGATCTGCCGCCACTCGTACGCCGGGCCGCCGGCCGCCTTGACCGCGTCGGTCAGCTTCTTGAGGGTGGCCCCGGCGGTGACCACACCGTCGTTCGTGGGGCCGTTGTCGTCCTGGACCTCTTCGAGGGCGACGACGTCGGGCGCCGACAGGTTGCCGACCAGCGCCTTGGCGAGGCGGTCGAACTTGGCCTGCGGGGTCTTGGGGGAGAGGTTCTCGACGTTGTACGTGGCCACCGACAGCTCGTCGGGCCGCTGCTTGCGGGTGGTCTCCGGCGCCGGGCCGTGGTCGGCCAGTTCGCCCAGCGCGGTGGCCTGGAGGGTGTAGCCGCCGAAGCTGTCGTAGTCCAGCGGCCCGGCGGTGGTGCCGGTCAGCTCGTCGCCGACGTCGGCCACCGGGAACGGCCGTTCGGCGAAGGGGATCAGGGAGGCCACCTTGACCCGGCCGCCGTTGGGGTCGGCGTACGAGCGGTAGAGGGTGCCGCCGCGCGGCGTGCGGTTGTGGCCCGGCTCGGCGGTCACCCACAGCTCGTGGTGGGAGTTGGTGGCACCGACGACCCGGGCGCCCTTGACCGCGACGCGCATCCCCTCCAGCGACTCGTAGCGGTCCAGCGTGTACGAGGCGGGGCGCAGCTTGAGGGCTTCGATGCTCTTGCCGCCCGCGTCGGGGGCGTAACGATTCGGCACGGAGGCCGGGTTGAGGGTGAAGGCGGCGGGCAGCGGCGCCTTCGCGGAGACGGTCTGCCAGGTCGCGTCGGTGATCTGGGTGACCGACTGCAGCCCGGCGTCCTTGCCGCCGGGGTAGTACTCGCTGACCGTGCCGGAGAAGGTGATCGCCTCGCCGACGGTCACCTTCGGCGTCTCCTTGCCCGTGAAGACGAAGACCGCCTCGCTGGTGGCCGGGTCGCGGTCCGGGTGCGGGTCCTGCACCCAGAAGCCGCGCGCCGAGCCGAACGAGCGGATCGCGGTGACCGTGCCGGGCACCTCGCCGACCTGCGTGCCGGCCAGCGGGGATATTCGGGTGCTGCCCTGGATGTCGTGGATGCGGGTGCCGGCCGCGGAGGCGGACTGCGTGGCGGTCAGCAGCCCGCCGGCGAGGGCGGCGGCGGCCACCGCGCTGAGCGCGGCCGGCCTGCGGAGCGGACGACGGGACGGCATGCATGCCTCCGAAGGGAAGTGGGGGGTGAACAAGGGGGTGCGGCACTGCGCGTGGACCGCGGCACGGTGCGCGCTACGCGCGTCAATCTCCGGTGTGCGCAAGGAAGTTGTCAAGGTACTCGCGGTTACCGCCGTCCGGCGCGGGGGTGAACCGTCCGAGATACGGAGAATTCCGTCTACGCTGGGGCGGCGCACTCCCCCAGCTACCGCTGGGAGGTACCCCCAGCCGCAGTCCGTACGAGGAGCTGAGCACCTGATGTCCGCAGACCGCCCGACCCTGCCGCCGGTGCGGCTGTCTTCCGAAGCGGAGCTGGCCCGGGACGCGCTGAGCGCCCCGCTGATGGCCCGGGCCGCCAAGCTCGCCCGCTGGGCCGAGCGCGGTGTCCCGGTCGGCGCGGGCGGCGAGATCCTCCAGGAGTCGCTGGCCGACGCCACCGAGCTGCTCGGTCTCGCCGGCGACGAGGACGGCCCCGCCTACACCGCCGAGGCCTGGCAGCTCGCGGTGGACACCGGGCTGGTCGAGATCGAGGAGACCGAAGAGACCGGGGCGAGCGCGGCGGACGCGGCGGACCAGGACGGCGCCGAAGGCCCCGGTGACGCCGCGGTCGGCATCGCCACCCCGGGCGAGGAGCTGAACCTGCTCACCTCGGGCAGCCCGCAGGACGTCCTGGACATCTGGCTCTGCGGCATGGAGACCGTACTCGCCGACGCCGCCGCCCCGGACCTCGCCGACATCGCCGAGCAGATCGCCGAGGGCGGCGAACTGGACCTGGACTCGATCGACTGGAACCCGGAGGAGGAGGCCGAGCTGCTCAACGGCATCCTCGGCAACCTCTACCTCCTCACCGCCGTCGCCGAGGGCGCCGACCAGGACGTTCCGCTGCCCGCACTGGCCGCCTCGATGATCGTCCCGGACGACATGGACGAACCCACCGACGACATCCTCGAAGAGGTCTCCGAGGCGATGATGCGCCTGGACGACCAGTTCCGGGTGCTGGAGCCGATCGGGCTGGTCGCCTACCGGCCCGTCGACGAGGCACTCATCGAGGAGCTGGACGAGGCCGGCGAAACCGTCAGCGCCGCCGAGCCGCTCACCGACGAGGACGTCTCCCGCTACGGCCTGGTCCGCCTCACCCCGCTCGGCGTCTACGCCGTACGCGCCCGGCTGCTGGACGCGGGCGCCCACGCCCCCGCCGTCGGCGACCTCACCGGCAAGGGCGCCGAGGTCCTCCTCGACGCGCTGCCCGACTACCCCGAGGCGCTCGCCCAGTCCGAGTCCGAGCTCTGGCTGGCCGCCCGTACCCCGCTGGACGCCGCCCGCGACCTGCTCGCGGCCGCCCGCGGCGACGACGAGCACGCCCCGCACCGCCGGCTCGCCGCCCAGCAGACCCTCTCCCTGGTCTCGCCGGACGCCGAGGAAGCGCTGCGCGAGGTGCTCGACGACCGGCAGCTGGGCGGGCTGGCCCGGGTCTGGCTCGCCGAGCGCGCCCTGCCCGACATCCCCGAGCCGTCCCAGGAGATGATCTTCTGGCTGACGGTGGACACCCTCGCGGCGCAGCTGGGCAGCGCCGGCGAGGGCGCCGAGGCCGAGCTGCGCGACCTCGTCCAGGGCCTGACCGACCAGCACAGCGGGTTCTTCGACAGCGCCTGGCGGGTCGACCACCCGGCCACCGCCGAGGTCCTGGAGGCCATGGGCCGCCTGCACCCCGACAAGAAGGCCGCCAAGGAGGCCCGCAAGGCCGCGTTCAAGGCGCGCTCGCACCGGCCGGAGTAGCGCGCGGGAGGGGCCGGGCCGGCAGCGCAGGTGTCCGGGGCCCGCCGGGTGGTGATATCCACCGGGCGGGCCCCGACCGCTTCCGGACGGGCCGTAAACGCTTCCTGGATGTCGCGCCGCGTTCAGCTGGAGTTCGACAGCACACGAAAGCGTGTGCGCGCAGGCACAGGGGAGCAGAAACCGGCCATCTGGGAGATGACAATGCCGCTCACGCGCAGAGACTTCGCCAAACGTTCCGCCCTCACCGGCGCGGGGGTCGCGCTGGCCGGGAGCGTCGGCGTGCTGGCCACCGCGCCCGGCGCCATCGGCGAGGAGGCGCCCGAGGGCGCACCGGACGGCAACGGCCACCGGGCCGGCTACGGACCGTTGGTCCCGGACCCCGACGGCATCCTCGCGCTGCCCGCCGGTTTCTCGTACCGGATCATCACCCGCTCCGGCGTCACCAAGCTCGACAGCGGTGAGTCCACCCCCTCCAACCACGACGGCACCGGCACCTTCGAGGGCCCCCGCGGCACCACCCTCCTGGTCAACAACCACGAGCTGAAGGGCCCGCGCGCCGACTGGCCGCACCCGGTGCCGCTGGCCGAAGGACTGGTCTACGACCCGGCGGCGTCCGGCGGCTGCACGGTCGTCGAGGTCGCCAAGGACGGCACCCCGGTCGGCGAGTGGGTCGGCATCGCCGGTACGTCCACCAACTGCGCGGGCGGCACCACCCCTTGGGGGACCTGGCTCACCGGCGAGGAGACCGAGGACAAGGCCGGCGAGCACGGCATGACCAAGGACCACGGCTACGTCTTCGAGGTCGACCCCCACGACCGCCGGGCCGGCCGCGACCCCAAGCCCCTCAAGGCGCTGGGCCGTTACGCCCACGAGGCCGTCGTCGTCGACCCCAAGCGCGGCCACCTCTACCTGACCGAGGACGCCTCCGGCCCCAACGGCCTGTTCTACCGCTGGACCCCGCCGCACGGATTCCGCCACGGCCGCGGTCAGCTGCGCTCGCTCGCCGCCGACTCCGGTGTGCTGGAGGCCTTCAGGTGCTTCGACTCCGGCGGCCGGTTCGTCGACGACCTCTCGCGTGCCACCAAGACCGGCACGGTCTACGGCGTCGACTGGGTCGAGGTCCCCGACCGCGACGCGCGGACGGTCTCGGTGCGCAAGCAGTTCAAGGACGGCGAGGTCACCCGCGCCCGCAAGCTGGAGGGCCTGTGGTGGGCGGACGGCGGCGCGTACGTCGTGTCCTCCTACGCCCGCGAGGAGAGCCCCGTCCGGCACGACGGACAGGTCTGGTTCTACGACCCGCGGCGGCGGACCCTGACCCTGAAGGTGCTGCTGGGCGTCAACCCGGACCCCTCCAAGGACGGTGCGCTCGACGGCCCCGACAACATCACCGTCTCGCCCTACGGCGGACTGATCATCGCCGAGGACGGCGAGGGCGTACAGCACCTCTTCGGGGCCACCGACGACGGCCGGACCTACCCGATCGCCCGCAACGACCTCAACATCGGCACCCCCGAGGAGCCGGAGTTCAGCGAGTTCACCGGCCCCGTCTTCTCCCCGGACGGACAGACGCTGTTCGCCAACATCCAGGACCCCGGCATCATGCTGGCCATCACCGGGCCCTGGAAGCGGCAGCGCCGCCAGCGCTAGCGGCCGCTTCCCCGACGGCCGGGCCGGGCTCAGCCCGCCCCGGCCGTCAGCACGTAGTAGTCCAGCAGACCGGTCTCGTACGCCGTGAGATAGCGGCGCGCCCACCGGTCCGGGGGCTCCGGCTGCTGGGCCAGATAGCGGTCGTACGGCTCCCAGACCCCGTCGCCGATCGGCCGCACCCGGACGCCCCGCAGACCCGCCGCGGCCAGTGTCGCGGCGACCTCGTCGACCACGTGCGGGACGTCCAGGCCGTCGGCGTACGGCGGCAGCAGTTCGGGCAGTACCCGGGCGGCCTCCCGGCTGCGGGCGAAGAACGTCGTCAGCGCCAGCCGGCCGCCGGCCCGCAGCACCCGCACCGCCTCCCGGGCGAACCCGGCCAGATCGCGGAAGTGCTGTGCGGCCTCGACGGAGTACAGCAGGTCGACGGCGTCGTCGGGGAGCGGGATCCGCTCGGCGGCGCCCAGCACGAAGTCCAGCCGGCCCGCGCGCCCCGCGGGCCCGCCGAGCAGCGCCGCGTGCGTCTCCCGGGCGCGGGCGATCTGGTCCGGATGGGCGTCCAGGCCGATGACCGAGCCCAGCGCGAACTCCCGCAGCGCCAGCGCGCAGCCCAGACCGCGCCCGCAGCCGACCTCCAGGGCGGTGCGGCCCTCGGGCCGGTCGAAGGTGGCCAGCACCAGGCGGTAGAGGTCCTCTTCGCTGCGCACCCGGTCGGCCTCGGTCAGCGGCCGGCCGTCGATGTCCGCCAGCCCCGCCCAGTAGCCGAAGTTGATGAAGCCGCCGGCGAAGGCCGGGACGGTGCTCAGGTCCAGCTCCCCGTAGACCTCCGCGACCCGCTCGGGAAGTTCCGGCGGTGGCTCGGGGCCGTCCGGGTGATCCGCGGGTCCGGCCGCGTCGGCCGACGGCGGCTGCTGGGCCATCGAATGCTCCTCGTGCGGGCCGCAGTGGGGGCGGGGAATCCTGCGGGCGTGGGGACGTTGAAGCAGAGGTGGTGAGCTCGACGATACGGACGACACAATTCTCGATCCTGGACCGTTCCCGCACCAGGGAAGGCCATCCCCAGGCGGCGGCGCTGCGGGACACGGTGGACCTGGCGCGGCGCGCCGAGGAGCTGGGCTACCACCGCTTCTGGGTCTCCGAGCACCACAGCGTGCCCGGGGTGGCCGACTCCGCGCCCACGGTGCTGGCCGCCGCGGTGGCCTCGGCGACCACCACGATCCGGGTCGGCACCGGCGGCGTGATGCTGCCCAACCACCGGCCGCTGGTGGTCGCCGAGCATCCCCCATGCCTTAAGGGCACGGGAGGTGCCCCCATGGGGTGCTGGAGTCGCTCTTCCCCGGCCGGATCGACATGGGCCTGGGCCGGTCGGTGGGCTTCACCGGCGGCATCCGCCGCGCACTGGGCGCCGAGAAGGACGCCACCGACGAGCGGCCGTATGTGGTGATCTCCCAGACGGTGGCCGTGGCCGGCACGGAGGAGCAGGCGCGCCGGCTGCTGCTGCCGGAGGCCCGCTCGCTGGCGTACTCCCGCACCCACGGCGTCTTCCCGCCGCTGCGGCCCGCCGAGGACGGACCGGCGGCGGCCGCCCTGCCGAAGCGCGAGCGCGGCTACTACGAGGAGGCCCTGCGCGGCCAGCTGCACGGCAAGGAGGAGCAGGTCGCCGAGGCCCTCGGCACGCTGGTCGACCGCAGCGCCGCGGACGAGGTACTGGTGACGACCAGCACCTACGAGCGCGCGGCGCTGCTGGAGTCGTACGAGCGGCTGGCCCGGGTGGCGGGGCTGGTCGCCCGGCCCGCCGGGCCGGTCCTCACAATGCCTGCCCGGCCGGTTTGACCATGCCGCGCACCGTCCGGGCGTCGACGAACTCGCCCATGGCCGTCATCTCCCACTCGCCGGAGAACTGGCGGATGAGCTTGGCCATCATCACGCCCGTGCGGGGCTCGGAGTGGGTGAGGTCGAAGCGCACCAGCTCCTCGCCGCTCTGCGCGTCCAGCAGGCGGCAGTAGGCCTTGGCGACGTCGGAGAACTTCTGGCCGGAGAAGGAGTTCACGACGAAGACCAGGCCGGTCACCTCCGGCGGGATGCCGCCGAGGTGGACGGTGATGGCCTCGTCGTCGCCGGCGCCCTCGCCGGTGAGGTTGTCGCCGGAGTGCTGGACGGCGCCGCCCAGGATCATCAGCTTGCCGAAGAAGCAGTTGTCGATCTTCTTGCGGTCCGGTCCGTAGGCGATGACGGAGGCGTCCAGGTCGATGTTCTTGCCGCGGAAGGCGGGCTCCCAGCCGAGGCCCATCCGGACCGAGCTGAGCAGCGGCTTGCCGCCCTTGACCAGTGAGACGGTCTGGTTCTTCTGGAGGCTGACCCGCCCCTTGTCGAGGTTGACCTTGCCGGAGCCGGGCGCGGGGGGAGCGGCCGCCGGCGGCGGGGAGACCGGGGCCGGGGCGCCGGACGGCGGTCCCCACTGCCCGGCGGGGGCCGGGGGAGCGGACGGCGTGGCCGGGGGAGCCTGCGGGGCGGCCGCGGGCGCGGCCGGCTCCTCCACGCTGACGCCGAAGTCGGTGGCGATACCGGCCAGCCCGTCGGCGTAGCCCTGGCCGACCGCACGCACCTTCCAGGCGCCGTTGCGGCGGTAGATCTCGACGATCACCAGCGCGGTCTCGGTGCCCAGCCGGGGCGGGGTGAAGGTGGCGATGGTGCTGCCGTCGTCGGCGTTGCGGACCGTGCCGGTCGGCTCGGTGCCGGCGAACGTGGCGCCGGGGGTGTCCAGGCTCGCGGTGACCACGATCTTCTCGATGCCGTCGGGGACGGCCGCGGTGTCCACCGTGATGGTGTCACCGCCGCCGGCGGCCGCGGAGTGGGTCACGCCCGGTCCGGCGGGCTGGTTGTAGAACACGAAGTCGTCGTCGGAGCGCACCTTGCCGTCGGCGGCGAGCAGCAGGCCCGACACATCCAGCCGCACGGGAGCGGTGACGTCCACCGCCACCCGCGCGGTGGTGAGCGGGAGATTCGAGCCAGGAGTCATAGCGGTCATGCCGGGACCAACGATCGGCTCGCCTTTGCGGTTCCATTACCCGCGGCCGGACGGCGGCCGGGTCCGGCCGTCATCGCTCGCGGGAGTTGCCGAAGAGCAGCCGGTAGGCGATCAGCAGGACCAGGGCCCCGGCGATCGAGGCGATCCACATGGACGGTTCGCCGAAGTCCTTAGGGATCGGGCGGTGCAGGAACTTCGTGGACAGCCAGCCGCCGATGAAGGAGCCCACGATGCCGATCAGGGTCGTGCCGACCAGTCCGCCTGGGTCCCGTCCCGGCAGCAGGACCTTGGCGATGACGCCCGCGATCAGTCCCAGTACGAGCCAGCTGACGATGCCCATGATGCGTTCCTCGTTCCTGCGCGGAGGGTTGGTACGTACACGAGGACGCCACCGGGGCGGGCGGGGTTCCGTGCCGTGGCGCGGGCCACGTGCGGATCCGGCCGCGGTGCGGCGGCCGGATCCCCGCCCGTCTCAGTACGGCCACCGGGGCGGGTCGGTGCAGAAGGCGCCGCCGAGGTGGGCGTGTTCGGGGGCGGTGGGGTCCAGTTCGCCCTGCGCGGCGAGGAGTCGCGCGGCGTACGGCTCGGAGTCGTCCTGCGGCTCGTACCCCAGGGCGCGGGCGGTCGACAGGTCCCACCACAGGCGGGTGTTGGCGGAGGAGCCGTAGACGACGCGGTGGCCGACGTCCGGTGCGGTGAGCGCGGCGTGCAGCAGCCGGGCGCAGTCGGCCGGGCTGAGCCAGATCGACAGCATTCGCACCGAGGTCGGGGCGGGGAAGCAGGAGCCGATGCGGATCGAGACCGTCTCGATGCCGTGCAGGTCCCAGTAGAGCGAGGCGAGGTCCTCGCCGAACCCCTTGGACAGGCCGTAGTAGGTGTCGGGGCGGCGCGGGGTGTCGACGGGGATGGCGGCGGACCCGTCGGCGGGGCGCGGGGTGAAGCCGACGGCGTGGTTGGAGGAGGCGAAGACGATCCGTTTCACGCCCGCCTCACGCGCCGCCTCGTAGAGGTGATAGGTGCCCTCGATGTTGGCGCGCAGGATCTTCTCGAACGACGCCTCCAGGGAGATGCCGGCGAGGTGGACGACGGCGTCGACGCCGCGTACGGCCTCGCGCAGCGCCTCCTGGTCGGCGAGGTCGGCGGTGACGACGTCCTCGTCGGGGGCCGCGTCGTCGATGGCGCGCAGGTCGAACAGGCGCAGCCGGTAGCCGTGGGGCGGCAGCAGTGCGCGCATCAGGGTGCCGAGCCCGCCGGCGGCGCCGGTGAGCAGGACGGTGCGGGGTGCGGTCATGGCGGGAACTCCTCCGGCTGGGTGGCGGGACGGCCCGGGGCCGTGGGGCGGTTGCGTGCCGCGGGACCCGCGCCGCGGATGCTCCGCACGGCAAGGCTATGTCCACGAACGGAATTCAGGTGGATGGACAGAGCGTGGTGGCGGGATCGTCGCCGGTCAAGGCGGTTGACGGACCGGGTGAATCCGCTTGCGGGGCGGCAGTTGTGCGCCCTTGACCCGTACCAGAGGGCTGCTCTAGCGTGGCGAGTTCAGAAATATGGACACAGGTCATAGACATGCACGAGCATATGAGGGAGAGCCCGTGACCGCACACCCTCCCCCAGCCACCGCTGGGCGGCACCCCCGGCTCGCCGACCGCCTCGACGGACCGCTGTTCTTCCCCGTGACCGCGTACACGCCCGACGGAACGGTGGACCTGACGGCCTTCCGGGCGCATGTGCGGGCCGGCGTCGACGCGGGCGCGGGCGCCGTCTTCGCCGCCTGCGGCACCGGCGAATTCCACGCGCTCACCCCCGAGGAGTTCGCCGACTGCGTCGCGGCCGCGGTCCAGGAGGCCGCGGGACGGGTCCCGGTCGTCGCCGGCACGGGCTACGGCACCGCGCTCGCCGTCCGGTTCGCCCGCCTCGCCCGCGAAGCCGGCGCCGACGGGCTGCTCGCCATGCCGCCCTACCTCGTCGTCGCCGACCAGGAGGGGCTGCTGCGGCACTACACCGAACTCGCCGCCGCCACCGCCCTCCCGGTCATCGTCTACCAGCGGGACAACGCCGTCTTCACCCCCGCCACCGTCGCCGCCCTGGCCGCCACCCCGGGCATCATCGGCCTCAAGGACGGCCTGGGCGACCTCGACCTGATGCAGCGCATCATCAGCACCGTCCGCACCGAGGCCCCCGACGAGGACTTCCTCTACTTCAACGGCCTGCCCACCGCCGAACTCACCGGCCCCGCCTACCTGGGCCTGGGCGTGCGCCTGTACTCCTCCGCCGTCTTCGCCTTCGCCCCCGAGATCGCCCTCGCCTTCCACAGGGCGCTGGCCGCCGGCGACGACGCCGTCGTGAACCGGCTGCTGGACGGCTTCTACCGGCCGCTGGTCGAACTGCGCAACCAGGGGCGCGGCTACGCCGTAGCGCTGGTCAAGGCGGGCGTACGGCTGCGCGGCCTGGACGTCGGCGCGGTCCGGCCCCCGCTCAGCGAACCGGCCCCCGCGCACATCGAGGAGCTGGCCGGGCTGATCGACCGCGGTCTGGCCCTGGCCGCCCAGGCGCCGGGAGCCGGCGCCTGATGCGCACCGCCGCCTTCCTCTACCCCTGGGACGTGGTCGGCGACCCGGCCGCCGCCGAACGCCTCGCCGAACTCGGCATCCGGCAGGTCACCCTGGCCTCCGCCTACCACTCCACCCGCGCCCTCACCCCGCGCCACCCCCGCCACCGCATCGTCACCGCCCGGCACGCCGCCGTCTACTACCCGCCCGACCCCGCCCACTGGGCCGGCCGGGAACTGCGGCCCCACACCCAGGACTGGACGGCGGGCCCGGACGCCTTCGGCGCGGCCGCGCGGGAGCTGGCCGCCGCCGGGGTGGAGGTGCACAGCTGGGTCGTCCTGGCCCACAACTCCCGCCTGGGCGCCGAGCACCCGACGGCCGTCGTCCGCAACGCCTACGGCGACCCCTACCCCTGGGCGCCGTGCATCGCCCGGCCCGAAGTGCGCGCCCACCTCGTCGCGCTCGCCGCCGAGGCCGCCGTACGGCCCGGTGCCCGCGGCAGTGAGCTGGAGTCCTGCGGCTGGTACGGGCTGGCCCATCCGCACGCCCACGACAAGATCGGCGGGGTGCCGCTCTCCGGCGCCGCCCAGTATCTGATGTCGGTCTGCTTCTGCTCGGTGTGCGCACACGGGTACGGCGAACTCGGCATCCCGGCCGTGGAGTTGAGGACCGCCGTGGTGCGGGCCCTGGAGCCGCTGTGGACGGCCGCCCCGGGCGGGCCGGAGCGGGACGTCCCCCCTGGGCCGGCGCCGGCCAAAGACCCTTGCGGGAGGCGGGCAGAGTGGGCGGCGGTCGAGGCGCTGCTCGGCGCGGAGCCCGCGGGGCTGCTGCGCGCCTGGCGGGACCGGGCCGCCCGTACGCTGCAGCGCGCGGCGGTGCGGGCCGTACGGGACGCCGCGGCGGACGGGTTCCGGGTGCTGCTGCACGCCGACCCCGCCGCGCACCGCTGCGGCGCCAACGCCGGCGTGGACCCGGTGGACGTGCTCGCGCACGCCGACGGGGTGGTGCTGCCCTGCACCGGCGACGCCGCCGCCCGCGCCGCCGTGCTGGAACCGTTCACGGGTCGCGCGGCTGAGGCCGTCGGGACGGACGCCGCACCCACGGTGGCCGCCAACCTCACCGTGGTCTCCGGTATGGGCGGCAGCCCCCGCACGCTCGCCGCCGACGCCGCGCACGCCGCCTCGCTGGGCACGACGGAACTGCGGCTCTATCACGCGGGGCTGGCGAGCGACGCGGACCTGGCCGCCGTAGCGGACGCGCTGCGCGAGATCGGGCGCGGGTGAGCGGATGCGCCTCTACGGCGCGGAGACTCTACGAAGTGGAGAGCTTCCCGGTCTTCACGCCGTCCACGAACGAGGACCAGGACGACGCGGGGAAGACCAGCCTCGGGCCGTGCGGGGCCTTGCTGTCACGGACGGGAACGACGCCGGGGACATCGGCGGCGACCTCGACACAGTCGCCGCCGTTGTTGCTGTAGGAGGACTTGAACCAGCGGGGGGAGTCGGTTGTCACGGGGTGCCCTTTCGTACCTGCTCGATCATGGCCACAGATGCCGCCTGCGACAACGCTTCGGCCTGCAACTGATGGTATGCCGTCAGCATGGGCACCACGGAGGTACTCTCCCGGTCCAGGTTTCCTTGGGCCTGCGATTCGGCGTAGCAAATCAGGGACCGGTCCGGCAGTGTCAAGAGGTTGACAGGCAGGTCAAACGTGCGGCGCTCTCCTATGTCGTACGGTGCGACCTGCAACAGCGTGTTCGGCAGGTCGGCAAACTCGACCAGCCGCGCCAACTGTGCGTCCATGACAGTGGAGCCGCCGACCGGCCGACGAATACAGCTTTCGTCCATAGCCACAAACACCATGGGTGGCCGAGGCCGCTCCAGCACTGCCTGACGTTCTGCCAGAAACGCGACACGTTCATCCGCCTGTTCGGGCGTGATGGCGCCCCGCCGCACGGCGCTGTCCGCCAGTACGCGTGCGTACTCCGGTGTCTGCAACAAGCCGGGGACGATCCCAATGTTGTAGAGCCGGATCTCCACTGCCCGGCCCTCGTACCCGACGTACTCCGGAAAGCCCTCCAGCAGGCTGCCGTGTTTGATCTCGCGGTACTCACGCTCGAACGAGTCTGCTGTGCCCTCAAGGCCGAAGACGCGGTCCAGGCTACGCGAGAACCGGAGAGTTGGAGGTTTCCGAGCGTTTTCGACGGCCGAAACATGCACGCTTGAATAGTCTGCGCGTTCAGCAAGATCGTCTTGGGTCCAGCCACGCGCTTCTCGCAGCCTGCGTAAACGCGCTCCGTAGGCTGCCTGCGGGGAGGCGTGCGGGTTCAACTCATTGCGATTCAAGGGGCGTTCACTTCCTTCCGTTCGCAAGTCACAGGTTGAACGGCTCCTGATGCTAGGTCACGCTGAGGCATCCCGGTAGTGGAAGCACTACGGAGAGGAGTTGCCGTGCCCGGCAAGCTGACCCCACCCGTACAACTCGGTGAACCCCTGCCCAAGCCGAAACCTGCGGCCAACTGCGACATCTGCCAGGCGCTGGTAAATGAGCGGCAGATCGCGGAAGCACGGGGCGACCTGAGCAAGGTCGTCGACCTGAACATCGAACTTCGCAGCCACCCGGGGCACAAGCGATGACAGAGGCCGTGTTCCCTTGGGGCTCGGCTGAGACCAGGATGAAGACTCGCCCTCTCAAGGAGGAGAATCGGTGAACATTCGATCGATCACCCAGTTCGCACAAGGTGGCGGGCACGGCAAGGATGAGGGCGACGGGGACGGGCATCCCGGTCAGCCGTGGTCGCCGACCGATGAGCCCCACCCGGACGGTTCGACGCCTCCCGGCGATGGGGACCACCGAAAGTGACGAGTTCTGGTGAGCAGGCGGGGCGGCCCACACGTGAGGAGTGGGGCCGTCTCTTCCTGGAGGCAGGTGTGATGTCGCCCGACTGGGCCAAGGCGTATGAAGACGTGCCCCGCTCCCACTTCCTGCCAGAGTTGATGTGGCCGCATGACATGGCTACCGGCCGGAATGTCGCGGTCGACAAAGAGCAGGACCCGCAGGCGTGGCAGAGGTACGCCGACTCGGACGATCCCATCGTCACCCAGTGGGACGACGGCGCCCACGACGGCCACGAGCCGGGCAAGTCGTTCAGCTCGTCGTCCTCCATGCCGAGCCTGGTCTTCTCCATGCTGGCCGACCTTGACGTGAAACCGGGTCAGCGCGTGTTGGAGATCGGCGCCGGCACCGGATGGAACGCCGCCCTTCTCGCGTACCGACTCGGAGCCGCGAACGTCGTCACCATGGAGGTGGACGGCACCGTCGCGTCAGAAGCCCGGCAGGCATTGGACCGCTTCGGGCTCCCGGTGGAAGTGGTGCATGGAGACGGCTTTCTCGGCCATGCGGAACGGGCACCGTACGACCGCATCATCGCCACGTGCGGTCTGCGAAAGGTCCCGTTCGCGTGGGTGGAGCAGTCCGGCCCCGGAGGGGTGATCCTCGTTCCCTGGGGGACGTATTACGGGCCCGGCGAAGCCACCGCCCGTCTGGTGGTCGCCGAAGACCGCCGGAGTGCGTCAGGGCCGTTCTCGCGCCCCGTGGCATTCATGCGTATGCGTTCTCAGCGGTTCGTATGGCCCCGGCATGACGCGTACGTGCCGGCGGGTGCGATGGATGCTGCGGACACATCGTTCACGACGATGACCGAGGCGGAGTTCTGCGGCACGGGGAGCTTCGACGTGACCGGATTCGCGCTGGGCCTGCGTGTGCCTGCCGTCGCCCACACAGCCGACCGCAAACGTGACGGCAGGCGTGCTGTGTGGTTCTACGGACTCTCGGACAAGTCATGGGCGGTCGTCGTCTTCCGCGATGACCGTGAGGAAGCCAAGGTTTATCAGTCGGGGCCCCGACGCCTCTGGGACGAAGTGGAAGCCGCGTACGGATGGTGGGTGGCGCAGGAGCGCCCCGGCTTCAACCGCTTCGGGCTGACCGTGGACGCCGAAGGCGAGTGGGCATGGCTGGACTCGCCCGGCAACCCCGTGTCGGCTCAGTAGTCGGGCAGTTGGGCAGCCGGACAGGGCGCATGGCTGTGCCCCATGGCCCCTCACCACAGGCCCCGCCCCCCGCACCTCACCCCGGCCGGACGAACCCGCACTCGTACGCGGCGATCACCGCCTGGGTCCGGTCCCGTACCCCGAGTTTGGCCAGTACCCCCGCCACATGCGTCTTCACCGTGGCCGGCCCCACCCCCAGCCGCTCCGCGATCTCGGCGTTCGTCAGACCGGCCGTCATCTGCCGCAGTACCGCCCGCTCCCGTTCGGACAGCCGGGCCCGCAGTGTCCGTACCGCGTCCTGCGAGGCCCGCTCCCCGGCGTGCCGGGCGGCCAGACCGCGCACCGCCGCGGGAAACAGCAGCGAGTCGCTGCGCGCCACCAGCCGTACGGCCTGCACCAGGTCCTCCGCCCCGGACCGCTTGAGCAGGAACCCGCTGGCCCCGGCCCGCAGCGCGTCGTACACATAGGCGTCGTTCTCGAAGGTCGTCACGACGATGATGCGCGGCGGCTCGGTCATCCCGGCGAGCACTTGCTCGGTCGCGCGGATCCCGTCGATCTCCGGCATCCGCACGTCCATCAGCACGATGTCGGGGCGCAGTTGACGGATCAGCGGCACCGCCTCCGCGCCGGTGGCCGCCTCGCCCACGACCTCCATGTCGTCCTCGGCGCCCAGGATCGCGCGCAGCGCCGTACGCACCATCCGCTCGTCGTCGGCGAGGACGATGCGCAGCGGACGGGGCCGGTCGCGGCCGCTGCCGCCGTTCCCGTGGCCGCAGTTGTCGCAGCCGTCGCCGTCCCCGCCGCCTTCGCCGGCGGTGCGCCCGTCGTCCCTCGTCGTGGTCATGCCCCGCGCCCCCTGTCTCCCGTCCGGTCTCCCGGCGGATGTCTCGGTGCCCCTACGGCCTCGGTGCCTCTACGGCCTCGGTGTCCCTACGGCCTCGCTGTCCCTACGTCCGTACGCCGCCGCGCGCACCGCGCTCCCTCCCCGCCAGCGGCAGCCGTGCCGTCAGCCGCCATACGCCGTCCCGCGGTCCGGCCGCCGCCTCGCCGCCCAGCAGCCTGGCCCGCTCGGCGATCCCCAGGAGTCCGCGGCCCCCGCCCGTGCGGGGCGCCGGGACCGGCGAGCCGGGCGCCGGGCCGGCCGCCGGCCCGCTCACCGGGTTCTCCATCCGCAGTGTCAACTCCCGCTCGGTGCGGTGTACGTACAGCTCCACCGGCACCGGTCCGGCGTGCCGCAGCGCATTGCTCAGGCCCTCCTGCACGATCCGGTACGCCTCCCGCGAGACCATCGGCGGCAGCCCCTGGCACCGCCCCTCCATCGTCGCCTCGACCCGGACGCCCGCCGCGCGGGTCCGTTCGAGCAGCGCCGCCAGCCCGTCCAGGGTGGGCGCGGGAGCCGCCGGGTCGGTGCCGTCCTCCTCGCGCAACAGGCCCAGTACGGTGTCCAGTTCGGCGACCGCGTCACGGGTTGTGTCCTCGATGGCGGCCAGTGCCTGCCGGGCGAACTCCGGGTCGCTGTCCAGTACCCGGCGGGCCGCGCTGGCCTGCAGGGTGACCGCGCTCAGCGCATGCCCCACCGAGTCGTGCAGCTCGCGGGCCAGCCGGTTGCGGGTCGCCAGGTCGGCGGCCCGGCGTTCGGCGGCGGCGAGCCGGTCGGCGGGCGTGGGCCCCAGCAGGACCGGCGCCAGACGGGCCATGAGCCGCCCGGCTCCCCAGGACGTGCCGACCACCAGGGCCAGCAGCGCCAGCCCGGTGAGCGGGCCGAGCACGCCGGGGAAGGCCTCCTGCCACGCCGGGAAGCCGCGCTGGAGCCCCGTCGAGAACGGCAGCACCATCAGGGAGATCGCGGCCGGCGGCGCGGCCAGCGACATTCCGCTGACGATCCCGCCGGCCGCGTTGTGCACCAGGAACCACAGCGCGGTACGACGTCGGGCGGTCCACGAGTAGCCCGGCTCGTCGGCCAGCAGCTCTCCCGGCACACCGCAGAACGTCCGTACGGCGCCCGCCGCCATGGACCGCGCCGGTGCGAAGACCAGCCCGGCCAGCCAGGCCAGCGGCAGGGCGAGGCCGAACGCCAGGAACTGGGTCGCGGGGTCGCGGTAGGGGTCGGCGCCCTCCATGACCAGCGACACCACGACCGCCGCCACCAGGAAGTACGGCATGAGGATCGCGCCGCCGATCACCAGATGGACCCAGCGCAGGACGCTTCGCCGCAGTCGCCTCACTCGCACCGCACGGCCCCGGGGGTCGAGGTGTGCGCGCGGCGGGGCGCCCGGCGGGGTTGAACGGTCATGGTGAGCAGTCTTCCGGTGCCGCCGCCCGCGCGCCTCGGCCGCGCCGACGATCCGCCTCCGCCGTACGGGGGAGGAAGGTCCGGGCGGTGCGGGGCGGGGGAGTGCCGGACGGGGCGGGGGGCCGGACGGAGCCCTCGGATCACAGCCGGCGGGTGGCGAGCGTCAGCCGGTCGCGGGCGTCGAACAGCATGTCCTTGATCATCTGCTCGTGGTCCGGGGTCAGCCGCGCCACCGGCACCGAGCAGCTGATCGCGTCCCGGGCCGGGGTGCGGTAGGGGATGGCCACGCCGAAGCAGCGCAGGCCCAGGGTGTTCTCCTCGCGGTCGACCGCGTAGCCCTGCTCGCGCACCGCGTGCAGCTCCTCGATCAGCTGCTCGCGGTCGGTGATGGTGTGCTCGGTCAGCTGCGCGAGGGTCGCCGGCAGCAGCGCCCGGACCTGGTCGTCGGTGTACGTCGCGAGCAGCGCCTTGCCCAGCGAGGTGGAGTGCGCGGGCAGCCGCCGGCCGACCCGGGTGAAGGGGCGCAGATAGTGCTGCGACTGGCGGGTGGCGAGGTAGACGACGTTGGTGCCGTCCAGCCGGGCGAGGTGGATGGTCTCGGTGGTGTCGTCGGAGAGCCGGTCCAGCGTCGGCCGGGCCGCCGCCACCACCTCGTCGCCGTCGATGTACGACGTGCCGACCAGCAGCGCGCGCACGCCGATGCCGTAGCGGGTGCCGGTCGCGTCCGTCTCGACCCAGCCCAGGTCGACGAGGGTGCGCAGCAGCATGTAGAGGCTGGACTTGGGGTAGCCCACGGCTTCCTGGACGGAGGCGAGCGAGTGCATACCGGGGCGGCCCGCGAAGTACTCGAGCAACTCGACCGTCCGCACCGCGGACTTGACCTGCGATCCACCGGTATCGGCAGCTGACATCGCCCTTGACCCCTCTGTTCGGACAGCCATAGAGTCCCAGATGTTCAATATCCGGGATGAAGTTCAGCATATCGAACGATGTCTGGTGTGCGGCAAGGCGTGAAAGCCTCGGGAGCGGCCGGGAGACGCTCGGCGCTCCCCGGTACGCAGCGGCCCAGGAAGCACAACAGCCAGTACGACGCGGCACGGCAGCACTCGGGAGGAATGCACGGTGGCAGCGGCAGCAGCAGCACCAGTCTGGAGTGTCGACCCCCGAACCGGGAAGCAGCGGGAGCAGGTTGCGGTGGAGGCCACAGCCGACGAGGTGGACGCGGCGGTCCGCACGGCGCACGCCGCCCGGGGCGCGCTCGCCGAGCGTGCGGCGCGTGCCGCCCTGCTGCGCCGCGCCGCCGGGCTGCTCGACGAGGCGGGCGAGGCGGTCATCGAGGCCGCCGACGCCGAGACCGCGCTCGGCCCGGGCCGTCTCACCGGCGAACTCGGCCGCACCACCTACCAGTTGCGGGCCTTCGCCGACCTGGTCGAGGACGGCGCGTTCCTCGACGTACGGATCGACCGCGCCGACCCCGCCCTCACCCCGCCGCGGCCCGACCTGCGCCGCTACAAGATCCCGCTGGGCCCGGTCGCGGTCTACTCCGCCGGCAACTTCCCGCTCGCCTTCTCCGTGCCCGGCGGCGACACCGCCAGCGCCCTGGCGGCCGGCTGCCCGGTCGTGGTCAAGGCGCACCCCGACCACCCCGCCACCTCCGAGCTGTGTGCCGCGCTGCTGCGCCGGGCCGCGGCCGAGGCCGGGCTGCCGGACGGCGTGGTGAACCTGGTGCACGGCTTCCAGGCCGGTATCGACCTGGTCCGCCACCCGCTGATCGCCGCGGCCGGTTTCACCGGCTCGGTACGCGGTGGCCGCGCCCTGTACGACGCGGCCGCGGCCCGCCCGCACCCGATCCCCTTCCACGGCGAACTGGGCAGCCTCAACCCGGTCGTGATCACCGAGGCCGCGGCGGACGAGCGCGCCGAGCAGATCGGCGCGGGGCTGGCCGGCTCGATGACGCTGGGCGTCGGCCAGTTCTGCGTCAAACCCGGCCTGGTCCTGGCGCCCGGCGGCGAGCGGGGCGAGCGGCTGCTGAAGTCGCTGACCGCCGCGGTCAGCGACACCGAGGCCGGTGTGCTGCTCGACCACCGGATGCGCCAGGCGTTCCTCGACGGTGTCGCCGCCCGCGCCGGGCTCCCGGACGTCGCGGCGCCGGTGACCCCCGGCGCGGGCGGCGAGCACTCCGTCAGCGCCGGCTTCCTCACCGTCCCCGCCGCCCGCCTCGCCGCCGAAGGGCCGCACGACCTCCTCCTCGAGGAGTGCTTCGGCCCGATCACCGTGGTCGCCCGCTACGCCGACGAGGCCGAGATCGGCGCCGTACTCGCCCGGCTCCCCGGCAACCTCACCGCGACGCTGCAGCTCGGCGAGGCGGAGGGAGCCGGCAGCGACGGCGCCGGGCTCGGCGCCCGGCTGCTCGCCGAGGTCACCGCGCTCGCCGGCCGCGTCGTCGTCAACGGCTGGCCGACCGGCGTCGCGGTCGCCCCCGCCCAGCACCACGGCGGCCCCTACCCGGCCACCACCTCCACCTCCACCTCCGTCGGCGGCACCGCCGTCGAACGCTGGCTGCGCCCCGTCGCCTACCAGGACACCCCGCCCGCGCTGCTGCCGCCCGAGCTGCGCGAGGACAACCCGCTCGGCCTGCCGCGCCGGGTGGACGGCCGCCCCGAAGGCGGGTAGGCCAACGCCGTGGACCCCGCCCCCGACGAGACCGCCGTGCAGGTCCGCGCCGCCACCCGCGCGGACCTGGAGGCGATCGCCGCCCTGGACACCGGCGCCCGCGCCGCCCACCACCACGTGCGCTTCCCCGGCACGCCCTTCGACGCCCCGGCCGAGCACCTCCGCTGTCACCTCGCCTGGTCCCACGCCCTGCACCGCGAGGACACCCCCGTGCTCTGCGCCGTACGGCACGGCACGGTCCTCGGCGCCGCCGCGTACCGCGGCCGGCACACCCGGGCCACCGTCAAGCTCGATCAGCTCCACGTCGACCCCGCGCACTGGGGCACCGGCGTCGGCCGGGCCCTGCACACCGCCTGCCTGCACGCCTGGCGCAGCGCCGGTTTCGCCCGCGCCGTGCTCGACGTCCGCTGGCACAACCACCGCGCCCGCGGCTTCTACGCCGGCCTCGGCTGGCGCCCCGACCGCCGCCCCGCCCCCGACGCCACCCACCTCACCCTGAGGCTGGACCTGGCTCCCGGCGCGCCCCCGACACCGGGGAGCCCTCCCGCCGCGCGATGAACTGCAGCCGCTCGGCCGTCCGCCCGTCCGGCGTCGCCACCGACCCGGTCCGCTCGGCCACCACACCGAAGCCCGCCGCCCGCACCAGAGCGCGCAGCCGCTGCGGCGGATGGTGCCGGAACACCCCGCCGTCGGGCGTCTCGAACACCCCGTACGTGCCGTAGCGCCCGGCGAAGTGCGCATAGCGCTCCCGGTTGGGCGTGTCGTCCTGCACCGGCACATCGCTCAGATACAGCACCCCGCCGGGCCGCACCAGCCGCCCCAGCTCCCCGACGATCGCCGACTGGTCCGCGTCCCGGGGGACACAGGTGAGCACCGCGAACAGCAGCGCCGCGTCGAACGCGCCGTCCTCGAACGGCAGCGGAAACCCCGCCCACCGCATCAGATCCAGCCCCGGATGCTCCCGCCGCCCCCGCGCGATCAGCGCCGCCGAGACGTCCACCCCGCGCACCGCGCGGTAGCCGAGCCCGGCCAGCTCGGCGGTGAGCCGCCCGTAGCCGCAGCCGTAGTCCAGCACCCGCGCCTCGCGCGGCAGGTACGCCCGGAGCAGCTCCGGATCGAGCGGATGGGTGAAGGTCTTGGCCGACCCGGTCGTCTCCCAGAACCCGAGGAAATCCTGTGGCGAGGTCATGCCCGGACGGTACCCGCGGAATAGCCCGGCGCCCCGCGAGGTTGAGCCGGGACATCCCCCGAGAAGGAAAGTCAGCTCATGCGCGTCGAAATCTGGTCCGACATCGCCTGCCCCTGGTGCTACATCGGCAAGGCCCGCTTCGAGGCCGGGCTGGCCGCGTTCGCGCACCGCGACTCCGTCGAGGTGGTGCACCGCTCCTTCGAGCTGGACCCCAAGGCACCGGCCCCCACGGACATCGCGGTCCTCGACATGCTCGCCGCGAAGTACGGCGTGAGCCGCGCGCAGGCCGAGGCGATGGAGGCCCGGGTGGCCGAGGCGGCCGCGGCCGAGGGGCTCGACTACCGCTCCGACCGCATCCACGGCAACACCTTCGACCTGCATCGACTGCTGCACGCCGGCAAGGCGCACGGCGTCCAGGACGCGCTGCTCGACGCCTTCTACCGCGCCAACTTCGCCGCGGCCCGCCCGCTCGGCGACCCCGCCGTCCTCCGCGAGATCGCGGTCGGCGCCGGGCTGCCCGGCCAGGAGGCCGACCGGGTGCTGGCCGACCCCACCGCGTACGCACCGGACGTGCGCGCCGACGAGCGCGAGGCCGCCGAGCTGGGCGCGACGGGCGTGCCGTTCTTCGTCATCGACCGCCGCTACGGCATCTCCGGCGGCCAGCCCGCCGAGGTCTTCCGGCAGGCCCTGGAGCGGGCGCACGCGGACGCGGCGGTGCAGATCCTGCCGGCCGGCGACGCGGAGGTCTGCGGGGACGCCGGCTGCGCCGTCCCGGGGAAGTGAGCGGCACCGGAAAGGACGTGGACGGGCCGGGCCCGCGCCGCGCACAGTGGGATCATGCAGCGACGTGAGCCACTCGGCGGGGCCGAATTCGCGCCCGAGACGACCTATCTGAACTCCGCGTCCAGCGGACTCCTCCCCCGGCGCAGCGCGGCGGCCCTGCGCGCGGCCGTGGAGGAGTCCGCCTCCTACGGCACGATGGGCCGCGACTACTTCGCCGCCCCCAACGCCTCCCGCGCCGCCTTCGCCCGGCTGCTGGACGTCCCCGCCGAGCGGGTGGCCGTCGGCAGTTCGGTGGCGGTGCAGTCCGCCCTGATCGCCGCCTCACTCCCGCCGGGCTCCGAAGTCCTCGTCCCCGAAGGCGACTTCAGCTCCCTGGTCAACCCGCTCGGCAGCCACCCCCATGTCAGGCTGCGCACCGTGCCCCTGGAGGCGCTGGCCGACGCGGTGCGCCCCGGTACCGCGCTCGTCGCGTTCAGCGCCGTGCAGTCCCTGGACGGCCGGATCGCGGACCTGGCGGCCGTACGGGAGGCGGCCCGGACCCATGGGGCGCGCACCTTCGTCGACGCCACCCAGGCCGCCGGCTGGCTGCCGCTGCGCGCCGGGGACTTCGACTACCTCGTCAGCGGCGCCTTCAAATGGCTGCTGTGCCCGCGCGGTACGACCTTCCTGGCGTTCGGCGGCGACGCGGCCCAGGACTCCGGCTGGCCGGCCGCGCTGCACGCCGGCTGGGTGGCCGGGGAGGACCTCGACGAGTCCACCTACGGGCTGGTCCGGCCGGCCGCCACCGCCCGGCGCTTCGACGAACCGCACGCCCACTTCTCGTACGTCGCCGCCGAGCACTCCCTCGCGCTCGTCGAGGAGCTGGGCGTCGCCGCCGTCCACGCCCACAACACCCAGCTCGCCGCGTACTACCGCGAAGGGCTCGCCGACCGCGGCCTGGTGCCCCGCCCCGCGCCCGGCTCGGCGATCGTCTCCACGCCCGGACTCGCCGGCGCGGAGCGCCGCCTGACCGAGGCGGGGGTGCGGATCGCGGTGCGCGGCGGACTGCTCCGCGCCGCCTTCCACCTCTACAACTCGACCGACGACGTGGACCGGCTGCTGTCGCTGCTGGCATAGCGACGGCGCGGCCGCCGCACAGACCCTGCTGTGCGGCGGC
>NZ_JBHYJC010000071.1:15788-24685 GCF_042749045.1 Streptomyces sp. NPDC059008 | reverse complement strand
TCCCATCGGGGCGGCGGGCCGCCCAAGCGCCATAGCCGCCCGCCACCCAACCGGGGGGGGGGCGTCCCCCCCCGCGTGCGCCCCCCCACCGCCGTTTGTGCGGGTGCCGGTGCGTGCCCGCACCGGTGACAGGTCAGCCGAAGGCACCGTGCTGGCCGGTGTCGGGCGCGCCGGCGCCGGTGTCCGGCTTCTCCGGCTTGGCCTGCTCCGCCTTGGCGGCCGGTGCCTGCTCCGGCTTGGCCTTCGGGTCCCGCTCGCCGTCCGGCTCCGCACCGGCCGGCCGGGTCCGTACGCCCTTGGCGATGCCCTCGCCACCGCGCGTCTTGGCCTCGCCGGCCTTCGCGGGTCCGAACGGGTCGGGCCCGTGCGCGGCCGTGGAGGTCTCCCACTTGTGCGTTACGGGCGGCCGCTGGCTCTGGCCGCCGCCCCCGCGCTTGCCGAAGGCGCCGCCGAGGCCGTTGGCCAGCTGGCCGAGCGCCATGAAGCCGTAGGCGGCGTCGCGGCCGGACGAGGACGGCGCGTGGTGCGCGGAGTTGTCCACCGGGGGCGCGCCGTGCTCCTCGGCGGCCTTGTCGTCGGACTGCGCGGCGGCCGTCTCCAGATCCGCCGCGGCCAGTTCGAAGGCGGGCAGAGAGTCGTCGACGGACCGCTTGAGACGGTGCCACTCCGCGGCGAACGCCTCACCCGCCGGACCGTGCCAGTTGGCCGCGGCGGCGGTGCCGACGTGCCGGTCCAGATCGCGGACCATGCCGTCGAGGTGCTTGCCCATCTCGCGCCAGCCGGCCGCCGCTTCGTGCAGCGCCTCGGGGTTGCGTCGCTCGCTCACTTGACGCTCCGCATCATCTCGACCAGCTCGTCCTCGGCCGCCTGCGTGTTGGCGACGGTCTCCTTCAGGCCGTCGCCGACCTCGGCGAGCCGCTGCTGGAGCTGGACGAGGGCGTGCTCGGCCTGCTCGTACAGCTCGCGGTAGGGCCGGGCCGTCTCCTCGCTGCCGAAGCCGTCCCGCAGCGCCTCGGCATCCGCCCGCCTTCTGAATGCGGCCAGCTGCCGGCTCAGTTCTTCCGCGCGTATCTCGAAGGTCGCACCGAGCTGGTGCAACTCCTCCGTACTGAGCCGGACTTCGTCGGACATCATTTCTCCCCGAATTGAATGACAGCTGCCTGCCAACATCGCCTCAGGTCTAGCACACCCGCAATAGGCCCGAAGCCCACCGTCGAGCGGGCGGCGGAGCGAGCGCGGAATGCATACCGAGCAATTTGCGGCAATACCGACAACCCCCGCCTTGACGACCCGTTCACACCCGTCATTAGACTCAAGGACGCCGGTGCAGCACACGCGGTTGCTGTGCCACGACGTTCAAGGGGGCAGAGATGAGCAACGAGCGACAGATCCAGGACGAGGACCTGATGGATGTCGCCCAGGACCCGGAGCAGGCGCACCGGCTGCGCAAGGCGCTGAAGGTCCTGGCGGAGAACCCCAATGTCGGCGGCAAGCTCCAGGAGATGGCACAGGAGGTGCTCTCGGGGCGCATGGGCATGAAGGACGCCATCCAGACGCCGGGCTACATGGACGCCATCGGTGACCGGATGACGGAGATCCGGCGGGCCGCGGAGGACCAGACCATGGCCGAGCGCGAGGAGTCGCGCGCGAAGTTCGCCGCCTGGCAGCAGGAGCAGGAAGAGAAGGAAGCCCAGGAGCGCGCCGAGCGCGACGCCCCGTCGTCCAACATCGTCACGGCCCCGCGGCGCGGCGGCGGACACGGCCACCGGCGCTGACCCCGCATACCGGCTGCCCCCGGAAACCGGCGCCGGCGCGGCCGAGCCGGTGGGCACGGTGGGCACGGTCGGCATGGCCGATTCGGTCGATACCGTCGTCGATACTGTCGAGATAGGCGGTATCGGCGGTTTGGCGGCATGGCAGCATGACGACTACGCCCGATGTGCTTGATTCGGTTGATTCGTTCGATTCGCTGGAATCGCTTGATTCGGTGGAATCGCTGCCATGACGTGATGCGGAGGAAGGCAGATCGTCCGTCCAGAGAATTCGGGCAGATCTGCTTCCTTTCCGCACCGGGCGCTCGCCTTTTCTCCACAACGGGCCGCGGGAACGGGCTCAGGAGCCACCGGCCTCCCGCTCACCCCACACGCCACCGGCACAACGTCCCCACACCCGCCCCGGCCTGCGTGTTCCAGTTCCGGAACAGAGACCCCGCGCCGTCCCGCGCACGCGCCCCGGATCATAGGATCGAGGCGGTAAACGCAGGAATCCACGAAGGTGGAGGGCGGGATTGATGGGGGACGAGGAAGCCATGAGCGCCTCAGAAGAAGGCAACGCCCGAGCGGCCGGATACACACCGCATCCGTACATCGGCGGCCGTAGCCCCGCACTGCGCGCCCTCGCGGCCTGGCGCATGCGGTGGCCCGGCGCGCCGCGCGTCATCGCGCTCACCGGAAACCCGGGAAGCGGGCGTTCGCGCCTGATCACCGGCTTCCTGATGATGTGCGATCCCGACTACCGCAAGCAGCTGCCGCTGGACGACATGGACCCGGCCACGGTGCCCCCGGACCTGCCGGCCCCCGCCGTACCGAGCCCCGAGGGCCGCACCGCGGCACAGGTCCTGTGGCTCCTCGCCGATCACTTCGAGCTGAGTGCCGCGCGCGGCGAGGACATCTTCACCGAACTCGCCGGTCGTGAAGAGCCGGTGACCATCGTGGTGCCGGACGTCGACCAGGCCGGTCCGGTACGCGCCGCGAACGAACCGGCCCGCCTCATACGGGACGTGCTCAAGCCGCTCGCCGCCACCGAAACGGTTCAGCTGCTCGCCGATGTGCCGCGCGAGCTGGCCGCCGAGCTGATCGCGGCGCTGCCGGACGGCCAGGCGCAGATCATCGATCTGGACGCTCCCGAGTGGGCCGACCCCCAGGGCCTGCTGCTGCACGCCGAGACCGCGCTCGACCCCGCCCTCGGGGCGCCGGAACTCCCGTACACCACCGACCCGTCGGCCCGCCGGGCGCTCGCCGCGGCGATGGCCGAGCGCGCGGGCGGCGACCGGCTGACCCTCCAGCTCGCCGTGCAGTCGCTGCTGATGCAGCCCGAGGGCTTCGACCCCGCGGACGCCTCCCTGCTGCCCGGCGGCGTCGGCGAGGCGCTCGATCTGCACGCCCGCCGGCTGGGCGCCGATCCCCAGGTCCTGCGGCTGATGCTGGCGCCGCTGGCGTTCGCCGAGGGCGAGGGCCTGCCGGTCCAGCTCCTGGGGCCGCTGGCGAGCGCCCTCGCCGGACGGGACATGAGCCAGGACTTCGCCGACGGCATGCTGCTGGCGGCGCCGTTCGTCCAGCCGGTCGAGGCCTCAGCGGACGACGAGGACGCGGGCGAGGACGAGGGCCAGGAGCCGGAAGGCGGCGCCCCCGGGGCCGCTTCCGCGGCCCGTCCCGGCGGCGGTGCGGACCGTGCGCTGCTGCGCCTGGCGCACCCCGCCATCGCCGCGGAGATCCGCTCCGGGCTGCCGGACGTACGGGACGCCCAGACCAAGATCGCCATGGCGCTGCTGGAAGCGGTGCCCCAGCAGGACTGGTCGCAGGCCGATCCCTACATCCGCGACCACCTCGCGGCACACACCCTCGAAGCCGGTCTGCTCCCCCAACTCCTCACCGACCCGGGCCTGTTCGCGCACGCCGACCCGGTGACGCTGCGGGCCGCCATCGAGGCGGTGCCGCTCGAACAGCTCGGCGCACCGGCCCGTACGTACCTGCGGACCGCTCCCCTGCTCACCCGCTCCCAGGCGCCGGCCACAATGCGCGCGGCGTTCCTGGAGACCGCGTTCGTCGAGGACGGGCTGACGCCGTACGCACAGGCCCTGCACGCCCGCGGCTTCACGCTGCCGTGGCGGACGCTGTGGAGCGTGCCGCTGACCGGCGTGCGCGCGGTGACGATCGCCTCGCTGCCCCCGGACGGCGAGGGCGCGGCGGCGGAGGCGGCCGAGGGCGACGGTTCCGCGGCGGCCGGCGGCACCGCCGCCCCCCGCGCCGTCGCCGCCCTCCTCGTTCCCGAGGGCACCCCCGGTTCCCGTACGGTGCCCATCGGCACGGACGGCAGTACGGACGGCGGCCCCGCGCAGGGCGACGCGGCGGCCCAAGGCAGCGCAGAAGACCAGAGCGGCGGGGTGGCCCTGCTGCTCCACGATCTGCACGCTCCCCAGTACCTCGACGCCGACCCCTCACGGGCGGTGCAGCCCTCGGAGGAGGAGCGGGCGGCCGCGCCCCTCGGCTTCAGCCGGGGCGCCGACTATCTGCGGGTCTGGGCCCGCGCGAGCCGGGAGGTGGTGGCCGCGCTGCTGTCGGACTCCCCGATCACCGGCGCCGATCTCTCCTTTGACGGGGTGCTCGTCGTCGCCACCGAGCGCGGCGTGACCGCCCGCCAGATCCTCGCGCCCGTCCCCGCTGCCCCCACCGTGCCGGCCCAACGCACCGGCACCACTGACGCCGACGCTCCCCACGGCCTCGAAGGAGACCACTCGTGATCACCCAGGCGCAGGCACACGCCACCGCCGCCCGCTGGCTCAACCCCGAAGGGCATCAGGGCCCGCCGCGCGAGGTGGCCATGCAGGAGTTCGACCTCGGCTGGGTGGTGTGGGCCGTACCGCCTCCCCCGGAGGTCGACCCGCAGACCGGGCAGCGGCGCCCGCCCGCCGAGATCGGCACCGCCTGCGGCGTCGTCGACCGGGCTTCGGGCGAGCTGACGGTGTGGCCGTCCGTACCCGTCGACGAGGTCGTACGGATGTACCAGCACAAGCACGGCGGCGGCGCGGGCGCGGCTCCGGCGGAGCCGGCCCGGCAGCCCGTCACCGGCCCCGGCAACACCGCCGTCGCGACCTACGACGATCCGTCGACCGGCGAGGAGACCAGCCTGGTCAAGGTCTCGGCTCCCGGGCAGCCGCCCGTCGAGTTCCAGCTCTACGACGAGCTGCGACGGCTGGGGGTGAACGCCGCGGACGTCCGCGCGGTCCACACCGACCTGCGGCCCGCCCTGCTGCCCGGCGGCTACCCCGGCGACTTCATCCTTCGTACGTTCCCGAACGCCAGCTTCTCCTGCACCGAGGGCTACGGCATGCGCCCCGAGGAGCGCGCCGAGGGCATCGCCGGACTGCTGCGGCACGTCGAGATGATGCACCAGATGGCCGGGCAGCAGGCGCCGCCGCGTCCGCACCGGCTGCCGGTCCCGGAGCGCGTCGAGGCCGCGCCGCAGATGCGGGACGTGGCGCTCGGCAAGCACCTCGTGGAGGTCTTCGGACCCCAGGGCGTGGGCCGTCCGGACGCCGACGACGTCGCCTCGGGGCAGCTGCCCGAGGCCACCAGGAACACCCTGGTCTGGGCCGGACTGCCGACCTCGGTGCCGTACTTCTTCACCGCGGACCGCCCCGACACCCCGCCCCCCGGCGGGATGTTCACGGACGTGGCGTCCTACCTGCGCGAGACCGGCACCGAGGCCCGCGAAGAGACCCTGAACACGCTCGCCGGCTACGTCCGGCTCGGCACCGACGGCCTCTACACGATCGCCGTCCAGTGCCTCGCCCCCGAAGAGCAGCAGAGCATGGTCGGCACCATCTGGGCCGTCCAGCCGTCTTCGGGCGGTGGCCGGTTCGTCAACCGCACGCTCTCCGCGTATCTGCGCTCGCTCGCGCTGCTGGTCACCACGCGCCGTGGGATGCAGGGGATGGACCCGCTCGCGGCGGGCGCGGCGGTCGCCGCCTTCCAGGAGCAGATCGCCGCGATCGACTCCTGGGCACTGGACGACCAGGGCAACTGGTGGTCACTGGTCATCGAGCAGATGTGGCACGGGCTGTTCTGAGGCACCCGGGTTGCTCTGAGGCGGGGTCGGGGCCGGGGATGCGTAGGTGCGTCAGCGTACGCACCCTCACCCCCGGCAGCCCCGGGGACCCTCGATGCTTTCTCAGGGCAACAGCAACCAGTCCGCCGCCAGCGCCGCCGCCAGGCCGACGCCCAGCAGCCAAGTGCCCAGCCGGGTACGCCCGTTCCGGCTGAGTTCGATCACGATGCCGCAGAGGACGAGCGCGGCACCGTAGACCCCGACCACCAGCACCGACGTACGCGACGCCAGGCGCACCACCAGCACCAGCGCCATCGCGCCCATCAGGACCGAGGCCAGGACGATGCGTATGCGTCGGGCCTGACGAGGCGTCAGGCCTTCGTGATCCCCGGAGACCGGCTGCTCATTGCTGGTTGCGTCCATGAGCGGAAATGCTACGGGACCTGCGGTTGTCCGCGGCTACGGGACCTGCGATCGGGCAAGCGCCCGGATCCCGGGCACGCCCGGCCCTATCCCTCCTGCCGCATCCGCTCGGTGAACATCTTCGACAGCTTGAGGAGGGTGGGGTCGACGGCGTTCTGCAGACGGCTCCCGTCGTACCTCACCGTGCCGATGAAGTTGGCCTCGCGAATCACCAGCTCTTGGTTGTCCTTGTACGCCGGATCTACCTCCACGAACGCCACGCTCCCGGATCCGAACGTCTCAGCCTTCAAGGTCCGGTACTTGGTCGGGCTGCTCTGCGCGTACGATTCCCACTTCCTGAAGGCCTTCTTGGCCGTGTATTCGCTGCGGTACACGACCACCTCGAAGCGAGCCGACTTGCTCCTGTCGCCGCTCCCGTACTCGGCATGGCCGACAGCCACAGCCTCCTTGCACCAGCCCGAGGGCTTATCCGGGGCCACACTGCACTTCTTAGGTGCTTTGGCGCGGCTGGACGGCTTATCGGTCACGGTCCTGAGCTCGGTCGGCATGCTCTCGCGCGGCGGCAGGATGTCCTCAGCCGCCTGGGCGCCTCCCAGCTTCGAACCCGACCCGCACCCCGCCAGAGCGAAGGACATGGCCAGCACCCCGGCTCCGACCCACTGCGCCTTCTGACGCATCCCGAACCGCACGACAACTCCTCAGATCTCGAAAACACCGGCCTCACTTGTATCAGGGAAGGATGACGCCACCACAGCCGCCCATGGTTCCGGCGGCCCCTAATCCCCTCACTAAACATTCACGCTAATCTGACCTCAGGTCAATTCATCGCAATGTCAACCCAGTTGAGTTGGCCGCAAATCCCACCGAGCTATCCCATATCCGCCTTGACAGGCGCACATCCAGTTCACCTAATGTGAGATCATTGGGCACGGCAATGCACGAACCGGATCCGGCGAAAAACGGGGGCAAACAGTGGCAGGCAAGGCATTCGACGTCGATCCGGACGTTCTCAGGACGCAGGGCGACGTATTCGTCAACATCGGCAGCACCTTCTCCAGCGCAGCGAAGAAGCTGAGGCAGGAAGCCGACAAGGACGCCGCCGAAAAGGCATTCGAGGGCTGCGACTTCGGTGACATCTTCCTGACGATCTACGAGCCCATCGCGAACGGCATGTTCGACTCGATGGACTCCCTCGGTGAACGCCTCGAAGGTATCGGCGACAAACTCACCACCATGGCGAAGCACTACGCCGAGTCCGACGAGCAGGGCATCCACACCATCAGCGCCGTCGGCCGCCCGGCCATCTGAGACGACACCGGCCACTGAGGCAGCCACTCCCGGGCCCGCCGCGACAGGCCGCCGGCCTCCCGCCGCATCCCGCCCTGTCTCCACCTGACGGTATGCCTCCGCCCACCCACACCTCCATCTCACTCAGCTACCACCGCACGGGGGACGATCACTGTGTCAATCCAGCTGCCAGGAGGGGTCGACTGGGTTCTCGACCTCCTCGGATTCAACTGGCCGAATGCCGACGAGGACCTGCTCTTCGAATGCGCCCAGGTCTGGCGCAACTTCGCCGAGGCCGTGAACCAGGCGAACTCCGACGGCTCGACCGCGGCCGGCACAGTGTTCTCCGCCAACTCGGGCGAGGCGGTCGAGGGCTTCTCCAAGGAGTGGGGCGCCTACAACGGCAGTGCGGGCGGCGACAACTACCTCCGTGATGCCGCCATGGCCGCCGAGGTGATCGCGCTCGCCTTCGACGCGGCCGCGCTCGCCGTCATCGCGGGCAAGATCGCGGTCATCGTCCAGCTCGTGATCACCGCCGCCGAACTCATCGCCGCTCAGGCAGCCGCCCCCTTCACCTTGGGCTTGTCCGAACTCGGCGCGGCCGGCGCCACCCAGGCGTCCCGCGTGATCATCCGCCAGATCCTCGACAAGCTGAAGCGCGAGGTCATGGAGGCGGCCACCAAGGCGATGGAACACGCCACGATGGACGCCATCAAGAAGATGACCAAGGACCTGGCAAAGAAGGCGGTGTCCAAGGAAGCCCGCAAACTGGTCACGGACTACGCCAAGCAGCAGGTCAAGGAAACGGTCAAGGACACCGTCAGGGAGACGGTTGTCGACGCGGCCAAGGAAAAGGCCGTGGAAGCCGGCCAGGAAATGGCGAACAACGTCGTCGAGCAAGGCATCGAGAGCCACTTCGGCGCACGCGACGGTATCGACTGGGGCGAAACCGCCGACATCGCCAAGGAAAAAGCCGGCGAATACGTCGACGGCGTCAAGGAAGGCGCCGCCAGCCTCGCCGACCCTCAGACCTATATCGACCACGCCAAGGAAGACCTCGCAAACCGCGCGGAAACCCACACCAACCGCGGCCTGGACCACGCCCAACGTCGCGTCGACAACCGCACCGGCGGCGCCGCCACCAACAACCCAGGAGCCACGGACGCGGTCCGCTCGACCGTCACGGACGAGGTCCGCTCGGTCTTCGGCTGACAGCTGCGCTCACCGTGATGCCCACGGGGTGCGGGGGTTTATGGCCTAAAACAAGGCAACCGAGGGCGAGACCCGGTTAACCCCCCCCGGCGCCCGCGCGGCCGCCCCCGCCCGGCAGCAACGAGACCCCGCCGTGGGGCCGCGCCCCG
>NZ_JBHYJC010000071.1:0-15778 GCF_042749045.1 Streptomyces sp. NPDC059008 | reverse complement strand
ACAATCCTACTCGCCGCCAGCTCATGTTGTTTATACGACACCGGCCCGCTGGTTCTGCGCCTCACCGCGGCCCACCCGTTCCGCCCCGGGGTTCCGTTGGTTCACCCCAAACACCCACGCAACCCGAGGGCATCACCGTGTACACCGCCCCGTCCGCCCGCGGGCCCTCCCCTGCCAGTCGGCACCTTCCCCCGGCATTGTGCCCGGCACCGGCGGACGTTGGGGATGACTCATAGTGCGCTTGAAGAATCGCTTTCCTCGATGGAAACGCATGATCGACTAACGCAGGTTCAACGGGGGAAGTGTCTTACGTAGGCGTTGTACTGCCGGGCTGGGCGGATGAACTGCTCGACTTGATCGGCGTCTCATGGCCGAATGTGGACGAGGGCGACTACCGCGAAATGGCCAACGCCATGCGGGAGTTCGCCGACGACATCGACGAGGGAGCCAACGAGGCCCACACCGAAAGGGCTCGCCGACTGCGGCCGTATGGCGGCCACCGTCATGGACGGCGTCGCGTTCCTCATCGAGGGCGCCAAGATCGGTGCGCTTGTGCAACTTGGCATCCTCGCCGCCGAAGTCATCGCGGCGCAGGCCGCAGCCCCGTTCACCCTCGGGCTCTCCGAGGTCGGCGCGCTGGCCGCGACCCAGGCGACCCGCGTGATCGTCAAACGCCTCTTCCAGGAGGTCTGCCAGCAGGTCGCCGAACAAGTCATCAACATCGCCCTCACCCCGGTCGAGGAGGCCCTCGGGGCGATGGTCGGCGTCCTCGTCGTCCAGCTCGGCGCCAACGCCCTCGGCGCGCAGGACGGCGTGGACCTGGGCCAGACCGCCAAGGCCAGCAAGGACGGCTCCAACCAGGGCGTCCAGGAGGCCATGGATTCCGCCAAGTCAGCTGCCGAGAACCCTATGGAACTCCTCTGCGCCGGCGGCCGTCGCGGAGGGGGCGGCCTCGGCGGATCCGGAGGCGGCAGTAGTTCCGGCGGCGGTGGCCGCGGGGCCGGTGGCGGTAGCGGGTTCAGCTTCGACGCCGACGAACACGACCGCGTCGTCACCAGCCTGGAAAGCGCAGGCGGCACCTTCCGCAACAAGGCCGGCGGCAAGATCGGCTAGGCCAGGAGCCACCACGGCCGCACCCGCGGCAAAGATCCCATCGCGGACGCCGCCAACGCCATGCTCGACAAGGTCATCGAAGGCATCGAGGACGGCGTCAAAAAGACCGCCAAACACCTCGACGACAACATGACCCGTGGTGTGAAGCAGATGGCCAAAAACCACCACGACAACGACAAGCAACTCGCCGACCGCTTCAAAGGGCTCGGCAGGGACGGCAAGAAGGACCCGAAGGCTCCGAATCCCGGCCGGGGCGGCGGGGCGGAGGTAGCACGGGCAGAAGGCAGGGAGGGCCCAATGGTGGCTCAGGGAGAGATCCATGGTGGCATGGCCACAGCTCAGATGAGATGCGCCATCACCGCCGCCCTCCTGTTGATGTAGCGCGGTTGGATCGGGAAGCTCAGCTCAAGATTCTTAGCGATGAATCCCGGAATGTCGGGGATGATGCGCGAAAGGCTGACCCAAATAACTCTACTCCAGGAAGGGACTATCGGAAGGACTCGCACGAGAGTGCGGTGTTGGCGATGCCGTCATTCGCCGCGCGCAGGAACTGCTGATCTCGCAGGGCATCTTGGAAGGTCGGGCCGGATCAGGGGACTTAGGTAGCCGAGCCGCGCGAGCGAGTATCCATGGTCCGCTCGCCATACCGCGAGCAGACGGAAGGTGCGCCGTTTCGTGCAGACATGGCCGCTCTCGGAATGCGGGGCGCATGGGAGAGCAAGAGCGAAGCAATGCTTCCGGCTCCAGCGGACATCGCAACACGCCTTCAAATCGCCGAAGGCGACTACTGCGTGCGCACCTCCTACGAATACCTGGCCGAGGGCAAGCCGGTTCATCTGTCGATCAGTTGGGAGCCTTGCAGCATCACGGCCGGCACGCTTGTAGTGCTGCCCGAAGGCGGTCCCCACGCTGGGATCGGCGTGGTCGGTCGCATGGCCGAGATCGGCATCACAGTCAATCGCGCCGTGGAGCGGCCTGAGCCGGGGACGGCGAACGCCGAAGAAGCGCATCTCCTCGGCGTTCAGCGGGGTGCGCTGGTCACCCGCATTGAGCGGACGTACTACAGCGACGACGGCCGACCGGTCGAGACGGCGGACATCGTCGTACCCGCCGCCTTCTGCGAGATCGTCTACGAAGTGTCAGCCTCAGCGGTAACAACATGTACCTGCACCAGCGTCAGCTGTTGGTTGTGCGAGAGCGTCAGCACCCGACACCAGAGGTGAGCCCAGTGGCGGCCGACGTGCCACGAGCCTTCGAGCAACCGCCACCTGCTCTTCGCGTCGGCGATCTCCACGCCCAGCGCGGCCATGGATGCGTGGCCGTACGGTAGAAAACTGACCGCGCCGCTGTGGCGACAACGGCGATCAAATCGGGGCCCACAGCTCGTATGCTGTGGGCCCCGAATCGTATGTCTGCACCAGCGACAGTGCCGGAAGGTGCCTGTCTGCCTGCCTTGTTACTGGCCCGGCGGCTGCATGGGCGGCGCCGGCGGGTAACCCGGAGCGCCGGGCTGCTGCTGATACGGCCCCGGCTGCTGGTAGGCACCCTGCTGCTGGTACGGGCCACCCGGCTGCGGCGGAAGCCCGGCACCGCCACCAGGTCCACCGAATCCACCGGGCGGCGGGCCGTTACGGTCGTTCTTCTTCTGCCGGACCACCACGAGGACAATGATTCCGACAACTACGAGAACGCCCACCGCAATTCCCACGATGGCACCCACGCCAAGGCCACTTTCCTTCTGGCCACTCGCCGGCTCGTTCCCACCGCCAGAAGATCCTGCGACCGTCGCTCCGCCAGTCCCCGCGGAAGGCTCCGTCTTGGGAGTCTTCAGCGGACCATTCTTGGAACCGGCGGGAATGTCCTTGGTCAGCGCGCTGTACGGCTTGATGAAGCCGTAACCGTAGCGCGGGTCCGGGAGCTTCATTCCCTCCTTGCCGGGCGGAAGACCAGCCGTCTTCACGAGACGGTTAGCGATCTGACCGGCGGTGAGGTCGGGGTACTTGGCACGGAGAAGCGCGGCGGCACCGGAGACGTAGGCTGTGGCGTCGGAGGTGCCATTTGCCAAACGATACGGCTTGGACGCCGCAGCAGACCTGATGAAGGTCCCGGGCGCCGTGAGCATCGTCTCCGGACCATAATTGGAGCGCTCCCATACCTGACCAGCCTTGTCGACTGCACCAACAGCGACTACTCCTGGATAGGAAGGCAATTGACCGAGGCGACCCGCTCCATCGTTGCCAGTGCCGACAACGAGGAAGATATCTTTCTTGATCGCCTTCGAAAGCGCCGTCTTTTCCTTCTCAGTCAGGACAGGGTGACTGAGGGACATATTAATGACAGACGCACCGTTATCAACAGCATAGTTGATCGCGTCTGCCAGTGACTCCGCGTTCGGGTCCGGGATATCGTCCTCTCCCGGAATGGCGACCGGCAAGATCTTGGCGTCCGGTGCCAGGCCCTTCACACCCTGCGAGTTGCCAGCACCATGTCCATGGCCTGCAATGATGGAGGCCATCGAAGTGCCGTGGTCATTTACACGTTCATGGTCGGCCGTCCCGCCATTACCAATATCTTTCCCCGGCAGCACATTACCCTTCAAATCAGGGTGACTGCCGTTAACAGCATCGTCAATAACTGCGACTGTGATGCCTTTACCTGTCGATACCTTCCACACGCTTTCGGCGTCAAACGCCTTGAGCGGCCATTGATCATCTCTGATCTGGTCCGCAGAGGCAGCCGGAGCGGAGCCGAAGAGCAGTGCTCCCGCCACCACCGCGCTGCCCACCGCACGCAGCGTCCGCGTGAAGCTCATGCTGTTACACCTCTCCCTAGCAAGGTGGGGCCCGCAGCCCGAGGACTGCGGGCCCCACTTCGATTCCGCCGTGTGTCGGATCGCGACCGACAGGGTCCTACTCGATGACCTTGGGCGCCACATTACGCTCCGGCGTCCAGGTCTCCTCATCCTCTACCAAGTAGTCAGGACGCTGACCGTTCTCGTTGGCCTTGTCTTTGCCCTTGGCACCGTGGGCACCGGGTCCACCCATCATCCCAGCCGGCCGGCGGCCGCCTGCGGCGCCCTGCTGCGAGCCGCCGCGGCTGCGGTGCAGACCCGAGCCTCCTTGCGTACCGCCGCCGGCCTTGCCTGCCTTGCCGCCGATGATGCCGCCCTTCTGACGAGCGAGTGCGCCACCCTTACCAGCGCCCGCGCCCTTGGCACCACCCTTGGCTCCGGCTCCAGCGGCACCAGCCATGCCCGGCATGCCAGCACGAGCGCCGCGGGCGCCCGCTCCAGCACCGGCGCCACCGCCTCGTACGCCGCCAGCGCCACCGCCACGTGCACCGCCGGCGCCACCGACCATGCCTGGCATACCAGGCGTGCCGATGCCCGAACCCGAGCCACCGTGGGGACCGCCGGCGCCTGCGCCCAAGCCGCCGGTGCCTACGCCACCGCCGCCACCTCCACCGATGCCTGAGGTACCAAGACCGGTGCCCCCTGAGAGGCCGTCAAGCCCAGTACCCACGTGAGGTGCGGGGGTCTTGGGGATGCTGCCGATCCCACCGTCAATACCGTTCGGGCGCGGCGCTTCCATCGCCGGAGGAGTCTGGTACCCGCCTCCCGTGACACCCGGCATCTTCGGCATCGAAGTGCCGCCCTTCGGGCCGGACGGAGGCGGGCCGTACGGGGCAATCGGGGGGATCGCGCCGCCGCCACCGTCGTAGCTGGGGACGTCATCGTCGATACGGCCATCACGCCCACCCCCCAGCGGCGGCTTTCCAATAGCCGTCACACCCGACCGATAAGTCGTCGCCAACTGCTCCATGTAATGAGCAGCCTCAAGCTCGCGCTCCCTGTCGATCGACAGGTTTCCGCGATTCTTGTTCATGGCGTCGTAGATGGAGTTCTTCGGGTTGGCCAGGTCGCTGTTCAGCCCCGAGTCGTCTCGACCGTCGCCGGCGCCCATCAGCTTGGCCGCACCGCCGACGATCACGCTCCCGCCCGGGAGCATCGAGCCGATGGCGCCGGCCTTGCCCGTGTCGGAGTTTGCGAGGTCCCTGAGCCGGTCGGCCTTGCGCTCCAGCCAGCTCGGCTCCTCGACGGCCTCGACGGCCTTCTTGACCTCCTTGAGCCGGTCACTGATCTGCTCAAGGACGTAGCCGGTGTTGTGCGGGTACGCCGCAAGCTTCGCGAAGTTGTTGCTGATCTTCTGGGCCGAGGTCGCGAACTGGTCGGCGGACTGGCCGTGCCAGGACTGCAGGACCTTCGTCACCGCGTCGTCGAACTTCTTCTTGATGCCGCTGTTCCAGTCGTCACCGACGAGAGAAACGCGGACCTTCTTCCAGCCCTCGGCGACATTGCCGACCTCGCCCGGGTCGGCGCCCTCGACCAGCGCCTTGACCTGGTTCAGCCTCAGGTTGGTGAACTGAGGACGGCTCTGGCCGACTTCATAGCTTTCTTCCGAAGCCGCACCCGAGCCCTTGGGCGCAGGGTCGGGCTTCTTCGGAACGTGGACCTCTGCGGGCTTGAACTCACTATCTTTCGCTGACATCTACTGTCCCCCACTCCGTCATCGAACACGCTTTATCTGTCACTACGTCAGCCCGCTGACGTCACTTCATGCCGACGGTGTTGTCCGCCTCGGCGTCCTGGTAGGCGCCCCTGACCTTGGACGACTTCTTCCCGAACCGGTCGACCAGGCCCTCGACCATGTCGATCAGCCGCTCGATGTCGGTCTTCATCAGGTCGTGAGCCTGGTACAGCTGCCCTTCCTCCTTGAACCCCTTCCCCAGGGACCCCTTCGGCAGGTAGGTGCTGTTCTTCGCCGTGCTCTTCGAGTCGCCCATCTCCTTCAGGACATGGTTGAGCTCCTTGATGACCTGGTCCAAGGCGTCCAGATCAACGCCGTACTGCCCCTGAGCCATGGCTTATGCCTCCCCGTGTGTTCTCAAACCAGTCTTTCGACGCCAGTCGCGGATGGCGATGGCGGTGCCAACCACCGTGCCGACGGCGAGAAGTCCGCCGCCGACAATGTAGATGGAAATGCGGGCACGCCGGTCCTCGGCGCTTTCGCCGATGGTGACCGCGGCCGGGTGGATGTTGGAGCCGTCAGCCACTCCGGAGGGCTTGTCCGGCTTCGGCGGGCCGGTGGGCTCGCTGTTGTCGTTGAGGGCGGCCACCGGGTCGACCACGCCCCAGCCGATGAAGTCGTTCCGGTCCCGGTTCACGCGCTCCGCGGTCTGCTCCAGGTGCCAGATCAGCTGCTGCGGGGTCCAGTCCTTGTGCTTCGCCTTCAGCAGGGCCGCGGCTCCCGTGACGTAGGGCGCGGCGAAGCTGGTGCCCTGGTCGACGCAGTTGCCGCCGTCGGGGACCGTGGAGACCATGTCGACGCCCGGTGCGGCGATCTGGACGAACTTCCCGGACTGGGAGAACGGCGCGCGCTCGTTGTTGCGGTCCGAGGCGGCCACCGCGAGGACGTTGGAGTAGTCGTCCGAGTAGGCCGCGGGGTACATGCTCTTTTCACCGCCGTCGGCGCCGCCGTTGCCGGCGGAGGCGACGATGAGGACCTTGTTCTTCTCGGCGTAGCTGACCGCTTGCTCGAGGGTGGGCAGCAGGGCTCGGTTGGCGCCGGTTCCCTGGGAGATGTTGATGATGCTGACTTTTTCGTCGACGGCCTTACGGATGGCCTTGGCGAGGCTGTCGGCAGTGCCGGCCTTCTCCTCCGAGGTCTGCTGGTACGGAACGACCTTGGCTTCGGGCGCGATTCCGTAGAAACCGGAGCCCGCTATGGGGCGGGCCGCGATGATGCCGGCCACCTTGGTTCCGTGGCCGACCTTGTCGTCGGTCGGCTTGCCCTTGACCAGAGTCATGCCGCCGCTGCCGATCGCGTCTTCGAGCTGTTTGTTGCCCGCATCGATACCCGTGTCGATGACGCCGACGCGGATGCCCTCGCCCTTACCGGAAGCCCACATCTGATTGGTCAGCAGGCGCTGCAGCGACCAGGGGGTCTCTTTGATGTTGTCGGCGCCGAACTTGCATTCACCGCTGTTGAGCGGCACGTTCTCGTCCGCGACCGCCGGCGCGGCGGTGACGCTCGTCAGTCCGACAAAGCACGCCGCCGTAACCATTGCGCCCGCCGCTCGGCGACGGTGCCCGGTTCGATGACCAATGGCGCGAGATCCCACGGGTTGTCTGCTCTCCATGTGTGGCGGAATAGGCGGGGCGAGGGGTGGGGAAAGAAAGAGTGAGGAAACGGCGGAGATTGAGGCGGATAGGAGGAAGTTCGATGGGCGTGGTGTGGACGGCAGAAGGGCGAGCGCACTGGTGCAGCGCGCTCGCCCTCATTGACCACTGTGCGAGCCGTCCGGGCTGCTCAGCCGATCGCCATCCGTACCTGCGCTAACGCGAGGTCAGGCTCCCCAGATGCCCGAGTTCTTGTGCTCGGTGGCCTGGTAGTTCTGAGCGGCCTGGTCCAGCGCCTTGGCGATGGCCTCGAGCGTCGAGTGCAGGGAGGCAGCGCGCTGGTCCCACTCGCGCTGGCGGGCCTGGTAGCCCTCCTGCGCCGCACCTTCCCAGCTGGCGGCGATCTTCTTGACGCCCGCCTCGAGGTCGTCCAGCTGCTGGCGGATGTTGTTGGCCGTACCGCGCACGTCGGAGCTGGCCTGCGAGATCGTCGCGAAATTAACGAGGATCTGGCCTGACATGGTGTCTCCTCAGGAGTTGATGATGCTGGTCGATTCACATGCCGCAGCGGGCCGGCGGCGAGTGCCGGCTGGCCCGTGCTGCGGCGACTGAGCCGTGCGCCGCGGTCAGCGACGCGGCCCCATCATCCGAACGGGGAAGCCGAGGCGGAGATGTGCGTGATCGACTGCGCCTGCTCCTCTTCGGAGGCGGAGTAGTTCTTCGTGGTCTCGTCGATCGCTTCCTTGATCTCACCCAGGAGCTGGTTGAGACGGTTGGCGTCCTCGTTCACCTGCGACTGGAGCTGGTTGTACGAGGAGGCCGCAGCACCCTTCCACCCAGACGTGATGGTGTCGACGACCGTGTTCAGGCGCGAGATCTCGCCCTGGATCGACTGGTTGACCGAGGAGATCTTGCCGCTGAACGCGACCATCTCCTCCTCGGTGGTTGTGTACTGCTGACCAGCCATAGTCAACGTCCCCCATGAGACTCGTACGTTTTCCGCGCCACACCGGCTAGCCGGCTTGCGTGGTCGGCATCTCCTGCTGACGCCTTCGACCACTTTAACCACTCGGCGCCCCTGTCCCCAACAGGGGGGCGGGGTCTTGTGACGGGATCACAACATTGTCAACTCCCCGCCCAGGAAACGCCGTTCGGTGAATTCGGGCAGATAGGGCGCTATCGGTCAGATCTGGAAAGTCGCCGGCAAAGAGAAGATCGCCGCGAGATCGTCGGTCGTCGCACGGCGAGAAGCCGCGCCGAAAGCCGTGATACGGATTTCGGCGCGGCCTCGGCGAATCACGAGGACTGCGGCTTTTTGGCGCTGTTGACGTCCAGCGACGGGCCCGCGGAGAGCAGCTCGGACCAGGTCTTCTGGATCAGCGGCGGGTGCGCTCCCTTGTAGCCGAGGTGCAGCTGCGACTTGCCCTGCTCCTGGTCCGCCTTGCCGGCCTTGCTGCCGCCGTCGTTGTTCTCCGGGATGGAGTAGCGAAGGCCGGTGTCGGTGACCAGGAAGAGGCTTCCGGACGTGGCGGAGGGGGTGGACACCTGCCGGTACAGCAGGCCGCTGCCGGGGGTGACGTACGAGCCGGCGCCCGGGGCGATCTTGGCCGGGTAGTCCTTGCCGACCCAGGTCTGCATGTTCGGCACGCCGTTGGGGTGCCCGAGCAGCTTGTTCGCTTCGCCCGGGAGCTTGGTGTTGGTGCCCTTGTAGACGCTGCAGGAGACACCGGTGCCCGTGGGCGAGCCCAGGCCGCCGGACGAGCCGTTCTTGAAGTCGTTCGCGGCGGAGACGACCTCGGTCGGCCACGGCATGTCGATGTCGGTGCCCGGGATCTTGCCCAGGTAGGACTGGGCGCGGCCCCCGTCGTCCGCCTTCGGCGTGATGCTCGAGGTGGAGACGTTCTCGGCCTTCAGCGCCCCGCCGCCGGCGTTCATGTCCTTCGCGTTCTGGCCCTCGAGCAGGAGCTTCGCGACGAAGTTCGACACCTTGTAGACGCCGTCGGCCTGGACGACGTACTTCTGCTGCCCCTCGTTGGTCTGCAGCACCGTGCCGATCTTCTGGAATTTGTCCGGCACGCCCATGGCGACGGTCCGCTGACCGGCATTCGCGATGCGGGGCATGGCGATCGGAACGGGGCTCTTGATGAGCGTCGCCATGAACTCCGTGGTGACCTTCTGCGGTTCGGCGTTCTCCCCGAAGATGATGCGCTGGAGGTCGAGGTTGGTCTTCTCCGGGCTCTGCGCCGTCCCGATCTTTCCGCCCAGCGTGGCGTCGAACTCGAAGGCCATGCCGTACTGGTCGACCAGCCACCGCTTGCCCTTGGGGTCCTCGACGTAGAGCGCCCCGTGCAGGTCGAGCTTGCCCTTCTTGGGGTCGTCGACGAGTTCCTTGTCCTTGCCGCCCAGGACGAACACCGCCTGCTGGGGCTTGCTGTTCTGACCGCTGCCCGGACGGTCGCACACCGCCCAGTACTTCGGCTTGTCGACTTCCTTGGCGGAGGGGAGCCGGTCGGGCGCATACGGAATACCGACGGCCGGGCCGTGTGCGAGCTTCCCGTCCAGCTCGGATTCCTTGACCTTGACCACGTTGAACTTATCGGGGTTGAGGAGAAGCTTCGCCGATGCGAGGTTCAGGACGGGGTGCAGCAGTTTGTGGCTCTGGCCGTTGGCGTCCGTATTGGGCAGAACCACATAGCGCGTGGTGGAGTCGCTCCCCACGAGCAGATTCGCCCCGACTTCGTCCCACCCCTGCGGAGCAACCGGCTTGATGATGCCGCAGGCACCGAATCCGACCAGAATCAGGACGCCCACCACGATGCTCGGCACCACGGCCTTGAGTGGTCTGGGAGCGCTTTCGATCGAACCGTTCGGCAGCGGCTTCAGAAATGCCGCATTCGTGCGCTTTCGAGCGAACGAATACGCATTCAGCTCGTCCCGACGTGATGCCATTGTTGCTTTCTCTCCCCGCCTGTTGGATCCACATCGAACCGCCCCCGGCACTCACGCCGTAGCGCCCTCTACTATGCCGTGTGTCGATCGACCCGTACGGTACGGGTGCCACCTTCCAACGCACCAGTCTCAGCGGCGACCGATACGCCTAGAGGCCCAGATCACCAGTAGAGGAGCAGGCCGGGGGATGTCCAGCGCCACCAGGGCTCGACGCCGCAATGGGCGGCAACAGCAGCAACAGCCTTCCGCTGCACCGCAAAATGCGGGAAATGCTGGCCGAAACGGCACAGCTCGGGGCAATAGAGGAAATGGCGGCCGGGGTTCCTCAGCCCGCCCGGCCGGTCCGGTGGCACCGCGACTGCGCCAACAGGCCGGAACGATCGGCGGAGTCCGCGTTCAGCAGCTGGCCATCATCGAACTCGCCGCCGCACTGGTGCTGGTCGGCTGGACGATCCACCCCGCCGCGCTGACCGCGGCCGTCGTGGTGGCGGCCCTGCTGGTCGTCTTCGCGCTCGGCCGGCGCCGCAAGATCCCGCTGCCGGAGTGGATCACCACCGTGCGCGCCATGAAGCGCCGCGGCAAGGACAGCGCCGCCAACCTCGCCGCCACGCAGGGCGTCGACCCGGCGCTCGCACCCGTCGTGGAGTGCGAGCCGGCGCTGCGGACCTACGAGTACACGACGGAGGCGGACCAGCGCGCCATCGGATTCGTCGGGGACGGCACGTTCCTGACGGCCCTGGTGCAGGTGGACGCCCGCGACGAACCGCTGCGGCCGCAGCGCGGCAGCCACATGCTGCCCCTGGAGGTGCTGCACACCGCCCTCGACATCGAGGACATCCACCTCGAGTCGGTGCAGTTCGTGCAGTACACCCAGCCCGCGCCGGCGCCGCACCTGCCCGAACAGGCCGTCGCGGCCCGGTCGTACGCGCCGCTGCAGGCCCAGTCCCAGACCCCGGCCATCCAGCTGACCTGGATCGCGCTCAAGCTCGACCCGGAGCTGTGCTCGGAGGCCATCGAGGCCCGTGGCGGCGGTGTGGAGGGCGCCAAGCGCTCGCTGCTGCGCGCCGCCGACCAGCTCGTCAGCCGGCTGACCGCGCACGGCGTACGGGCCAGGGTGCTCGACGAACGCGAGGTCGTGGCCGCGATCGGCACCGCGGTGTGCGTCAGCCCGCGGGCCGCCAACGGCGCGATGGGGCGGGACGGCCGGGCGGCCCGGCGCACCCAGGAGACGACCCGGGCGCTGCGCTGCGACGACCGCTGGCACTCCACGTACTGGATCGGCCGGTGGCCCCAACTGGGCCAGGGCGGCGCGCCGCTGGCGGCCGTCACCCAGCTGCTGACCAGCACCAGGGCGATGGCCAGCACCTTCGCGCTGACCGCCACCCACGGCGGTGGCCGTGCCCCGGCCATCTCGGGCTACGTCCGTCTTTCCACCCGCAGTGAGAACGAACTCTCCGCCGCACAGACCGAGTTGGAGCGCCGTTCCAGTTCCGTGAAGGTCGGGCTCGTACGTCTCGACCGCGAACAGCTGCCCGGCCTGCTGGCCACGCTCCCGCTCGGAGGTACCCGCTGATGGCCTCTCCCACGTATCAGCCCCGCGCCAGCAGCGACGGCTGGCGCAACCCCCCGCTGGCCGGTGCCGGCGGGGCCCGCCGGCTCAACCACCAGCCGCGCCCGGAAGAGGACGAGACGGGCCCGACCGGTCCGAAGCTCCGGCCCGGCTACGGCCTGCGCGGCCCGCGGCGCAGCCCGCACGTCCTGACGCCCGAGTCGCTCGGCGCGCTGACGCTGCCGGTCGGCGACGACGGCGTGATCATCGGCATCGACCCGCAGAACCAGCCCGCCGTGCTGAGCCTGCTGCGCCCCGCGCCGATGGAGATCGCGCTGGTCGGCAGCATGTGGATGGCGCAGATCCTGGCGCTGCGCACGGTCGCCGTCGGCGCCCGGGTCGCGGTCGAGACGGCGCGGCCGCCGGCCTGGGGCCAGATGGCGCAGAGCGCGGGCGGCGGGCAGCAGTGCGTGTCGGTCCACGAAGTGCGCCAGATCGCGCCGCAGGGACCGTCGGTTTCCAGCCCCGTGCTGGTCGTACGCGACATGGGTGCGCGTCCGCCGCGCAATCAGCTCGCCCCGAGCCCCTGGCAGTCGGTGCTGACCGTGCTGCCGTTCCTCGGACCGCGGTCGCCGCAGATGCTCGGCCGCGCCGATCTGGTCGGTCTGCAGCGGCTTTCGCCCGAGGAGGCGGAGGTTGTGACGCGAATCATGCGACTGCCGGAGCAGGTCGGCGCGGTGCTGCCGACGCTCAGCGACAACGCCATGCTGTGGTGCTCGCGTGACGGCAGCCATCAGTTCGTCATGACCCAGCCGACGGAGGCCGAGACCAACCTGCTCGGCGGGCCGCGACGCATGGACTGACCGGCTGCGCGGGCCGGTTGACCGCGGGCGCCGGGCGCCTCGCACACGCAACCGGCCGCGGCACACTCCCACGGGCGCATCCTCGGATGCGCCCGTGCGTGTGTGCCGATGGGGCTTGAAGACGACATGACATCGACTGCCGTTATGGGCCGACTGTTGATTAGGCTGTATAGGACAGCCGCGGAGCACGGCACGACGGCAGTCGACACGGGGATGGAGACAGTTAGTGTTGGCGCAACCCCGGGTGGTGTGTTCCGACTTCCGCTACACCCGAACGATCCGCCTGTATCCGGTCCTGCCGTTCAGGTGCGTTGCAGTACACCAGGAGGCACAGTGAACGAGCAGGAGGCTTTCCGTCCGGACGGAAACGATCCTGACGACGACCAGTCCGAGTTCGACCTGACCGGCGAGTTCAAGATCGATTTTGCCGCTCCGGCCTGGTACGCGAGCAACGACACCAGTGGCGGCGCGAGCGCCACGGCCTCTCCCTCGGCTCCTCCTGCGCCTTCACCCACCACTACGCCCGCCACGGCGCAGCCTCCCGGGCCGCCCACGGGCCAGCCGCTGGCGGGGCCCGCACAGGGCGCGCCGGTGCCCGGAGTCGCACAGCAGGGCACGCCGGCGCCCGTGGACGCCGCGCCGCCCGGGTTCCCGACGCTGCGCCCGCAGGACGACGCCGGCACCACGCCGGCCGCCGCTCCGCAGGCTCCCGCGGACGCCGCGCCGGCCACGAACGACGCGGCCGGTTCCGGCAATCAGCGCTCCGGCGCCTTCGACCCCTCGGCCTCGCTCTGGGACGACGACGAGGACGACGACGAGCCGAACGCCGCGACCTCGGCCGAGCCGGAGGCCGCGCCGTCCGAAGAGGCACCGCAGCCGGAGGCCGCACCGGTCGACGCCCCCGCCCAGGGCGCGGCGCCGGCCGCTGAGGCCGCTGCCGCACCCCAGCCGGGCCCGGAGGCCGCGGCGCAGCCGGTGCAGGCCGCCCAGGGCCAGCAGCAGCCGCAGGGCGCGCCGCAGCAGGGTGTGCCGCAGCAGGGCATCCCTCAGCAGGGTGCACCGCAGCAGACCGCCCCTCAGGGCGTTCCCCAGCAGGGCGTGCCCCAACAGGCGACGCCTGCGCAGGGCGTGCCGCAGCAGGGTGCTCCGTGGGGCGCCGCGGCGGACGGTCAGCAGCAGGGTGTGCCGGGGCAGGGCGGGCTGCCGCCGCTGCCGCCGGAGTTCCAGCCCGCGGACCCGCGGACGGCTCAGGCGCAGCAGCAGGCCGGTCAGCACCCCCAGGCCGCCCAGCAGCCCCAGCAGGGCCACCCGCAGGCACCCGTCCAGCAGCAGGCCCAGCAGGCCCAGCCGCAGGCCGGTTACCCGCAGGGCCAGCCCCAGCAGCAGGCCGGCTACCCGCAGCAGGGTCAGCAGCCGCAGCAGCAGGGCGCGTACGGCTATCCGCAGCCCGCGTACGGGTACCCCCAGCAGGGCCAGCAGCAGGCACAGCACCCGCAGCAGGCGCAGCAGCACCCCAACGCCCCCGCGCAGCAGGGCGCGTACGGCTACCCGCAGACCGGTGCCGCGCAGGGCTACCCGCAGCACGGTCAGCAGGCGCACCCCGGATACGACCAGCAGCAGGCGGCGCAGGCGCAACAAGCGGCCGCGCAGCAGGCAGCTCAGGCACAGCAGGCGCAACAAGCCCAGCAGGCCCAGCAGGCAGCTGCGGCACAGCAAGCCCAGCAGGCTCAACAAGCCCAGCAGGCCCAGCAGTACCAGCCGCTCCCCGGCCAGCAGGCCGGCGACCCGAACGCCGCGGCGAACTACGCCTCGTACTCGCAGCCGGGTCAGCAGCAGCCGCAGCAGCGTGCCGCCCCGGGTGCCCCGCTCGGTTACAGCGCCGCCGTCGAGCTGACCTCCGACCGCCTGCTGCGCAACCAGCCGAAGAAGCGCAAGCCCGGCGCCAACGCCCAGCCGTCCAAGTTCAAGCTGGGTGCGAAGAAGGAGGAGGCCGAGCGGCAGCGCAAGCTGGAGCTGATCCGTACACCGGTGATGTCGTGCTACCGGATCGCGGTGATCAGCCTCAAGGGCGGTGTCGGCAAGACCACCACGACCACGGCTCTCGGCTCCACGCTCGCCTCCGAGCGGCAGGACAAGATCCTGGCGATCGACGCCAACCCCGACGCCGGCACGCTCGGCCGACGGGTGCGCCGAGAGACCGGTGCGACCATCCGTGACCTGGTGCAGTCGATCCCGCATCTGCACAGCTACATGGACATCCGCCGGTTCACCTCGCAGGCCCCCTCGGGCCTGGAGATCCTCGCCAACGACGTCGACCCGGCCGTCTCGACGACCTTCAACGACGACGACTACCGGCGGGCGATCGACGTCCTCGGCAAGCAGTACCCGATCATCCTGACCGACTCGGGTACGGGTCTGCTCTACAGCGCGATGCGCGGGGTCCTCGACCTCGCCGACCAGCTGATCATCATCTCCACCCCGTCCGTGGACGGCGCCAGCAGCGCCAGCACCACCCTGGACTGGCTGTCCGCGCACGGCTACGCCGACCTGGTGCAGCGCGGCATCACGGTCATCTCCGGTGTCCGTGAGACCGGCAAGATGATCAAGATCGACGACATCGTGTCGCACTTCGAGACCCGCTGCCGCGGTGTGGTCGTCGTCCCCTTCGACGAGCACCTGGCCGCCGGTGCCGAGGTCGACCTCGACATGATGCGGCCCAAGACCCGCGAGGCGTACTTCAACCTCTCCGCCCTGGTGGCCGAGGACTTCGCGCGGGCGCAGCAGGCGCACGGCATGTACCCCCAGCAGCAGATGGGTGGCGACCCGTACGCGCAGCAGCAGTACGCCGCCCAGCAGGGGCAGCAGCACCCGCAGCAGGGCCAGGGCCAGCCCCAGCAGGGGCAGCAGCATCCGCAGCAGGGGCAGCCGCCGGCCGGCTACCCGCCGCAGCAGGGTGGTTGGACCCAGCAGCCCGCCCAGCCGCCGGCCCACTGGCAGCAGCAACAGCCCGCCCCCGACGCTCCCGCACCGGAGCAGCCGGGCCTGGGCCAGGGCTGGCAGCAGCAGCCGCCTCCGCAGTGAGGCGCGCCTAGCGCGATACGGGGCGGGCCCGGCACCGAACAAGGT
>NZ_JBHYJC010000070.1:0-24923 GCF_042749045.1 Streptomyces sp. NPDC059008 | reverse complement strand
GGACACGCCCTCCGGCCGGGCCGGCCGCGTCTGTGAGGGCCCAACTCCCCGGCGCCGTCGGCCGTCGCCGCCACCCGTTCTTCAGACCCCCGACAGCGTCCTGTCGGACGGCGGACAGATACCTTCCCCCACTCTCGGCTTCGCTCGAGCGGGAGATGCCCCCATCGCGCGCTGATCAATTAGGTTGGGGGGTGGCGGGGCCGCTACGAGAAGAAGAAGGCTGATGTCCGAGATGAACGCAGAAGGCCGCAGCAGGCTCGACCAGACGCCTGAGTGGACCGCGTTGAGCAAGCACCGCGAGCAGCTGGGGGAGGTGCATCTGCGCGAGCTGTTCGAGCGGGATCCCGCGCGCGCCGAGCGCTACACCCTCCAGGTCGGCGATCTGCACCTGGACTACTCCAAGCACCTGGTCACCGACGAGACCCTGCGACTGCTGCGGGAACTGGCCGCGGCGCGGGGCGTGGCCGGTCTGCGGGACGCGATGTTCCGCGGCGACAAGATCAACATCACCGAGCGGCGCTCCGTGCTGCACACCGCGCTGCGCGCGCCGGGCTCGGCGGTCATCAAGAGCGACGGCGAGAACGTCGTTCCCGCGGTGCAGTCCGTCCTGACGAAGATGGGCACCTTCTCCGACCGGGTCCGCTCGGGCGACTGGAAGGGCCACACCGGCAAGCGCATCAAGACCGTCGTCAACATCGGCATCGGCGGCTCGGACCTGGGCCCGGCGATGGCGTACGAGGCGCTGCGCGCCTACACCCACCGGGACATGCAGTTCCGCTTCGTCTCCAATGTGGACGGTGCCGATCTGCACGAGGCGGTGCGCGATCTGGACCCCGCCGAGACGCTGTTCATCATCGCCTCGAAGACCTTCACCACCATCGAGACGATCACGAACGCCACCTCGGCCCGCGACTGGCTGCTGACCGGCCTGCGGGCCGGCGGGGAGGCCGTCGCCAAGCACTTCGTGGCGCTGTCGACCAACGCCGAGAAGGTGGCGGAGTTCGGCATCAACACGGACAACATGTTCGAGTTCTGGGACTGGGTCGGCGGCCGCTACTCCTACGACTCCGCGATCGGTCTGTCGCTGATGATCGCCATCGGCAAGGAGCGGTTCCGCGAGATGCTGGCGGGCTTCCACCTCGTCGACGAGCACTTCGCCGCCGCCCCGCCGGAGGAGAACGCCCCGCTGCTGCTGGGCCTGCTCGGCATCTGGTACGGCAACTTCTTCGACGCCCAGTCGCATGCGGTGCTGCCCTACAGCCACTACCTGTCCAAGTTCACCGCCTATCTGCAGCAGCTGGACATGGAGTCCAACGGCAAGTCCGTGGACCGCGAGGGCAATCGGGTCGGCTGGCAGACCGGCCCCGTCGTCTGGGGTACGCCCGGCACGAACGGCCAGCACGCCTACTACCAGCTGCTCCACCAGGGCACGAAGATGATCCCGGCGGACTTCATCGGCTTCGCGCAGCCCGTCGAGGACCTCCTGCCGGGCCTGGTCGCCCAGCACGACCTGCTGATGGCCAACCTCTTCGCGCAGGGCCAGGCGCTGGCGTTCGGCAAGACGCCGGACGAGGTGCGCGCCGAGGGCGTGGCCGAGGAACTGGTGCCGCACAAGACCTTCCAGGGCAACCGCCCCACCACCACGATCCTGGCCAAGGAGCTCAGCCCGTCCGTGCTGGGCCAGCTGATCGCGCTCTACGAGCACAAGGTGTTCGTGCAGGGCGCGGTCTGGAACATCGACTCCTTCGACCAGTGGGGCGTGGAGCTCGGCAAGGTCCTCGCCAAGCGGGTCGAGCCGGCCCTGACCGAGGGCGCCGAGGTGCCGGGCCTGGACGCCTCGACGGCCGGCCTGGTCGCCAAGTACCGCGAGCTGCGCGGCCGTTGAGCAGCCTTTTGGCTCCATTGATGGTTGCTGGATGAGTAAGGGCCCCACACCTGAAGGTGTGGGGCCCTTACCGGCGGGAGATGCCTCTCAGGCCGAGGCCGGCGGGTAGAGCCCGCGCGGCAGCCGGGTGGCCGCCGCCTCGTCCAGGAGCCACAGGGTCCGGCTGCGGCCCCGGGCGCCGGCCGCCGGGGCCTGGACCTCACCGGCGCCGGAGAGCGCCATGGCCACGGCGTTGGCCTTGTCCTCGCCGGCCGCCAGCAGCCAGACCTCCCGCGCCGTGCGGATCGCGGGCAGGGTGAGCGAGACACGGGTGGGCGGCGGCTTCGGCGCGCCGTGCACACCGACCACCGTCCGCTCCGTCTCCCGTACGCCCGGCAGTTCGGGGAAGAGCGAGGCGACATGGGTGTCCGGGCCGACGCCCAGCAGCAGGACGTCGAAGGTCGGTACCGGGCCGCCCCCGGCGCCGGCCGGCGGCGAGGCGGTCTCATGGGCCGCCGTGGCGGCGAGTTCGGCCGCGTACGCCTCGGCGGCGGCGTCGGCGTCGTTGCCGTACGGGCCGTCGGACGCGGGCATCGGGTGCACCCGGGCCGGGTCCAGCGGGACGCTGTCCAGCAGCACCTCGCGGGCCTGGGTGTGGTTGCGCTCGGGATCGCCGTCCGGCAGCAACCGCTCGTCCCCCCACCACAGATGGAGCCGCGACCAGTCCACCGCGTCCCGGGCGGGCGCCTCGGCGAGGGCCGCGAGCAGCCCGTTGCCGTTGCGCCCACCGGTCAGGACCACGGAGGCGAAGCCGCGGGTGGCCTGGGCGTCCACGATCTTCGTGATCAGCCGGGCCGCCGCGGCCTTGGCCATCAGCTCCTTGTCGCGGTGGACGACGACCTGCGGAGCACTCACTTGGCGGCCGCCTTCTTGGCGGGCTTGGCGGTCGCCTTCTTCGCCGCCGGCTTGTCCGCGGCGGCCTCGCCGGCGTCCGGCTCCGGGTCCCCGGCCGCGGGCTGCCCGTCCGACGCGTCACCGAGCCGGTCCACACCGAACTTCAGCGCGCCGGCGTAGATGTCGTCCGGGTCGAGCCGGCGCAGCTCCTCGGCGAGCAGCTCGGAGGTCTCCCGCCGCTTGAGCGCCACCGCGCGGTCCGGCTGGTTGCGCATGGAGAGCGTGGCCAGCGAGCCGTCCGGGCGGTCCAGCACGATCGATCCGGCGCTGGACTCCATGCGTACGGCCGTGAGGCCGGGGCCGGCCGACACCTTGCGGGTGACCGGGACGTTCAGCCTGCTGGCCAGCCACATGGCGAGCAGCTCGCAGCTGGGGTTGAACTCCTCGCCCTCGACCTCGGCCGAGGTGACCGTGCACGGGGCCTGGTCGAGCGCCGCCGCCAGCATCGAGCGCCACGGGGTGATACGGGTCCAGGACAGGTCCGTGTCGCCGGGGGTGTACGTCTCCGCGCGAGCGGTCAGCTCCCGTACGGGCTGCTCGGCGGCGTAGGCGTCGGTGACCCGGCGCTGGGCCAGCGCACCGAGCGGGTCCTTGGCGGGGTCGAGCGGGGCGTTGACCGCCCACCAGACCACGACCGGGGCGTCCGGCAGCAGCAGCGGCAGCACCACGGACTGGGCGTGGTCGATCGCCTCGCCGTAGAGCCGCAGTATCACCGTCTCGCCGGTGCCGGCGTCCGTGCCGACCCGCACCTCGGCGTCCAGGCGGGCCTTGGCCCGGTCGCGCGGCGACCGGCTGACCCGCTTGATGACGACGAGGGTGCGCGAGGGGTGCTCACGGGACGCCTCGTTGGCCGCCTTGAGGGCGTCGTAGGCGTTCTCCTCGTCGGTGACGATGACGAGGGTGAGCACCATGCCGATGGCAGGGGTGCCGACCGCGCGACGGCCCTCGACCAACGCCTTGTTGATCTTGCTGGCCGTGGTTTCCGTCAGATCGATCTTCATGGCCGACGCCAGCTCCGTCCGTCTCGTGCGAGCATTTCGTCTGCCTCGATGGGGCCCCAGGTGCCCGCCGGGTACTGCGCGGGCTTGCCGTGCTTGTCCCAGTACGTCTCGATCGGGTCGAGGATGCGCCAGGACTGCTCGACCTCCTCCAGCCGCGGGAAGAGGTTGGCGTCACCCAGCAGCACATCGAGGATCAGCCGTTCGTAGGCCTCCGGGCTGGACTCCGTGAAGGACTCGCCGTACGCGAAGTCCATCGACACGTCCCGCACCTCCATCGAGGTGCCCGGAACCTTGGAGCCGAACCGCACGGTCACGCCCTCGTCCGGCTGCACCCGGATGACCAGGGCGTTCTGCCCCAGCTCCTCGGTGGCGGTGTGGTCGAAGGGGGAGTGCGGAGCGCGCTGGAAGACCACCGCGATCTCGGTGACCCGGCGGCCCAGCCGCTTGCCGGTGCGCAGGTAGAAGGGGACGCCCGCCCAGCGGCGGTTGTCGATCGACAGCTTGATCGCGGCGTAGGTGTCGGTCTTCGACTTGGGGTCGATGCCCTCTTCCTGGAGGTAGCCGACGGCCTTCTCGCCGCCCTGCCAGCCCGCCGCGTACTGTGCGCGCACGGTCTCCTTGCCGAGGTCCTTGGGCAGCCGGACGGCGCCCAGCACCTTGGTCTTCTCCGCGACCAGCGCGTCCGCGTCGAAGGAGGCGGGCTCCTCCATCGCGGTCAGCGCGAGCAGCTGCAGGAGGTGGTTCTGGATGACGTCGCGGGCCGCGCCGATGCCGTCGTAGTAGCCGGCCCGGCCGCCGATGCCGATGTCCTCGGCCATCGTGATCTGGACGTGGTCGACATAGCCGCGGTTCCACAGCGGCTCGAACATCGTGTTGGCGAACCGCAGCGCCAGGATGTTCTGGACCGTCTCCTTGCCCAGGTAGTGGTCGATCCGGAAGACCTCGTTGGGCGGGAAGACCTCGTGGACGATCCGGTTGAGCTCCTGAGCGCTCTCCAGGTCGTGGCCGAAGGGCTTCTCGATGACGGCGCGGCGCCAGGAGTCCTCCTTCTGGTCGGCCAGCCCGTGCTTCTTGAGCTGCTGGACGACCTTGGGGAAGAACTTCGGCGGCACGGACAGGTAGAAGGCGAAGTTGCCGCCGGTGCCCTGCGCCTTGTCGAGCTCCTCGATGGTCTCCTTGAGCGTCTCGAAGGCCTCGTCGTCGTCGAAGTTGCCCTGGACGAAGCGGCAGCCCTGGACCAGCTGCTGCCAGACCTCCTCGCGGAACGGCGTACGCGCGTGCTGCTTGACCGCCTCGTACACCTCCTGCGCGAAGTCCTCGTTCTCCCACTCGCGGCGGGCGAACCCGATGAGCGAGAAACCCGGCGGGAGCAGTCCGCGGTTGGCCAGGTCGTAGACGGCAGGCATCAGCTTCTTACGGGACAAATCGCCCGTGACGCCGAAGATGACCAGGCCCGACGGCCCCGCGATACGCGGGAGCCGTCGGTCCGCGGCGTCACGAAGCGGGTTGGCTCCGTGTGAACCAGACAAGGGAGATCAGCCCTCCGAGGGAGCGAGGCGCTTGAGCTCCGCCTCAGTGGACTTGAGCAGGTCGTTCCAGGACGCCTCGAACTTCTCCACGCCCTCGTCCTCCAGGAGCTGCACGACGTCGTCGTAGCTGATCCCGAGCTGCGCGATCGCGTCGAGGTCGGCCTTGGCGGCCCCGTAGGCGCCGCGCACGGTGTCGCCGGTGATCTCACCGCGGGCCGCGGTGGCCTCCAGCGTGGCCTCCGGCATGGTGTTGACCGTGCCGGGGGCGACCAGCTCGTCGACGTACAAGGTGACCTTGTAATCGGGGTCCTTGACGCCGGTCGAGGCCCACAGCGGTCGCTGCTTGTTGGCGCCGGCCTTGTCCAGGGCGGCCCAGCGGTCCGAGGACTGTGTCGAGTCGTCGGCAGAGCCGAACACCTCCTCGTACGCCTGGTAGGCCAGGCGGGCGTTGGCCAGCGCGGCCTTGCCCTTGAGCGCCTTGGCCTCCTGCGTGCCCAGCTTCTCCAGGCGCTTGTCGATCTCGCTGTCCACACGGGACACGAAGAACGACGCCACCGAGCGGATCAGGGACAGGTCCAGCCCCGCGGCCTTGGCCTTCTCCAGACCGGCCAGGTAGGCGTCCATCACCTCGCGGTAGCGCTCCAGCGAGAAGATCAGCGTGACGTTGACGCTGATGCCGAGGCCGATGACCTCGGTGATCGCCGGCAGGCCCGCCTTGGTGGCCGGGATCTTGATCAGCGTGTTCGGGCGGTCCACCAGCCACGCCAGCTGCTTGGCCTCGGCGATCGTCGGCACGGTCTTGTGCGCCAGGCGCGGGTCGACCTCGATGGAGACCCGGCCGTCCTGGCCGCCGGTGGCGTCGAAGACCGGCCGCAGGATGTCGGCGGCGTCCCGGACGTCCGCCGTCGTGATCATGCGGATGGCCTCGTCGACGGTGACCTTACGGGCGGCGAGGTCCTTGACCTGCTGCTCGTAGCCGTCACCCGAGGAGATCGCCTTCTGGAAGATCGACGGGTTCGTCGTGACACCGACGACGTGCTGCTGGTCGATCAGCTCGGCGAGGTTGCCGGACGTGATGCGCTTGCGCGACAGGTCGTCCAGCCAGATGGCGACGCCTTCGTCGGAGAGCCGCTTGAGTGCGTCTGTCATGGGTTCTTGCATCTCCTACTGGTTGTGTACGGGCGTCAGCGCGCGGCGGCTTCGAGCTCCGCGGCCGAGGCCAGGGAGTCGCGCGCGGCGGCGGCGACCGCGTCGGCGGTGAAGCCGAACTCGCGGAAGAGGACCTTGCCGTCGGCCGAGGCGCCGAAGTGCTCCAGCGACACGATGCGTCCGGCGTCACCGACGAAGCGGTGCCAGGTCAGACCGATGCCGGCTTCGACGGCGACACGGGCCTTGACGGACGGCGGCAGCACGCTGGCGCGGTAGGCCTGGTCCTGCTGGTCGAACCACTCCACCGACGGCATCGACACCACGCGGGTGGGCACGCCCTCGGCCTGCAGCTGCTCGCGCGCCTCGACGGCGAGCTGCACCTCGGAGCCGGTGCCGATCAGCACGACCTGCGGCGCGGCGCTCTGCCCGTCGGGGCCGGCGGCCTCGAACAGGACGTAACCGCCCTTGGCGGCGTCCTCGTTGGCCGGGTACGTCGGCACGCCCTGGCGGGTCAGCGCGAGGCCGTGCGGGGCGCCCACGCCGAACTCCTTGGTGTGGCGCTTGAGGATCTCGCGCCAGGCGATGGCGGTCTCGTTGGCGTCGGCCGGGCGGACGATGTTCAGCCCCGGGATGGCGCGCAGCGAGGCCAGGTGCTCGATCGGCTGGTGCGTCGGGCCGTCCTCGCCCAGACCGATGGAGTCGTGCGTCCACACGTACGTCACCGGCAGGTGCATCAGGGCCGACAGCCGGACGGCGTTGCGCATGTAGTCGGAGAACACCAGGAAGGTGCCGCCGTAGATGCGGGTGTTGCCGTGCAGCGCGATGCCGTTCATCTCCGCGGCCATGGAGTGCTCGCGGATGCCGAAGTGGATCGTGCGGCCGTAGGGGTCGGCCTCCGGCAGCGGGTTGTCCGCCGGGAGGAACGAGGAGGTCTTGTCGATCGTGGTGTTGTTCGAGCCGGCCAGGTCGGCCGAGCCGCCCCACAGCTCCGGGATCACCGCGCCGAGCGCGTGCAGCACCTTGCCGGACGCGGCACGGGTGGCGACGGACTTGCCGGTCTCGAACGCCGGGAGGTGGTCCTCCCAGCCCTCGGGCAGCTCGCCCGCGGCGATCCGGTCGAACTCCGCGGCGCGCTCCGGGTTGGCGGTGCGCCAGGCGGCGAAGGACTTCTCCCACTCCTTCTTGGCGTCGCGGCCGCGGTCGAGGGCGGCGCGGGTGTGCGCGAGCACCTCGTCGGAGACCTCGAAGTGCTGCTCGGGGTCGAAGCCCAGGACGCGCTTGGTGGCCGCGACCTCCTCCTCGCCCAGCGCCGAGCCGTGCGCGGCCTCGGTGTTCTGGGCGTTGGGGGCCGGCCAGGCGATGATCGAGCGGGCCGCGATGAACGACGGGCGCCCGGTCTCGGCCTTGGCGGCCTCGAGGGCCCTGGCCAGACCCGCGGGGTCCAGGTCGCCGTTGGGCAGCTGCTCGACGCGCTGGACGTGCCAGCCGTAGGCCTCGTAGCGCTTGAGGGTGTCCTCGGAGACCGCGGTCTCGGTGTCGCCCTCGATGGAGATGTGGTTGTCGTCCCACAGCAGGACGAGGTTGCCGAGCTTCTGGTGGCCCGCCATGGAGGAGGCCTCGGCGGCGATGCCCTCCTGGAGGCAGCCGTCACCGGCGATGGCGTAGATGGTGTGGTCGAACGGAGAGGTGCCCGCAGCCGCCTCGGGGTCGAACAGACCGCGCTCGTAGCGGGCCGCCATCGCCATGCCGACGGCGTTGGCGACACCCTGGCCCAGCGGGCCGGTGGTGGTCTCCACGCCGGTGGTGTGGCCGTACTCCGGGTGGCCGGGGGTCTTCGAGCCCCAGGTGCGGAAGGCCTTGAGGTCGTCCAGCTCCAGGCCGTAGCCGGCGAGGTAGAGCTGGATGTAGAGGGTCAGGCTGGAGTGCCCCGCGGAGAGGACGAACCGGTCGCGGCCGGTCCAGTTCGCGTCCGCCGGGTCGTGCCGCATGAGCTTCTGGAACAGCACATAGGCGGCCGGCGCCAGGCTCATGGCCGTACCCGGATGGCCGTTACCGACCTTCTGCACGGAATCCATGGCCAGAACGCGGACGGTGTCCACCGCCCGCTGGTCCAGTTCGGTCCACTCGAAATCTGTGGTGGTCGGCTTGGTGCTCACCCTGAGTCAGGGCTCCTCTCCACATGTCGAATGCCGCGGACGGTATGCCCGCCAGGCGGTGTCGAGCCTACCCCCGTGAGTGCGTGCGCCTTTTCGACGCTCAGTCGGTGTTTTCGACGCTCAGTCGGTGCTCACTCGGCGCCCTGGACGCTCAATCGGCGGGGGGTGGGCCCGCGGTGCTCGTTGCTTAGGGCAACCACGTCAGGGCCCTCGGCATTCCCGGCCCGGATCCGGCAGCCATACGACCAGAGTGCCGGGCACCCGTCGCCTTCGCCTCCCGAACATCGGGCGAACACCCGGGAAAACCCGCCGGCCCCGCCCCGCGGTCCCGGCGCCAACACGACCGACCCCCGCGAAGATCGCTGTATGGCCAACGTCTAAAGTGGCGTGGTACGCGCAAGCTTTGCCGGGTTTACACGGCCGGAAGGGCTTGCATGCCTTATCTCTTCCGCGGCGGGAGCCGCTGATGTTACTTCCAGGGGTGTGCGTGACGGCCGTCGAATCCCGTCCTGCGGGTGGGGGTGCCTCCCCTGCCGTTCAGGCCATGGAGGAGCTCTCCCAGAGCCCCGGGGGCCCAGATCACCGCCCGACCGGTGCCCGTGTCAAGGCGTTCGTGGCACTCACCAAGCCGCGCGTCATCGAGCTGCTGCTGATGACGACGATCCCGGTGATGTTCCTGGCGGCCGGCGGCGTCCCCGACCTGTGGCTGGTGCTGGCGACCTGTGTCGGCGGATACCTCTCCGCCGGCGGCGCGGCCGCCTTCAACATGTACATCGACCGCGACATCGACGCGCTGATGGACCGCACCTCGCAGCGGCCGCTGGTCACCGGCATGGTCTCGCCGCGCGAGTGCCTGGTCTTCGCGTCCGTCCTCGCGGTCGGCTCCACCGCCTGGTTCTGGTTCCTCGTCAACCCGCTGTCGGCGATGCTGTCGCTCGGGGCGCTGCTTTTCTACGTGGTCGTCTACACGATGATCCTCAAGCGGCGCACCTCGCAGAACATCGTCTGGGGCGGCATCGCGGGCTGTATGCCGGTCTTCATCGGCTGGTCCGCGGTGACCGACTCGGTCTCCTGGGCGGCGCTGGTCCTCTTCCTCGTCATCTTCTTCTGGACGCCGCCGCACTACTGGCCGCTGTCGATGAAGGCCAAGGACGACTACGAGCGGGTCGGCGTGCCGATGCTGCCGGTCATCGCCGGCAACAAGGCCGTGGCCCGGCAGATCGTCGCCTACAGCTGGGTGATGGTCGCCGTCTCGCTGCTGCTGCAGCCGCTGGGCTACACCGGCTGGTTCTACACCGCGGTCGCGCTGGCCTGCGGCGCCTTCTGGCTCAAGGAGGCGCACGCCCTGCAATCCCGCGCCAAGGCCGGGATCACGGGTGCCAAGCTCAAGGAGATGCGGCTGTTCCACTGGTCCATCACCTATGTCTCCCTGCTGTTCGTCGCCGTCGCTGTGGATCCCTTCCTTCGCTGATTACCGGCGGGTAGCATGCTGTCCATGGCAGACACCCAGCAGGCGGACGAGCAGCCCGCGGCGGCCACCGGCGAGGCCGGCAGGACCGACAAGCGCACGGCGAAGCTCGCCCAGCAGATCCGCGCCTTCGCCCAGTCGCACGGCGGCACCGCTGAGGGCCAGCTCGCGCACATCGGCCGCGGCCGCACCCGGATCGCCCTCGTCGGGGCCAACGGCGAGTGGGGAAACCTCGTCGCGGACAGCTTCGACTCCGCCAAGGAGGCCGCGGCCAAGGCCGGCGTCGCCCTCCAGGACGACTTCGACGGCGAGCTGGCCGCCAAGGTCCGCACCGGCCCCTACGAGTGGTCCCGGATGGCGGGCATCCAGGTGGGCGGCCCGGCCAACCCCTGACGGCCCGTAGGGCGGCGCAGGGGCGCACGCCACAAGCGGAGCCCGCTACCTCACCACCTCCTCCTCCGTTAAGCCCACCGGGCACGGCGCTTCGGCCGGCCCTGTGGGCTTTCGGCGAGGAGGAGCGGATGGACGGCCGTCCCTTCCTGGTGGATCAGCCACCGCTCATCGACGGGTACAGCCACGGCGCGGTGCACGGCGAGCTGGGCATCGGCTCCTTCGAGACCCACCTGGCGGCCGCGGTCGGCGCGCACGGTCCGGCACCGGCCGGCACCAGCTACTTCGACAGCCTCATCGGCCTGGCGATACGCCGCTGGTGCCCTCCGCTGCTCGGCCTGGAGCCGCACTGTCCGCCGGCCCGCTATCTGGCCCGCAGACGCGAGGTGGGCGCCTACAAAGCCGGCCGGATGCTGCTGCGGGGCTCCGGCATCGGCACGTTCCTGCTGGAGGCCGGCACCCCCAGCGAGCTGACCTCGGCCACCGAGATCGCCACCGCCGCCGAGGCCCGCGCCCACGAGGTGGTGCGGCTGGAGCCGCTCGCCGAGCAGATCGCCGACACCTCCGGCAGCGTCGACTCCTTCATCGGCTACACCGCCGAGGCCCTCTACGCGGCGGCCCAGCACGCCACCGCCTTCGCCTCCGGGGCCACCTACTGCGACGGCAGCGCTCCCGAGGCCGGTGAGGTGCGCCGCGCCGCGGACCGCTGGCTGCGCGCCCGCCGCCCCGGCGACCGGCTCGCCGAGCCCGCGCTCGTACGCCATCTGTTGTGGAGCGCGGTGGCCACCGGCCTGCCCGTACAGCTCCACGGTCCCGATCCGCGCCCCCTGGCGGCCTTCCTGCGGGCCACCGCCGGCATCGGCTCGGATCTCGTCCTGCTCCCCGCGGCCCCGCACCACCGCCGCGCCGCGCAGCTCGCCGCCGCCCACGCCCATGTCTACGCCGACGCCGGCCCCCGCCCCGAGGAGACCCTGCCGCAGGCGCCGTTCGGCAAGCTGCTGTTCTCCTCGGGAGCCCGCGGGCTGCCCGAGCTGTATGTGACCGGCGCCCGGTTCTTCGTCCGCGCCATGGAGCGCCTGGTACGGGAGTGGACCCTGGAGGGGCTGTGCGGCCCCGAGGACGGCCGGCGCATCACGGAGATGGTCGCGTCCGGGACCGCGCGCCGCGTCTACCGGCTGGGTGCGGAGACCACCTGAGCGTCGAGCGCCTCGTGCTCCTCCGAGGGAGCGGGCGCTTCGGGGTTGTCCTCCTGGAGCGGACCGCGGTCGCGCAGCGACAGGAAGACCCGCAGCACACAGATCCACACCAGCGCCGAGCCCAGCATGTGGAGCCCGATGACGATCTCGGGCAGGCCCAGGAAGTACTGGACGTAGCCGATGACGCCCTGCGCGCCGAGGCAGGCGAACAGCTCCAGGACCGTCCGGCGCGGGGCGGCCGGGGCCTTGACGGCGCGCAGGGTGAACCACAGCGCCACGGACAGGCCGACGACGATGTAGACGAAGTCGACGTGCAGCTGGGTGATCTCCTGCCAGTCCAGCGGGATGCGGTGGACCTTCTTGGCGTCGCCCGCGTGCGGGCCGGCGCCGGTGACGGCCGAGCCGACGACGGTGAGCACGGCGGTCGCTGCCACCAGCAGCCAGGTCAGCTGCCGCACCGGGCGGGCGACCAAGTCGCGCGGCTCCTCGTCGCCCTCGCCCGCCCGCTTCCAGCTCAGCACGGCGACGGTGAGCAGCCCCGTGGCCGCAAGGAAGTGCGAGCTGACGATGTAGGGGTTCAGGCCGGTCAGGACCGTGACGCCGCCGATGACGGCGTTGAGCATGACGATCCAGAACTGGGCCCAGCCGAGCCGGGTGAGCGAGCGGCGCCGGGGGTGACGGGCGCGGGCGGCGATGATGAACATCCCCACGAACGCGCACAGCACATACGTCAGCATCCGGTTGCCGAACTCGATGAGGCCGTTGATGCCCATCGCGGCGGTCGGCGTCAGGCTCTCCGGGGTGCACTTGGGCCAGGTCGAGCAGCCCAGCCCGGACTGGGAGAGCCGGACGGCGCCGCCCGTGACGACGATGATCACGGCCATCACGACGGTCGCCAGCGCGGCCCGTCGTACGAAGGCCGCGGACGGCTGCCAGCGGCGGGCGATCAGCTCAAGGGGATTCAGCGTGTTCGGCACGGAAGACATCGTAGGCGGCGGCTTGTGCAAGTTTTCACGAGGGGGTCCGGGGAGTCGGGCTCCCCGGGGAAGGCGCCGTACGAGGGGCCCGGGGTGGGAGAGTCGTCCCTCCCCCGGACCTGGTGACTACTCCCAGCGGAAGAACCGCGCCGCCGCGCCCAGTCCGAGCACCGCCCAGGCGGCGAGGATCCCGAGGTCGGCCCAGGGCACTCCGGCGCCGTGCTGGAGCACCTCGCGCAGCCCGTCCGACAGCGCGGAGATCGGCAGCAGCCCGAGCGCCGACTGGGCGGCGTCCGGGAACTTCTCCAGCGGGACGATCACCCCGCCGCCGACGAGCAGCAGGAGGAAGACGAGGTTGGCGGCGGCGAGGGTCGCCTCGGCCTTCAGGGTTCCGGCCATCAGCAGACCCAGCCCGGAGAACGCCGCCGTACCGAGCACCAGGAGGAGCACGACGGCGAGCGGGTTGCCCCGGGGGGACCAGCCCAGCGCGAAGGCGATGACGGTCAGCAGCACGATCTGCAGGACCTCGGTGACCAGCACCGAGCAGGTCTTGGCGGCCATCAGCGCCCAGCGGGGGAGCGGGGAGGCGGCCAGCCGCTTGAGGACGCCGTAGCGGCGCTCGAAGCCGGTGGCGATGGCCTGCCCGGTGAACGCGGTGGACAGCACGGCGAGGGCGAGGACGCCCGGCGCGAGGAAGTCCACCGCCTTGCCGGCCCCCGTGTCGACGATGTCGACGGCGGAGAACAGCACCAGCAGCAGCGTCGGGATGACCACGGTCAGCAGCAGCTGCTCACCGTTGCGCAGCAGCATCCTGGTCTCCAGGGCGGCCTGCGCGCGGATCATCCGGGGCAGCGGCGCCGCCCCGGGGCGCGGGGTGAACGTGCCGGTGGCGGTACCGGCCTCGGTGGCGGTCATGCGCGCAGCTCCTTACCGGTGAGCTCCAGGAAGACGTCCTCCAGGGTGTGCCGCTCGACGGCTATCGCGTCCGGCATCACCCCGTTCTGTGCGCACCACGAGGCGACCGTGGCCAGCAGCTGCGGGTCGATCTTGCCGTGCACGCGGTACGAACCGGCGGTCGGCTCGGTGGCGACGCTGTCCGCGGGCAGCGCCTTGAGCAGCGAGGCGAGGTCCAGCCCCGGCCGCCCGGTGAAGCGCAGGCTGTTCTCCGCGCCGCCGCGGCACAGCTCCTCCGGGCTGCCCTGGGCGATGACCCGGCCGCCGTCGATGATCGCGACATCGTCGGCGAGCTGCTCGGCCTCGTCCATGAAGTGGGTGGTCAGTACGGTGCTCACGCCGTCGGTGCGCAGCTCCCGTACGAGGTCCCAGGTCGCCCGGCGGGCCTGCGGGTCGAGGCCGGCCGTCGGCTCGTCGAGGAAGACCAGCTCGGGGCGGCCGACCACGGCCATCGCCAGCGCGAGGCGCTGCTGCTGGCCGCCGGACAGCCGCCGGTAGGGCGTCCGGCCGCAGGAGCCCAGGCCGAGGCGCTCGATGAGCGTGCCGACGTCGAGGGGGTGGGCGTGCAGGGTGGCGGTGTGCCGCAGCATCTCCTCGGCGCGGGCGCCGGCGTAGACGCCGCCGGACTGCAGCATCACACCGATCCGGGGCCGCAGCGCCGCCGCGTCGGCGACCGGGTCCAGGCCCAGGACGCGGACCTGGCCGGCGTCCGGGCGGCGGTAGCCCTCGCAGGTCTCGACGGTGGTGGTCTTGCCGGCGCCGTTGGGGCCGAGGACGGCGGTGACCTCGCCGCGGGCGACGGTCAGGTCGAGCCCGTCCACGGCGGTCTTGGTCCCGTATCGCTTGACCAGGCCGACGATCTCGACGGCAGGCTCTCGGCCGGGGGTCCGGGGGGCGCCCCCCGGGGAGCTGCTGCGCATGCCGGGAAGTCTACGAAGACGGACGGGGTGGCCGGTAACGGGGGTTTGGCGTCCAGGGGGCGTGGGGTCGGGCGTCATGTGGGGCGCCCGGGGTCCGACGGGCGCAGGGGGCCGAGGGGGCCGAGGGGGCCGCGGTGGGCCCGGGGTGGTCAATCCGGCGGTGTGCGGTGCCATGATTTTCGGCCCCGTGTCGGCCATGATCACGCCAGCCGCGACAGGGGCGCGCCGCCGCAGGTCGGAGCCCCTTCGAGGCCCCCGGAGGGGACTTGAATTAGGTAAGCCTAAGTGATAGAGGCCACCAGTCCATGGTGTGGACGAGGCTTGAACCGGTTTGACGAATTACGCAACAATGGCGTTGTGAAATACGCGAGCGAGGATCGGCGGGAGCCCGTGGTCGACCAGACCACCGGGCCCGATGCCTCCGCGCACGGCCGCACCGAGCAGCCGAGAGCGACCGCTCCGGCGCCGCACGACGAACAGCAGGGCACCCGCAACAGGGTCGCCCGCTCCATTCTCGACCACGGTCCGTCCACCGCGGCCGAGCTGGCGCTGCGCCTGGAGCTGACCCAGGCCGCGGTCCGCCGTCATCTGGACGCGCTGGTCGCCGAGGGCGTGGTCGAGCCCCGCGAGAAGCGGGTCTACGGCACGCGTGGCCGCGGCCGCCCGGCCAAGGCCTTCGCCCTCACCGACTGCGGACGCGACGCCTTCGACCAGGCCTACGACCAGCTCGCCTCCGACGCGCTGCGCTGGATCGCGCAGAGCGCGGGCGGCGGCGAGAAGGGCGAGGCGGCGGTCGCCGCGTTCGCCCGCGCGCGGCTCGCCGCGCAGGCCGAGGGCTACCGCGAGGCGGTCGAGAGCGCCGAGCCGGAGGCCCGCACCGAGGCCCTTGCGAAGGCGTTGACCGCGGACGGGTACGCTGCTACGGCGCGCAGCGCCCCCAATCCCCAGCTCGGTGAACAGCTCTGCCAGCACCACTGCCCGGTCGCACACGTCGCCGAGCAGTACCCGCAGCTGTGCGAGGCGGAGACCGAGGTCTTCTCCCGTTTGCTCGGGACCCACGTACAGCGTCTTGCCACCATCGCCCACGGTGACGGGGTGTGCACGACCTTCGTCCCGAAGGCCGGTGCCGGCAAGCCCGCTCACAGCACCACCACAAAGACCACCACAGCATCTGCAAGCACGGCCGGGAGGAACCCCGCATGACGCTCCCCACGGAGACTGCTCACCCTGAGCTCGAGGGCCTGGGCAAGTACGAATACGGCTGGGCCGACTCCGACGCGGCCGGCGCCTCGGCGAAGCGCGGTCTTTCCGAGGACGTCGTCCGCGACATCTCGGCGAAGAAGAACGAGCCGGAGTGGATGCTCAAGCTCCGCCTCAAGGGCCTGCGCCTGTTCGACAAGAAGCCCATGCCCAACTGGGGCTCGGACCTGTCGGGCATCGACTTCGACAACATCAAGTACTTCGTCCGCTCCACCGAGCAGCAGGCCGCCTCCTGGGAGGACCTGCCCGAGGACATCAAGAACACCTACGACAAGCTCGGCATCCCGGAGGCGGAGAAGCAGCGCCTGGTCGCCGGTGTCGCGGCCCAGTACGAGTCCGAGGTCGTCTACCACCAGATCCGTGAGGACCTGGAGGCGCAGGGCGTCATCTTCCTGGACACCGACACCGCGCTCAAGGAGCACCCGGAGCTCTTCCAGGAGTACTTCGGCACGGTCATCCCCGTCGGTGACAACAAGTTCGCGTCGCTGAACACCGCGGTGTGGTCCGGCGGCTCGTTCATCTACGTCCCCAAGGGTGTCCACGTCGACATCCCGCTGCAGGCCTACTTCCGGATCAACACCGAGAACATGGGCCAGTTCGAGCGGACGCTGATCATCGTCGACGAGGACGCCTACGTGCACTACGTCGAGGGCTGCACGGCGCCGATCTACAAGTCGGACTCGCTGCACTCCGCGGTCGTCGAGATCATCGTCAAGAAGGGCGGCCGCTGCCGCTACACGACCATCCAGAACTGGTCGAACAACGTCTACAACCTGGTCACCAAGCGCGCCGTCGCCTACGAGGGCGCGACCATGGAGTGGGTCGACGGCAACCTCGGCTCCAAGGTGACGATGAAGTACCCGGCGGTCTACCTGATGGGCGAGCACGCCAAGGGCGAGACCCTGTCCATCGCCTTCGCGGGCGAGGGCCAGCACCAGGACGCCGGTTCCAAGATGGTCCACATGGCGCCGAACACCTCCTCCAACATCGTCTCCAAGTCGGTGGCGCGAGGCGGCGGCCGCACCTCCTACCGAGGTCTGGTCGAGATCGGCGAGGGCGCCGCGGGCTCCAAGTCCAACGTGCTGTGTGACGCCCTGCTGGTGGACACCATCTCCCGCTCGGACACCTACCCCTACGTCGACGTCCGCGAGGACGACGTGTCCATGGGCCACGAGGCGACCGTCTCCAAGGTCAGCGAGGACCAGCTCTTCTACCTGATGGCGCGTGGCCTGTCCGAGGACGAGGCCATGGCGATGATCGTGCGCGGCTTCGTCGAGCCGATCGCGCGTGAGCTGCCGATGGAGTACGCGCTGGAGCTGAACCGGCTGATCGAGCTGCAGATGGAAGGCGCGGTCGGCTGACGCCCGGCCCCCAGCAGCGACTGACTCCCTGAACGCAGAAAGCGAGCACTACGACAGCCATGGCTGAGGCTCAGAACATCCCGGCGGGTTCCACGACCACCGGCTCCATCGCGGTGGCCGCGGAGTCCACCGTCGCCACCCGGATGAGCGCCCCGCCGTCCTACGACGTGGCGGACTTCCCGGTGCCGCACGGCCGCGAGGAGGAGTGGCGCTTCACGCCCCTCGCGCGCCTCAAGGGCCTGCACGACGGCAGCGCGACGGCCGGCGGCCCCGACCTGAAGATCGACATCACCGCGCCCGAGGGCGTCACCCACGAGCTGGTCGACCGCGCCGACCCGCGGGTCGGCAGGGCCGGCAAGCCCGTGGACCGGGTCGCCGCCCAGGCGTACAGCTCGTTCGAGAAGGCGTCGGTGGTCACGGTCCCCAAGGAGACCCAGCTCACCGAGCCGATCCGGATCGCCGTCCACGGCGAGGGCGGTACGGCCTTCGGCCACCAGGTCATCGAGCTCGGCGCGTTCGCCGAGGCGGTCGTGGTCATCGACCACACCGGTGACGCGGTGCTCGCCGCCAACGTCGACTACCTCCTCGGCGACGGCGCCAAGCTGACCGTCGTCTCCGTCCAGGACTGGGACGGCCACGCCGTCCACGTCGGGCAGCACAACGCCCTGGTCGGCCGGGACGCCACCTTCAAGTCCGTGGCCGTCACCTTCGGCGGCGACCTCGTCCGCCTCCACCCGCGCGTCACCTACGCGGGCCCCGGCGGCGAGGCCGAGTTCTACGGCCTGTACTTCACCGAGCAGGGCCAGCACCACGAGCACCGGCTCTTCGTCGACCACGAGGTGCCCAACTGCCGCTCCAACGTGGTCTACAAGGGCGCGCTGCAGGGCGAGGACGCCCACGCCGTCTGGATCGGCGACGTGCTGATCCAGGCCTCGGCGACCGGCACGGACACCTACGAGCTCAACCGCAACCTCGTCCTCACGGACGGCGCGCGGGTCGACTCGGTGCCCAACCTGGAGATCGAGACCGGTGAGATCGTCGGCGCCGGACACGCCTCGGCGACCGGCCGCTTCGACGACGAGCAGCTGTTCTACCTGATGGCCCGCGGCATCCCGGCCGACGAGGCCCGCCGGCTGGTCGTGCGCGGCTTCTTCGCCGAGCTGGTCCAGCAGATCGGCCTCCCGGACGTCGAGGAGCGCCTGATGAGCAAGATCGAGGCCGAGCTGGAAGCGTCCGCGGTATGAGCTACGTACGCGCAGCGGCGCTCAGCGAGCTGGAGGAGGACACCCCCAAGCGGGTGGAGCTCGACGGCGTCCCCGTCTCGCTGGTCCGCACCGAGGGCGAGGTGTTCGCGATCAACGACATCTGCTCGCATGCGAACGTCTCCCTCTCGGAGGGCGAGGTCGAGGACTGCTCGATCGAGTGCTGGCTGCACGGTTCGAGCTTCGACCTGCGCACCGGCAAGCCGAACGGCCTTCCCGCGACGCGCCCCGTCCCCGTATACCCCGTAAAGATCGAAGGGGACGACGTGCTCGTCTCCGTCACCCAGGAGTCCTGAGTCACCCATGGCAACGCTTGAGATCCACGACCTGCACGTCTCCGTCGAGGCCGAGAACGGCCCGCGCGAGATCCTGAAGGGCGTCGACCTGACCGTGAAGCAGGGCGAGACGCACGCCATCATGGGCCCCAACGGCTCCGGCAAGTCGACCCTCGCCTACTCCCTCGCGGGTCACCCCAAGTACACGATCACCGGCGGCACCGTCACCCTCGACGGCGAGGACGTCCTGGAGATGTCCGTCGACGAGCGCGCCCGCGCCGGCGTCTTCCTCGCCATGCAGTACCCGGTCGAGGTCCCCGGTGTCTCGGTCTCCAACTTCCTGCGCACCTCCGCCACCGCGATCCGCGGCGAGGCCCCCAAGCTGCGGCTGTGGGTCAAGGAGGTCAAGGAAGCCATGGAGCGCCTCCAGATGGACCCCTCGTTCGCCGAGCGCAACGTCAACGAGGGCTTCTCCGGTGGTGAGAAGAAGCGGCACGAGATCCTCCAGCTGGAGCTGCTCAAGCCGGCCATCGCGATCCTCGACGAGACCGACTCCGGTCTGGACGTCGACGCGCTGCGGATCGTCTCCGAGGGCGTCAACCGCGTCCGCGAGACGGGCGAGGTGGGCACCCTGCTCATCACGCACTACACGCGGATTCTCCGCTACATCAAGCCCGACCACGTCCACGTCTTCGCCAACGGCCGGATCGCCGAGTCCGGCGGCCCGGAGCTGGCGGACAAGCTGGAGGCCGAGGGCTACGAGGCATATGTGAAGGGTGGCGCAACCGCGTGACACAGCTGCCGGGCCTCCTCGACACAGAGGCGATCCGTAAGGACTTCCCCATCCTGGACCGTCAGGTCCATGACGGGAAGAAGATCGTTTACCTGGACAACGCGGCGACCTCCCAGAAGCCGCGCCAGGTCCTCGACGCCCTCAACGCCTACTACGAACGCCACAACGCCAACGTCCACCGCGGCGTGCATGTGCTCGCGGAGGAGGCCACGGCGCTGTACGAAGGCGCCCGTGACAAGGTGGCGGCCTTCATCAACGCGCCGAGCCGCAACGAGGTGATCTTCACCAAGAACGCCTCGGAGTCGCTCAACCTCGTCGCGAACATGCTCGGCTGGGCCGAAGAGCCCTACCGGGTGGACCGCGAGACCGAGATCGTCATCACGGAGATGGAGCACCACTCCAACATCGTCCCGTGGCAGCTGCTCGCGCAGCGCACCGGCGCGAAGCTGAAGTGGTTCGGCATCACCGACGACGGCCGCCTGGACCTGTCCAACATCGAAGAGATCATCACCGAGAAGACGAAGATCGTCTCCTTCACGCTGGTCTCCAACATCATGGGCACCATCAACCCGGTCGAGACGATCATCCGCCGGGCCCAGGAGGTCGGTGCGCTGGTCTGCATCGACGCCTCGCAGGCCGCCCCGCACATGCTGCTGGACGTGCAGGCGCTGCAGGCCGACTTCGTGGCCTTCACCGGCCACAAGATGTGCGGCCCGACCGGTATCGGCGTCCTGTGGGGCCGCCAGGAGCTGCTGGAGGACCTCCCGCCGTTCCTCGGTGGCGGCGAGATGATCGAGACGGTGTCCATGCACTCCTCGACCTACGCGCCCGCGCCGCACAAGTTCGAGGCCGGTACGCCCCCGGTCGCCCAGGCCGTCGGCCTCGGCGCGGCCGTGGACTACCTCACCTCGATCGGTATGGACAAGATCGCCGCGCATGAGCACGCGATCACCGAGTACGCGGTCAAGCGGCTGCTGGAGGTCCCCGACCTGCGCATCATCGGCCCGAGCACGGCCGAGGAGCGCGGCGCGGCGATCTCCTTCACCCTTGGCGACATCCATCCGCACGATGTCGGCCAGGTGCTGGACGAACAGGGCATCGCGGTCCGGGTGGGCCACCACTGCGCCCGTCCGGTCTGCCTGCGCTTCGGAATTCCTGCGACCACGCGAGCGTCGTTCTATCTGTACTCCACGCCGGCCGAGGTCGACGCCCTGGTCGAGGGTCTGGAGCACGTCCGCAACTTTTTCGGTTAACCAAGCACAGCGGATGAGGACGGGACTGACTGAGCCGTGAAGCTGGATTCCATGTACCAGGACGTCATCCTGGACCACTACAAGCACCCCCATGGGCGCGGTCTTCGGGACGGCGACGCCGAGGTGCACCACGTCAACCCCACGTGCGGTGACGAGATCACGCTGCGCGTGCGGCTCGACGGCGCGACGATCGAGGACGTGTCCTACGAGGGGCAGGGCTGCTCCATCAGCCAGGCCAGCGCGTCGGTGCTCAACGACCTCCTGGTCGGCAAGGAGCTGGGCGAGGCACAGCGGATCCAGGAGACGTTCCTGGAGCTGATGCAGTCCAAGGGGCAGGTCGAGCCGGACGACGCGATGGAGGAGGTGCTGGAGGACGCGGTGGCGTTCGCCGGCGTCTCCAAGTACCCGGCACGCGTGAAGTGCGCGCTGCTGAGCTGGATGGCCTGGAAGGACGCCACGGCCAAGGCCCTCTCCGAGGAGGCGAAGACCGCATGACCGAGAGCCCGACCACCACCAAGCCGGCTTCCGAGGAAGAGGTCCGCGAGGCCCTCTACGACGTCGTCGACCCCGAGCTGGGCATCGATGTCGTCAACCTCGGGCTGATCTACGGCATCCACATCGACGACGCCAACATCGCCACCATCGACATGACGCTGACCTCCGCGGCCTGCCCGCTGACCGACGTCATCGAGGACCAGGCGAAGTCCGCCACGGACGGCATCGTCAGCGAGCTGAAGATCAACTGGGTCTGGATGCCCCCGTGGGGCCCGGACAAGATCACCGACGACGGTCGCGAGCAGCTCCGCGCGCTCGGCTTCAACGTCTGATCTTTCCCTTGCGCAAGGCCCCGGCTCGACGCCGGGGCCTTGTCGCGTTCAGCGGCGCGCCGCGGCCCGGAGGTCGTGGCGGCGGGCCGGTCATCCGGCGCCGGGCGCCGGCAGCCCCTTGGTCTCGGCCGTGGCGTCCCGCAGCGCCGGCGCCGCCGCCGCGAAGTAGCGGAAGAGCACCCGCAGCTCGTCCTCGCTGAAGGCCCTGAACACCTCGGCCATCCGCCGGCGCGCGGGCCCGAAGGCCGCCTCGTCCTCCTCCGGCGGGATCGGCAGCGGCTCGACCAGGACCCGCCGCCGGTCCTCGGGGTCGGCGGTCCGCCGCGCCCGCCCGGCGCGCACCAGGCGGTCGACGAGCCGGGTGGTGGCGCTCTGCGAGAGCCCGATCCGTTCGGCCAGCGCGCCGGCGGTGAGGGGCCCGGCGAGGTCGAGCGCGTGCAGCGCGTACAGATCGGTGGGGTGCTGGCCGAGCGCATCCGCGGCCGCCTGGCCGTGCAGCACGGTGGCGGTGACATAGCTGCGGTAGCTGTCGGCGTGCTGCCGCAGCAGGGCGTCGCGCTGCTCGTCGGACATCTCACTCACCTTCCGGGGTGGCACCCCTGGGACCGTTTTCGGGGGCCGCCCCCTTGCCATATATTTGCACACCTGCATATATTGCATGCGTGCATGCAAATGAATCGGGAAGTCGAGACCCGTCAGGGGGAGTCATGGATGCAGCGGTCCACGAGCGCGATGCGGCGGCCGTACGGGAGCGCTTCGAGGCGCACCGCCTTGCCTGGGGCGACGCCGACGGATACGGCCGTTCGTTCACGGAGGGCGCGGACTACCTCACCTACTACGGCGGCAGGCTGGTCGGTCGCACGGGCGTCGTCGAGGGCCACCGGGGCCTCTTCGCGGGCGTGCTGAAGGGCTCCCGCCTCTGGGCGGAGATCACCGACCTGGAATTCCTCGCACCGGACGTCGCCCTCCTGCATGCCCGGGGCGCGGTCCTCAAGGGCAGGCGGACCCGCCCCGGACGTCGTGCGCTCTCCGTGCAGACGTACGTCATGACCCGCGACCCGGAGGGCGGATGGCTGATCCGGGCGTTCCAGAACACCCGCTACCGGCCCCGCGTCGAGGCGCTGGCGGGCGCCCTGGCCCGGCTGGCGTCCAAGGCGGGCTGAGTCCGCGATATGTACGACCGTACGCAACGTTGTGTACGCTCGTACGCATGGCCTATGTGACGCTCGCCTGCGCGATCGTGTCCGAGATCGTGGCGACCACCTCGATGAAGTACAGCGACGGCTTCAGCAGGCTGTGGCCGTCGCTGGGGACCGCGCTCGGCTATCTGCTGGCGTTCGCCCTGCTCGCTCAGACGCTGAAGTCCATGAGCGTCGGGACCGCGTACGCCATCTGGTCCGGCGCCGGGACGGCCGTGATCGCAGCGATCGGGATGGTGTTCCTGGGCGAGAGCACCAGCGCGCTCAAGATCCTCGGGGTGCTCCTGGTCATCGCCGGGGTCGTGGTGCTCAACCTCGACGGGGCGCACTGATGCCCCGGCGCTACGACCCCGGCCGCCGGCAGCGGATCATCGACGCGGCGATCGCGGTGGTCGGCGAACGGGGGATCGCCGGGCTCAGCCACCGCGCGGTGGCCGCCGCGGCGGATGTGCCGCTGGGCTCGACGACCTACCACTTCGCGACCCTCGACGACCTGCTGATCGCCGCGCTGCGGCAGGTCAACGGCGCGTGGCTGGCCGACTACGCGCGCTGGGTCGACGGGATCGACCTGACGGCGCCGCTCGCCGACGAGGTGACCGCGCTGGTCGAGCGCACGCTCGCGGGGGACCGCTCGCGGGTGGAGCTGGAGTACGAGCTGTATCTGGCGGCGCTGCGGCATCCGGCGGTACGGCCGATCGCCGCCGAGTGCCTGGACGAGATGGTGGCTCTGCTCGGACGGCGGATCGCCGATGAGCGCACCGCGCGGGCCGTGGTGGCGTTCACCGACGGGCTGCTGCTGCAGCACCTGCTGACCGGCCAGCCCTTCGAACCGGCCGCGGTACGGGCCGGATTGGCCGGAGTGCTGGGCTGAGGCGGCGGCCGGGGGCGCAGCCGAGCGGCTTGTGCGGCCCTACGAACGCCGTTGTGCGACCGTACGGCACGGGCCCGATCGCTGAGACCGGTTCGCCTCCGCGGGCGCCCTGCGGTTAGGTTTCGAACATGACCGATGCTGCTTCCTCCCGTACCGCCCGTACCACCGGCGCCGTCGCCGCCGGGCTCGCCACCGTCGCCTCCGACGGCACCGTTCTCGACACCTGGTTCCCGGCACCCGAGCTGGTCGCCGTGACCGCCGAGGGCCCCGGCCCGGCCGGCACCGAGCGCCTCGACGACGAGCGCGCCACCGAACTGCTGGGTGCCGCCGCCCTCAAGGCGATCGGTCCCGACCCGGTCCGCGATGTCGAGGTCGTCGCCGTCCGTACGGTCATCGCCTCCCTCGACGACAAGCCGCTGGACGCGCACGACGCCTACCTGCGCCTGCACCTGCTCAGCCACCGGCTGGTCAAGCCGCACGGGCAGAACCTGGAGGGCATCTTCGGCCTGTTGGCGAACGTCGCCTGGACCTCGCTGGGTCCGGTGGCCGTCGACCAGCTGGAGACGGTGCGGCTCAACGCCCGCGCCGACGGCCAGCATCTGCAGGTCACCAGCGTCGACAAGTTCCCGCGGATGACCGACTACGTCGCGCCCACCGGGGTGCGGATCGCGGACGCCGACCGGGTGCGCCTGGGCGCGCACCTCGCGGCCGGTACCACCGTCATGCACGAGGGCTTCGTCAACTTCAACGCCGGCACCCTGGGCACCTCCATGATCGAGGGCCGGATCAGCGCGGGCGTGGTCATCGGCGACGGCACCGACATCGGCGGCGGCGCCTCGACCATGGGCACCCTGTCCGGCGGCGGCAAGCAGATCATCTCGATCGGCGAGCGCTGCCTGCTCGGCGCCGAGTCGGGCATCGGCATCGCGCTGGGCGACGAGTGCGTCGTCGAGGCGGGCCTGTACGTGACCGCGGGCACCCGCGTCACCATGCCCGACGGCCAGATCGTCAAGGCCCTGGAGCTCTCCGGCGGCGACAACATCCTCTTCCGCCGCAACTCCACCACCGGTGCGGTCGAGGCCCGGCCGAACAAGGCGGTCTGGGGCGGACTCAACGAGATCCTGCACAGCCACAACTGACGGCTGCGCGAGGTCGGCACCGGGCGGGGGGGGGGGGGGGGGGCCCCCCCGCCGCCCCCCCCGGGCGCCCGCGGGGGGGGGGGGTTTAAAAAAAAAACACACCCCCACCCCCCGAAACAAAAGAG
>NZ_JBHYJC010000069.1:0-25706 GCF_042749045.1 Streptomyces sp. NPDC059008 | reverse complement strand
GAGACCGCTCCCGCGGGGCTCGCCGCGGCGGGCATCGAACCACAGGTACTGCCGGCGCCGGAGCAGTCCGCGGCGCCCGCTCTGGAGCCGAGGGCGCAGGAGCCGGCCGAGGCGTTGCCCAGCCAGTGGTTCGCGGCGCCGCAGCAGGTGACGTACCAGGGCGACTACGACCCGGACTACGTCCCGGAGCCGGAGCATCAGCCCTCGCCCGACGCGCACCGACAGGTGCCGCCGCGCGAACAGGTCCCGGTGCCGGCGCCCCGCGCGCCGGAGCCCGAGCCGCAGGTCCCGGTGCCGACCGGTGCGGGTGGGACGCGCCCGCTCGGCAAGGGCATCCCGGAGGCGGACCCGCAGCCCGCTCCGGCGCCGGCCGCGGCCCCGACCGACGAGGACCTGTACCAGGTCTTCCGGCGCTCGATAGAGGGCGAAGGCATGCCGACAGCGGGCGCGTTCGCGGCGAACCTGGAGGCGCAGTACGGGACCCGTATGCGGGCGCGGGAGCTGAACCGCTACATGGACCGGTTCAGCGACCGCCTCAACGCGGAGCTGATGGACGAGCACATCGCGTGACGCGCACACGGAGAAGGCGTGGTCGCGCCGGACCGTTTCAGCCGGTGCGGCGCGCCACCCTGGTCCGTGAGCCGCTGACCCCGCGGCCCCCGCGCCCCGCCTCCGCGACCACCGGCCCGGCCGGACCTCAGGCCGCCCCCGACTCCGCCCGCTTCTGCCTGCGCTTCTTGTCCAGGTCGCCCCACACGGCCAGCGCCGCGCCGGCCGCGAAGACGCCGACGTAGGCGATCGACGGCAGCTCGACCCAGTGGGGCAGCAGACCCCAGGCGCCGTCGAAGAACGTCTGCCCGATGAAGCCCACCGCGCCCTGGATCATGACGATGGAGCCGATGAATCCCCTCATGGCTCCAGCGTGAAGGGTTCGGCCCCGGGGATCCTCCTCCCCGGGGCCGAACCCCTTCTCACCCCTGAGTCGCACGCCGGCGCCGGCGTCTACGACTCAGCGGCAACGGCTCATCGCCGCAGACTCATCCGCCGAGCAGCTTGCGCACCCGGTCGGCGCCGACGGCCAGCAGCAGGGTGGGCAGCCGCGGCCCGGTGTCCCGGCCCACCAGCAGGTGGTAGAGCAGCGCGAAGAACGCACGCTGGGCGGCCTTGAGCTCCGGAGTCGGCTTGGCGTCCGGCTCCAGGCCCGCCTGGACCTTCGGCACGCCGTAGACCAGGGTGGTCAGACCGTCCAGCGACCAGTGGTCGTCGAGCCCGTCGAGCAGCAGCCGCAGCGAGCCGCGGGCCTGCTCGTCGAGGGTGGCCAGCAGCTCCTCGTCGGGCGCGTCGCGGACGACGGTGCGCTGGTCGGCCGGCACCTGGGTGGTGATCCAGTACTCGGCCCGGTCGAGCCGGGGCCGGGTCACGTCCAGCGAGGTGACCGGGTTGTCGGGGTCGAGGTCGCTGAGGATGCGCAGCGTCTGCTCGTCGTGCCCGGCGGTGATGTCCATGACCGAGGCCAGGGTGCGGTACGGCAGCGGGCGCGGGGTGGTCGGCAGCGGGCCGGCCGCGGTGCCGACGGCCCGCACGTACGCGGCCTCGTCCGCGGGCTGGGCGGCGCCGTCGGCGACCTTGCCGGCCAGCTTGTCCCACTCGTCGTAGAGCCGCTGGATCTCCTGGTCGAAGGCGATCTTGAAGGACTGGTTGGGCTTGCGGCGGGCGTAGAGCCAGCGCAGCAGCGGCGCCTCCATGATCTTCAGCGCGTCGCCGGGGGTGGGCACCCCGCCCTTGGAGGAGGACATCTTGGCCATGCCGCTGATGCCGACGAAGGCGTACATGGGGCCGATGGGCTGGGCGCCGTCGAAGATCTCGCGGACGATCTGGCCGCCGACGACGAAGGAGGAGCCGGGCGAGGAGTGGTCGACACCGGACGGCTCGAAGACCACGCCCTCGTACGCCCAGCGCATCGGCCAGTCGACCTTCCACACCAGCTTGCCGCGGTCGAACTCGCTGAGCCGGACCGTCTCGCCGAAGCCGCACGCCGTGCAGGTGTAGGACAGCTCGGTGGTCTCGTCGTCGTACGCGGTGACGGTGGTGAGGTCCTTCTCGCACTGCCCGCAGTAGGGCTTGTACGGGAAGTAGCCGGACGAGCCGCCGCTGCCGTCGTCCTCGCTGGCCGCGCCGGAGCCCTCGGCGGCCTCCAGCTCGGCCTCGTCGACGGGCTTCTGGGACTTCTTCGCGGGGCCCTTCTTCGTGCGGTACTGGCCGAGGATCGCGTCGATCTTCGCCCGGTGCCTCATCGCGTGCAGGATCTGCTCGCGGTAGGCGCCGGAGGTGTACTGCTCGGTCTGGCTGATGCCGTCGTACTCCACGCCCAGCTCGGCCAGCGCCTCGATCATGGCGGCCTTGAAGTGCTCGGCCCAGTTCGGGTACGCGGAGCCGGCCGGGGCCGGGACCGAGGTCAGCGGCTTGCCGATGTGCTCGGCCCAGGACTCGTCGATGCCCGCGACGCCCGCCGGGACCTTGCGGTAGCGGTCGTAGTCGTCCCAGGAGATGAGGTGGCGCACCGTGTACCCGCGGCGGCGGATCTCGTCGGCGACCAGGTGCGGGGTCATGACCTCGCGGAGGTTGCCGAGGTGGATCGGGCCGGAGGGGCTCAGGCCCGAGGCGCAGACGATCACCGGGGCGGAGGCGTCCGCCGTGCCCGGTGCGGGAGCACCCGATGCCATTTTGCCCGGGGCGCGGCGCTCCGCCTCGGCAATGACCTCGTCCGCGAACCTGGAGACCCAGTCGGTCTCGGTGCTCTGCTGAGCCACGATCGGCCCTTCCTCTTCCTGGTGGTTTCCGGCTGCGCCCTCTTGCGCCGGATGACGCGCAAAAGCCTGACGGTGCCATTCTCCCAGACACCCGCCGTACGAAAATTCAGTGGTAGTGGCGTGGGATACTCCTTGGCAAACCCTTTCCACTCCAACGACACCTCCTCGTAGAAGAGAGTGCAGCTTCATGGCCTCGGTCCCTTCCCTCGCAGCCTCCGTCAACCAGCGTGTCGCGGACGCCCTCTCGGCAGCCCTGCCGGAGGCCGGTGCCGCCGACCCGCTGCTGCGACGAAGCGACCGGGCCGACTTCCAGGCCAACGGCATGCTGGCGCTGGCCAAGAAGCTCAAGGGCAACCCCCGGGAGCTGGCGGGCAAGGTCGTCGACGGCATCGAGGCACCCGAGCTGATCAAGGAGATCGAGGTCTCCGGCCCCGGCTTCCTCAACATCACCGTCGCCGACGAGGCGATCGTCCGGACGCTGGCCGCGCGGGCCGCCGACGGCGACCGGCTCGGCGTGCCGCTGAAGGAGAACCCGGGCGTCACGGTCATCGACTACGCCCAGCCCAACGTGGCCAAGGAGATGCACGTCGGCCACCTGCGCTCGGCGGTCATCGGCGACGCGCTGCGCGGCATGCTCGACTTCACCGGCGAGAAGACGATCGGCCGGCACCACATCGGCGACTGGGGCACCCAGTTCGGCATGCTCATCCAGTACCTGATCGAGAACCCCGGCGAGCTGGCCCCGGCGGCCGACGTCGACGGCGAGCAGGCGATGAGCAACCTCAACCGGGTGTACAAGGCGTCGCGCGCGGTCTTCGACTCCGACGAGGGGTTCAAGGAGCGGGCGCGCAAGCGGGTCGTCGCCCTGCAGTCCGGCGACAAGGAGACCCTCGACCTGTGGCAGCGGTTCGTCGACGAGTCGAAGGTCTACTTCTACTCGGTCTTCGAGAAGCTGGACATGGAGATCCGCGACGAGGAGATCGTCGGCGAGTCCGCCTACAACGACATGATGGCGCAGACCGCGCGGCTCCTTGAGGAGTCCGGCGTCGCGGTGCGCTCCGAGGGCGCGCTGGTGGTCTTCTTCGACGAGATCCGCGGCAAGGACGACCAGCCGGTCCCGCTGATCGTGCAGAAGGCGGACGGCGGCTTCGGCTACGCGGCCTCCGACCTCTCCGCTATCCGCAACCGGGTCGTCGACCTGGACGCGACGACGCTGCTGTACGTGGTGGACGTCCGCCAGTCCCTGCACTTCCGGATGGTCTTCGAGACGGCCCGCCGGGCGGGCTGGCTCGGCGACGAGGTCACCGCGCACAACATGGGCTACGGCACGGTGCTCGGCGCGGACGGCAAGCCGTTCAAGACCCGTGAGGGCGAGACGGTCCGTCTGGAGGACCTGCTCGACGAGGCCGTCGAGCGGGCGACCGCGGTCGTGCGCGAGAAGGCCGACAAGGTGGGCCTGAGCGAGGCGGAGATCGTCGAGAACGGCCGGTACGTCGGCATCGGCGCGGTGAAGTACGCCGACCTGTCGACCTCCCCGTCCCGGGACTACAAGTTCGACCTGGACCAGATGGTGTCGCTCAACGGCGACACGTCGGTGTACCTCCAGTACGCCTACGCCCGTATCCAGTCGATCAAGCGCAAGGCCGGCGACACCCGCCCGGCGGCCCACCCCGAGCTGCCGCTGCACCCGGCGGAGCGGGCCCTGGGCCTGCACCTCGACCAGTTCGGCGAGGTGCTCGCCGAGGCCGCGGCGTCCTACGAGCCGCACCGCCTCGCCGCGTACCTGTACCAGCTCGCCTCGCACCTGACCGCGTTCTACGAGAAGTGCCAGGTCGTCAGCGCCGACAACCCCGTCGAGGTGGTCGAGAACCGCCTCTTCCTCGTCGACCTGACCGGCCGCACCCTCCACAAGGGCATGGCCCTGCTCGGAATCCGTACTCCCGAGCGCCTCTGAGGCTCTTGTCGCCTAGGCTCCGAAAGCCAACGGCCCCGTACAACCACGGTGTTGTACGGGGCCGCGCCGTTTTTTCTCCCGGGGAGGGGCATCAAGCGATGTACGAGCACAGCGAGCACAGCAGGCCCACGACGCACACCGCACCGAGCCGGCGCGCCGCGCTGGGCGCGGGAGCCGGCCTCCTGGCGGCCGGTTTCCTGGCCGCCACCGCCACCCCCGCCGGCGCCGCACCGGCCATCGCGGCCACCCCCGCCGCCGACCCGCACGCGGCGCTGCGCCGCCTGGAGCGCGCCCACGGGGCCCGCGTCGGGGCCTTCGCCCACAACACCGCCACCGGCGCCACCGTCGCCTACCGGGCGCACACCCGCTTCGCGATGTGCTCGGCCTTCAAGGCCCTGGCCGTCTCCGCCGTGCTGCGCGACCTCGACCAGGACGGCGAGACGCTGGCACGCCGCATCCACTACACCGCCGACGACGTGATCGACGGCTCCCCGGTGACCAAGTACCACGTCGCGACGGGGATGACCGTCGCCGAGCTGTGCGACGCCACCCTGCGCACCAGCGACAACACGGCCGGCAACCTGCTGCTGCGCGAGCTCGGCGGGCCGACCGCCGTCACCGCCTTCGCCCGCTCCCTCGGCGACCCGGTCACCCGCCTGGACCGCTGGGAGCCGGAGCTGAACACCGCCGAGCCCTGGCGCCGGACGGACACCACCACCCCGTACGCCATCGCCCGCACCTTCGCCCGCCTCCTGGTGGGCGACGCCCTGCCCACCGCCGACCGCGACCAGTTGACGGCCTGGATGAAGGCCAACGAGACCAACATCGAGCGCTTCCGCGCCGGTCTGCCCAAGGACTGGGCGATCGCCGACAAGACGGGCTCCGGCGCGTACGGCTCCGGCAACGACGTGGGCGTGGCCTGGACCGCGGACGGCACCCCGATCGTGCTGGCGGTGCTGACCCGCAAGGCGGACCAGGCCGCCACCTACGACAACCCGCTGATCGCGGACGTGGCGAGGGTGCTGGCCGGGGCGGTGGCGGGCTGAGGGCGCCGCGTCAGCCGGTCGGCACGTCCAGATAGGACGGCGCGGCCTGGGGCGAGCCCAAGGTGAGGGTGCCCCCGGCGCCGTTCGCGTCACCGTAGAGCGGGTCCTTGGTGTCGACGACCAGCATCAGCCGATGGCCCTGCGGGACGTCGTACGCGGCGGCCTGCAGGGCGATGTCGGCGGTGACGGGCCGGCCCGCGCCGCCCTCGGGCGCGGTGAACGGCGCATGGGTGATGATGTGCGCCTTGCCGCGGGCGTCGACGTCGAAGAGGTGGGCGATGATCGTCGAGCGGGCCGTGGTGGGCGTGTAGGTCAGCCGCAGCCGGGGGGCGCCGCGCAGCCGGGTGGTGGCCTCCAGCGGCGCGCCGGTCCACACGGCCGCGTTCTCACGGGAGATGGTGTCGGTCCGGTAGGTCTTGGGCAGGCCCGCCATCTCCGCGTAGCCGGCCACGAAGACGATCTTCCCTGCGACGCTCGCGGTGGTGTCCTTGCCGGAGGTGATGGGCATCCGCCAGCCGGTGGACGGCGCGGCGCGCAGTACGCCGTCGGTGCGTTCGCGCCCGGGTGCGGCCAGGTTGAGGCGCTGGGTGCGCTCGGTGAACGCCCCCCAGGCGGGCCGGGTTTCGCGCAGCCACGGCCAGTACTTCCACATCACCTGGCTGTTGACCTGGCCCTCGGTGTCGATGCCGTTGCGCTCGCCCTTGAGGAAGCGGTCGAACCAGCGCTTGGCGTCGTGGGTGACGTGGTTGGGCAGGCCCCCCAGGCCGGTCATCTCCGGGCCGGCGTGGTCCCCGACGGACAGGTCGATCCGCTTGGGCCCGGTCAGGGCGTTGAACGTCTTCAGCGACTGGTTGGCGGGGAAGAGCGTCTCGTGCCACGCCTGGGCGTAAAGGACCGGCACCTTGCGCTTGTTGAGCTGCTTGACGTACGTCTGCGGAGAGCGCTGCTTCGCCCAGGCCAGGGCCTGCGGGATGTTGCGGTTGGCGAGGAGGTCCGCGAATTCCTGGCGGGTGCGCGCGCTGAGCCGGGCGTTGCCCGCGACGAGCTTCAGGGCCCGTACGGAGCCCAGATGCCGGGTGCGGTTCTCGTAGAACGACTCGCCCAGGTCGCCCCAGGTGCTCAACGCGGCGACCGCGTCCACCCGGGAGTCGTGGGCGGCGATCAGCTGGCTGAGGCCGGAGCCGTACGACAGGCCCGCGAAGCCGACCTTGGTGGTACGGCCCGGTGCGTGCGCGATGAGGTAGTCCAGCGCCTTGGAGCCGTCCTGGACGTCCAGCGGGCCGCCCGCGTCGACCTCGCCCTCCGAGGAGCCGAAGCCGCGCGCGGAGTAGGCCAGGACGTTGTAGCCGGACAGCGCGTACTTCGTCGCCATGACCGCGTAGGTGTGCCAGCCCACCTGTGTCCAGGGGGACGGCAGGACGATGGCGGGGCGGGGCGCGTCGTCCGGGTGGATCCAGGCGGCGCCGTCGAGCTTGTCGCCGTTGACGCCGGGGATCTTCACCAACTGGAAGGGCGCCGAGGCCGAGGCCGGGGCCGACGGCCGGGGCTCGGCGACGGCGGGGGTGGCCACGGATATGGCAAGCGCGGTGGCCGGAACCACCGCGCATCTGACCAGGCGGGAACGTAACACGTCCGAAGTGCTCTTCTCTTCAGGGGAATCGAGGCGCAGAACCGCTGCGCACGATCATGAATGCGCGCACCTCGACTCCCCCAAACGGCAACGCCGGGCGAGATGGATCACAGCCGGTGGATCACCGGCGATGCCTCACAGCCCCCGCGCGACCTCCGTCGCCCAGTACGTCAGGATCATGTTCGCCCCGGCCCGCTTGATGCCGGTCAGCGTCTCCAGGATGGCCTTGTCCCGGTCGATCCAGCCCTTCTCGGCGGCCGCCTCGACCATCGCGTACTCACCCGAGATCTGGTACGCCGCCACCGGCACGTCCACCGCGTCCGCGATCTTCGCCAGCACGTCCAGGTACGGCAGCGCCGGCTTGACCATGACCATGTCGGCGCCCTCGTCGAGGTCGAGCGCCAACTCGCGCAGCGACTCACGGAGGTTGGCCGGGTCCTGCTGGTAGGTCTTGCGGTCGCCCTTCAGCGACGAGCCCACGGCCTCGCGGAAGGGGCCGTAGAACGCCGAGGAGTACTTCGCGGTGTAGGCGAGGATCGAGACGTCCTCGTGGCCGGTCTGGTCCAGCGCGTCGCGGACGACGCCGACCTGACCGTCCATCATGCCGCTGGGCCCGACGGCGTGGACGCCGGCGTCGGCCTGGACCTGCGCCATCTCGGCGTACCGCTCCAGCGTCGCGTCGTTGTCGACCCGGCCCTGGGCGTCCAGCACACCGCAGTGGCCGTGGTCGGTGTACTCGTCCAGGCACAGGTCCGACATGATCACGAGGTCGTCGCCGACCTCGGCCCGCACGTCCTGGATGGCGAGCTGCAAGATGCCGTCGGGGTCCGTACCGGCCGTCCCCGCGGCGTCCTTCTTCTCGTCGAGCGGGACGCCGAAGAGCATGATCCCCGAGACGCCGGCCGCGGCCGCCTCGACGGCCGCCTTGCGCAGCGTGTCGCGGGTGTGCTGAACGACGCCCGGCATGGCGCTGATCGGCACCGGCTCGCTGACACCCTCCCGCACGAACGCCGGGAGGATCAGATCGGACGGGTGCAGGCGGTACTCCGCGACCATCCTTCGCATGGCCGGGGTGGTACGCAGCCGCCGCGGCCGCGCCCCCGGAAAGCTTCCGTACTTCGTCATGCCGACCACGCTACGCCCGCCCCGCACGCTCCCATGCCGACGCCGCGTCGGCCGCCGGGGCCGCGGAACGGGCCTGTGCGCGGTGCGGCGCCCTCCGCCCCCCCACCACCTGGGCCGACCTCCTGCCCTACGCCTCCGGGCGCTGACAGCCGGCGAACGACGAGAAGGGCGCCCCTTTTCATGGGGGCGCCCTTCTCGTCGTTCTTCCTCGCTCAGCTGCGGGCCCGCCGGCGCGAGCCCGGCCGCCGCTCGCTCGGGCGGGTGACCGGGTCGCCCGCCTCGACGGCGGCATCGCGCCGCGCCGCGCCGAAGTCCGCGAGGGCCTCGGCCAGCTTGTGCACCGACGGCTCGGGCGACATGACGTCCACCCGCAGCCCGTGCTCCTCGGCCGTCTTGGCGGTGGCCGGGCCGATGCAGGCGATCACGGTCACGTTGTGCGGCTTGCCGGCGATGCCGACGAGGTTCCGCACGGTCGACGACGACGTGAACAGCACCGCGTCGAAGCCGCCGCCCTTGATCGCCTCGCGGGTCTCGGCCGGCGGCGGCGAGGCGCGCACGGTCCGGTAGGCGGTGACGTCGTCGACCTCCCAGCCCAGCTCGATCAGGCCCGCGACCAGCGTCTCGGTGGCGATGTCCGCGCGCGGCAGGAAGACCCGGTCGATCGGGTCGAAGACGGGGTCGTAGGGCGGCCAGTCCTCCAGCAGCCCGGCGGCGGACTGCTCACCGCTCGGCACGAGGTCGGGCTTCACACCGAAGGCGACCAGGGCCTTGGCGGTCTGCTCGCCGACCGCGGCGACCTTGATCCCGGCGAAGGCGCGGGCGTCGAGCCCGTACTCCTCGAACTTCTCCCGCACCGCCTTGACGGCGTTGACCGAGGTGAAGGCGATCCACTCGTAGCGGCCGGTGACCAGGCCCTTGACCGCGCGCTCCATCTGCTGCGGGGTGCGCGGCGGTTCGACGGCGATGGTCGGGACCTCGTGCGGCACCGCGCCGTACGAGACGAGCTGGTCGGAGAGCGACGCGGCCTGCTCCTTCGTACGCGGCACGAGCACCCGCCAGCCGAAGAGCGGCTTGGACTCGAACCACGAAAGGCGGTCGCGCTGCGCGGCGGCGCTGCGCTCACCGACCACGGCTATGACCGGCTGGCCGCCGTCTGCCGAGGGCAGCACCTTGGCGGCCTTGAGCACCTGGGCGATGGACCCCAGGGTCGCGGTCCAGGTGCGCTGGCGGGTGGTGGTGCCGGCGACGGTGACGGTCAGCGGGGTGTCCGGCTTGCGGCCCGCGGAGACCAGTTCACCGGCGGCCGCGGCGACCGCGTCGAGGGTGGTGGAGACCACGGCGGTGGCGTCGCTGGTGCCCAGCTCCGTCCAGCAGCGGTCGTCGGCGCAGCGGGCGTCGACGAAGCGCACGTCGGTGCCCTGGGCGTCGCGCAGCGGCACACCGGCGTACGCGGGCACGCCGACGGCCGCAGCGATGCCGGGCACCACCTCGAAGACGATGCCCTCGGCGGCGCAGGCCAGCATCTCCTCGGCGACGTTCCCGTCCAGGCCGGGGTCGCCGGTGACCGCCCGCACGACCCGCTTGCCCGCGCGGGCGGCCGCCATGACAAGATTGGCGGTGTCCCGAAGGGTGGAAACGCCGTTCGGGGGGACGGGGATTGACGCCTCGTCAGCTGACCCCTGCAGTGGCGTGTCCACGTGTGCGCGCGCATGCGCACGCACGACGTCCAGCACCTGCGGGTCGGCGATCAGTACGTCCGCGGAGGCCAGCGCCTCCACGGCACGCAGCGTCAGCAGACCCGGGTCTCCCGGCCCGGCACCCAGGAAGGTGACCTGACCGGAGGCGGAGTGGTTTGGGGCGGTGGGGTTCAAAGTGCTCGCTCCCCCATAAGACCGGCCGCACCCTTCGCGAGCATCTCGGCGGCGAGTTCACGGCCCATGTTCTGCGGGGTCGCGACATCGTCGGGAGAGGCGGGTACGTGCCCGGTGGTGGACATCTGCACCAGCGTGCTGCCGTCGGTCGAGCCGACGACACCGCGCAGGTGCAATTCGGTGACAACCTGCTCGCCGGCCTCGGGGCTTTCCCCGCTCGAGCGAAGTCGAGAGCTCGGGGAAAGGTCGGCAAGCGCCCCGACGGGTGCGGAACAGCCGGCCTCCAGGGCGGCGAGCAGGGAACGCTCGGCGGTCACGGCGGCCCGGGTGTCCGGGTCGTCGAGCTCGGCGAGCGTGGCGACGAGGTCTGCGTTCGCAGCAGCACACTCGATCGCCAGTGCCCCCTGGCCGGGGGCGGGCAGAACCACGTCGGGCGACAGCAGCTGCGTCGCCTCGTCGATGCGGCCGATGCGGGTGAGTCCGGCGGCGGCCAGTACGACCGCGTCCAGTTCGCCCTTCTCGACGAAACCGATGCGGGTGTCGATGTTCCCGCGTATCGGCACGGTCTCCACGCGCCGGCCCAGCGACCTGGCCCAGGCGTTGAGCTGCGCCATGCGCCTGGGGGAGCCGGTGCCGATGCGGGCGATCCGGTCCTGGTCGGCGGTCAGCTCCTCGAAGGTGAGCCCGTCCCGGGCGATCAGCGCGTCACGGGGGTCTTCCCGTACGGGGATCGCGGCCAGGGTGAGGGTCTCGGGCTGCGTGGTGGGCAGGTCCTTGAGCGAGTGGACGGCGAAGTCGATGTCCCCGGCGAGCAGCGCGTCGCGCAGCGCGGAGACGAAGACGCCGGTCCCGCCGATCTGCGCGAGGTGCTCGCGGGAGGTGTCGCCGTAGGTGGTGATCTCCACCAGCTCGACGGGGCGGCCGGTCAGCTCGCGCACCGCCTCGGCGATGTGTCCGGACTGGGCCAGGGCGAGCTTGCTGCGCCGTGTTCCCAGCCTGAGGGCTCTGTCAGTGCTGTCGTTCATGACCGCTCCCGTGCATCGTGGCTGCCGCCGCGCGTGTCGGCCCGGCTGACGGCGGCAACCGTCTGGGGGTCGAGGTCGAAGAGTTCGCGCAGCGCGTCGGCGTACCCGGCGCCGCCGGGCTCGCTGGCGAGCTGCTTGACCCGCACGGTGGGCGCGTGCAGGAGTTTGTCGACGACGCGGCGCACGGTCTGGGTGATCTCGGCGCGCTGCTTGTCGTCCAGGTCGGGCAGGCGGCCGTCGAGCCGGGCGATCTCACCGGCGACGACGTCCGCGGCCATGGTGCGCAGCGCGACCACGGTCGGGGTGATGTGCGCGGCGCGCTGGGCGGCGCCGAAGGCCGCGACCTCGTCGGAGACGATGCCGCGCACCTTGTCCACGTCGGCCGCCATCGGAGCGTCGGCGGAGGCGTCGGCCAGCGACTCGATGTCGACGAGGTGCGCGCCCTCGATGCGGTGCACCGCGGCGTCGATGTCGCGCGGCATGGCGAGGTCGAGCAGCGCCAGCGGCGCTTCGCGGCCCTCCAGCGCGGCCGCGACCAGGTCGCCGCCGAGGACCAGGCCGGTCGCGCCGGTACAGGAGACCACGATGTCGGCGACGGCCAGCTCGTGCTCGATACAGCTCATCGCCGCCGCCCGGGCGCGCAGCCGGTTGGCGGCGCCGGGCCCGCCCGGCTCGGTGAGGATGGCGACGAGCCGCTCGGCGCGCGCCACCGTCCGGTTGGCGACCGCGAGCTCGCCGATACCGGCCCGCACCAGGGTGGTGGCGGCCAGCGACGACATCGAACCCGCGCCGATGACCAGCGCACGCTTGCCGCGCGCCCAGGCCTCGACGTCCTGGCCGGCGGCCAGCTGCTCCAGACCGAAGGTGACCAGCGACTGGCCGGCCTTGTCGATACCGGTCTCGCTGTGGGCGCGCTTGCCCACCCGCAGGGCCTGCTGGAACAGGTCGTTCAGCAGTCGTCCGGCGGTGTGCTGCTCCTGGGCGACGGCCAGCGCGTCCTTGATCTGGCCGAGGATCTGGCCCTCGCCGATGACCATCGAGTCCAGGCCGCAGGCCACCGAGAACAGGTGGTGGACGGCGCGGTCCTCGTAGTGGACGTAGAGATAGGGGGTGAGCTCCTCCAGGGCGGCACCGCCGTGGCGCGCCAGGAGGGTGGACAGCTCGGCGACACCGGCGTGGAACTTGTCCACGTCGGCGTAGACCTCGATGCGGTTGCACGTGGACAGCACCGCGGACTCGGTGACCGGCTCGGCCGACACCGCGTCCTGCAGCAGCTTGCCGCGCGACTCCGGGGCGAGCGCGGCCCGCTCCAGCACGCTCACCGGAGCGCTGCGGTGGCTCAGTCCGACAACAAGGAGGCTCATGCCGGCATCACGGCGGGGACGTCCCCGTCCGGTCCCTTGCGGTCGCCGGTGACGGCAGCGGCGGCGTCGCCGACGGCGGCGGCGGCACGGTCGGCCGGGCCCGTGGCGCCGCCCTCGGAGCCACCCTCCTCGCCCGCCTTGCGCTGCTCGTGGAAGGCGAGGATCTGCAGTTCTATCGACAGGTCGACCTTGCGCACGTCGACCCCGTCGGGGACGGTCAGCACGGTCGGCGCGAAGTTGAGGATCGAGGTGACGCCGGCGGCGACGAGGCGGTCGCAGACCTGCTGGGCGGCCCCGGCCGGCGTGGCGATCACGCCGATCGAGACGCCGTTGCTCTCGATGATGTGCTCCAGCTCGTCGGTGTGCTGGACCGCGATGCCGGCGACGGGCTTGCCGGCCATGGCCGGGTCGGCGTCGATCAGCGCGGCGACGCGGAAGCCCCTGGAGGCGAAGCCGCCGTAGTTGGCGAGGGCGGCGCCGAGGTTACCGATACCGACGATGACAACCGGCCAGTCCTGGGTCAGGCCCAGTTCCCGCGAGATCTGGTAGACGAGGTACTCCACGTCGTAGCCGACGCCCCGGGTCCCGTAGGAGCCCAGGTAGGAGAAGTCCTTCCGCAGCTTGGCGGAGTTGACCCCCGCCGCGGCCGCGAGCTCCTCGGAGGAGACCGTGGGCACCGAGCGCTCGGAGAGCGCGGTCAGTGCGCGCAGATACAGCGGAAGCCTGGCGACGGTGGCCTCGGGAATCCCTCGGCTTCGGGTCGCCGGTCGGTGAGTTCGGCCAGTTGCCACGGTGCTCCTGCGGGTAGAGCGGGGCTGCGGGCGCCCGTACGGAACCCGACCGCCCTGTCCACTGCAGGCTATGTCTTTGTGAACGCGTGCACAAAGATGGTGTCCGTTTTGCCCGGCCAAAGTGATGGGGGTCACGCGGCTTTTACGGGCCTTCGCGGAACCAACTCCCACGTCACACCGTTCACTCGCGCCGCTCGTGAAACACGGCAGCACCGACGGGAGCACCGGTCCTCACTCCTCACCGCTATACCCCCACACACCTACAAATCGCCCACCGATGGTAGTCGACCCGCGCCCCCGGGAGCACCGCCCGCGACCCGGCACAATGGGCTCCATGGCCCCCTTGTTCAGCCGCAGCCCCCGCAAGAGCCCCGCCGACCGGATGGTCACCCTCGTCGGCAAGCCGGGCTGCCACCTGTGCGACGACGCGCAGGCGGTGATCGAGCAGGTGTGTGCCGAGACGGGCGCGTCCTGGGAGAAGAAGGACATCACCGAGGACGCCGAGCTGCACCGCAAGTACTGGGAGCAGATTCCGGTCGTCCTGGTCGACGGCGCCCAGCACGACTTCTGGCGCGTCGACCCCAAGCGGCTGCGCGCGGCCCTGGGCGCCTGAGGCTCCCGGACAGCGGTGGGGACCGCCCGCGGATGGCCGTAACGCAACCGTCCGCAGCCCCAGGCCTCGCGGACACGCGCCCGTAACCGGAACCCCCGAACAAACTGGCTACGCTAGCGCCATGTCCCTCCCGTCTCCCGACCAGCACCCCGGCAGGAGTCCCTACGGGACGCCCCCCGGCGCCTCTCCCGCCCGCCGGTCCGGCTGGAGGCCCTCCGGGGCGCTCTTCCCGCTGGGCTGGTTCCCGCGCCGCAGACAGCCCACCACGGCCCGCAGCGTGCTGGCCGGCGAGGCCGCGGCCGAGGCCGCCCGCAAGTCCTCACAGGAGGCCGAGGAGGCGCAGGCCGCCGAGGCCACCCCCGCCGAGCCGGAGTTCCCGGTCGTCGGCGACACCGCCGCGGCCGCCTTCTTCGACCTCGACAACACGGTCATGCAGGGCGCCGCGCTCTTCCACTTCGGCCGCGGCCTGTACAAGCGGCACTTCTTCCACAAGCGCGACCTGGCCCGCTTCGCCTGGCAGCAGATCTACTTCCGGCTGGCCGGCTCGGAGAACCCCGAGCACATGGCGGACGTCCGCAACAGCGCGCTGTCCATCGTCCAGGGCCATCGCGTCGCCGAGTTGATGTCCATCGGCGAGGAGATCTACGACGAGTACATGGCCGAGCGCGTCTGGCCCGGCACCCGCGCGCTCGCCCAGGCCCACCTCGACGCCGGCCAGAAGGTCTGGCTGGTGACCGCGGCCCCGGTCGAGACCGCGACGATCATCGCCCGCAGGCTCGGCCTGACCGGCGCGCTGGGCACCGTCGCCGAGTCCGTCGGCGGCGTCTACACGGGCAAGTTGGTGGGCGAACCGCTGCACGGCCCGGCGAAGGCCGAGGCGGTGCGTGCACTGGCGGCGGCCGAGGGCCTGGACCTGTCGCACTGCGCCGCCTACAGCGACTCCGCCAACGACATCCCGATGCTCTCGCTCGTCGGGCACCCCTACGCGATCAACCCCGACAGCCGGCTGCGCAAGCACGCCCGGGCGCACGGCTGGCGGCTGCGCGACTACCGCACCGGCCGCAAGGCGGCCAAGATCGGCATCCCGGCGGCGGCCGGAGTGGGCGCCCTCGCGGGCGGTGCCGCCGCCGCGGTCGCCCTGCAGCGCCGCCGCCGCTGACCAGGCGTGATCGCCGGGCGGCGGCGTGGGCCATCCACCCTCCCTACCCCCTCCGCCGCCCCGTCAGTCCCGTTGCTCGCAGTCAGCCACAACACGCCCTCCAACCAGGCAGATTGCACACCCTTCCGATCAAAAGTTGCTCAGTATTCGATACTTGATCTGCCACCAACCCGGCACGGACCGTAAGTAATCGATGATTTGAGCAACTGGGTGTAGCGCTGCCTGTACGAAGCGTTATTCTCCTCAGACGCAATCCGGAACCCACACGTCCCTACGACGAGTGAACGGTCCCGCACTGCACGTGATGGAAGCTCTGCCTCTGGGAGTCCCGTGTACCCACACGTCGGGGTTGACGCCTCGGGCCTGGCTACGCTGCGTACGACACTCGTCGACCACCTGCGCAGTTTCGTCCCCACCGCGTACGCCGTCCCCGCATTCGCCTCAGCCGTCCCCACCTCCGGACACTGCTACGCCCTGGCCGACGGGAGCGCCGCGGTCAGCAAGCCCGCCGCCGGCCGGACCCGCCGCTCCGGCGCCGGCACGACCACCGCCCGGCGCCCCGCCGACAGCGACAGCCGTCGCATGATGGACCTCGTCGAACGAGCCCAGGCCGGCGAGGCCGAGGCCTTCGGCCGCCTCTACGACCAGTACGCCGACACGGTCTACCGCTACATCTACTACCGCGTGGGCGGCCGCGCCACGGCCGAGGACCTCACCAGCGAGACCTTCCTGCGCGCCCTGCGCCGCATCGGCACCTTCACCTGGCAGGGCCGCGACTTCGGCGCCTGGCTGGTGACCATCGCCCGCAACCTCGTCGCCGACCACTTCAAGTCCTCGCGCTTCCGCCTGGAAGTCACCACCGGAGAGATGCTCGACGCCAACGAGGTCGAGCGCAGCCCCGAGGACTCGGTCCTCGAATCCCTCTCCAACGCCGCCCTGTTGGAGGCGGTACGCAAGCTCAACCCCCAGCAGCAGGAATGCGTCACGCTGCGCTTTCTGCAGGGCCTCTCGGTCGCCGAGACCGCCCGCGTCATGGGCAAGAACGAGGGCGCGATCAAGACCCTCCAGTACCGCGCCGTACGCACCCTGGCGCGCCTCCTGCCCGAAGACGCCCGCTGACCCGCCCCCCTCCGCCCCACCCCCGTACGCCCCTTTTCCGACCGCCCGCACGCCGCTCCTCGCTCACGTTTGGTGACCGGCCATGACCGGTCGGTCAGATCATCGTGAGTGCGTAACCCGAGTGCCGAGCCGCTCGTTGTGCGGGATGCAGGCTCCATGCGGTCACGCCATGCCCGCTGCCTCTCACTCGATCGAGTGGCCGTGGACAGTCGGCGTGCAACCGTCCGGTCCGTCTGGATAGTCAAAGCCAGTCCGGGGAGTCGAACGGGATGACGAGAGGAGGTGCCGCCCGTGATCGCGAATGTCTCGGTGCACCGGCGGGCCAACGCCTTCGCCCAGGCCCTGGAGGACCAGGTCCTCGAGGGCGCGGCGGCCGAGGACCAGGTCGACAATCCGGCGCAGGCGCCGGGCGAAGCACGGCTGTTGGCGGTCGCCGACGGCCTCGGGAAACTCCCGAGGCCGGAGATGGCCACCGAGGTCAAGACTGTCCAGCGCGCACAGCTCCTCGCCGCGATGGAGTCCGCCTTCGCCGAAGGCGCTGCTCCGTCCGACGGCGCCGGGGCACCCGAGCAGCGTGAACGCAGGGGCGCGCACCGCGCCACGAAATCGATCGGCCGGCTACGGCCGCGCTCCCGCCTCTCCAAGGGGCTGGCCGCGGGCGGTCTGACGGTCAGCGTGGCGGCCGGAGCCTTCAGCGGCGTCGCCGCCGCCAGCTCCGACGCCCTCCCGGGCGACTCCCTGTACGGCCTCAAGCGCGGCATGGAGGACCTCAAGCTCGGCATGGCCGACGACGACTCCGACCGCGGCCGGCTCTATCTGGACCAGGCCTCCACCCGCATGATGGAGGCCCGCCGGCTGATGGAGCGGGGCCGGGTCGCCGACCTCGACCACGAGTCCCTCGGCGAGGTCCGCAAGGCGCTCTCCGGCGTCAGACACGACGCGGGCGAGGGGCACCGCCTGCTGCACCAGGCGTACGAGCGCGACGGGTCGCTCGGCCCCATCCAGGCGCTGAACTCCTTCACCAAGTCCCACCGCAGCACCTGGCCGCAGCTGCGCGACAGGCTCCCGCTGCAGCTCATGGACGTGCGCGACGAGGTCAGTTCGGTCTTCGACGCCATAGACCAAGAGGTCGGTCCGCTGCGTTCGCTGCTGCCCACCACCCCGGACGGCAAGGACCACCCGCACGACACGCCAGCCTCCGCGGGCGCCGGCTCCGGCTCCCACGGCCGCCCGGCACCGTCCGGCAGCCAGACCCGCTCCGGCCAGCACACGGGCGGCGCGCACGCCCCGCGTCCGTCGTCCTCACCGTCCCAGGAGAGCGGTCTGCTCGGCGGCGGTACGGGCGGACTGCTCGACCCGCCGACCAAGGGCAGCAGTCCGTCGCCGCACGACGGCAGCAAGGGCCACGACACCGAAAGCCGGCCCGACGTCACCCTTCCGCCGCTGCTCCCGGGCCTGCTCCCCCGCCTGGGCATCGACGGCGAGGACCTCCCGAAGTAGGGCAGGCGGCCCGCCGCGGCGGCGCTCGGTGTTCTCTCAGAAGAACACCGAGCGCCGCTGCACGAGCAGCTTGTAGAGGGTGTGCTGAATCGTTTCCCGCACCTGGTCGGTCAGGTTGAACATCAGCATCGGGTCGTCCGCCGCCTCCGACGGATAGCCGTCCGTCGCGATCGGCTCGCCGAACTGGATCGTCCACTTCGTCGGGAGCGGCACCGCGCCCAGCGGCCCCAGCCAGGGGAACGTCGGCGTGATCGGGAAGTACGGCAGCCCCAGCACCCGCGCCAGCGTCTTGGAGTTCCCGATCATCGGGTAGATCTCCTCCGCGCCCACGATCGAGCACGGCACGATCGGCACCCCGGCCTTCAGCGCCGTCGAGACGAAGCCGCCGCGCCCGAAACGCTGCAGCTTGTAGCGCTCCGCGAAGGGCTTGCCGATGCCCTTGAAGCCCTCCGGCATCACGCCCACGATCTCGCCGCGCTCCAGCAGCCGCTGCGCGTCCTCCGCACAGGCCAGGGTGTGCCCCGCCTTGCGCGCCAGCTCGTTTATCACCGGCAGGACGAACACCAAGTCGGCCGCCAGCAGCCGCAGATGCCGCTGCGCCGGGTGGTTGTCGTGCACCGCGACCTGGAGCATCAGCCCGTCCAGCGGCAGCGTTCCGGAGTGGTTGGCGACGATCAGCGCCCCGCCGTCGGAGGGGATGTTCTCGACGCCCTTGACCTCGACCCGGAAGTACTTCTCGTAGAAGGGCCGCAGCAGCGACATCAGGACCTGGTCGGTCAGCTCTTCGTCGTAGCCGAAGTCGTCGACCTCGTAGTCGCCGGTGATCCGGCGGCGCAGGAAGGCCAGTCCGCCGGCGATCCGCTCGTCCAGGGTCCGCGGGCTCGGCGGCGGGGGCGCCGCCGGCGGGTGCTCGGTCCGCGCTTCCGGGACGGGCGCCAGCCCCGTTCCGCGCCCCGCGCGCCCGGCCCGCCGGGCCTTTCTGCGCGCCCGGGGCTCCTCGCCGAAGGGAATGACCTTGGCGTCCGCCATCGTGGGTGAACTCCTCACTGGGTCGGGCCGCCGGGTGCGGGCAGCAGACCGGCGAGCCGGTCGACGGTACGGGCGAGGTACTCGGGCGGCACCAGCCCGGGTCCGCGGCTGCGGGCGAATTCCGCGAAGGCCTCCGCCGTCGTGTACTTCGGGTGGAAGCCCAGTGTCTCGCGCATCTGCGTCGTCTCGACGACCCTGCCGTGCGTGAGCAGCCGGATCTGTTCCGGCGAGAAGTCCGTGATGCCGATGGACCGCAGCGCCGTGCCGGCCCAGGTCACCGTCGGCAGGAACAGCGGCAGAGTGGGCCGCCCCAGCCGCCGGGAGGTCTGCGACAGCAGCAGGACGCCGTCGCCGGCGACGTTGAAGGTGCCGCTGTTGAGGGTGCCGCGGCGCGGCGCGGCGGCGGCGATCCGCAGCACCTCGATGGCGTCGTCCTCGTGGACGAACTGCAGCCGCGGGTCGTAGCCGAGGACGGTGGGCAGCACGGGCAGCGAGAAGTACTCGGCGAGCGGGGAGTCCGCGCACGGCCCGAGGATGTTGGCGAAGCGCAGTACGCACACCGCCACGTCGGGCCGGCGCCGCGCGAAGCCGCGTACATACCCCTCGACCTCGACGATGTCCTTGGCGAAACCACCGCTCGGCAGCGACTTCGGCGTGGTGGTCTCGGTGAAGACGGCGGGGTCCCGGGACGCGGAGCCGTAGACGCTGGTGCTGGACTTGACGACCAGGCGCTGCACGTTCGGGGCCTTCTGGCAGGCGCCGAGCAGCTGCATCGTCCCGATGACGTTGGTTTCCTTCACCGAGGTGCGGCTGCCGCGCTTGCCCAACGGCGTGCCGTTGATGTCCATATGGACGACGGTGTCGACACCCGTCTCGGCCAGGACCCTGGCGATCGCCGGATGCCGGATGTCGGCCTTGAGGAATTCGGCGCCACCCAGATGGTGCTCCGGTGGCACGGCGTCGACCCCGATCACCCGGTCGACATCGGGATCGCGCTGGATCCGGCGGACGAACCGGCCGCCCAGCTGCCGTGCGACTCCCGTGACGAGCACGACCTTGCCCAAGATCAGCCCTTCCTTCCCGCCGCGACTTCCCCTGGCCCAGCTGTGCCGACCACGCTAGCCGGTCGGTGTTGCGCTGTGATGACCGCGGGATGCCCGCGGCGACATTTCCGTCCGACCACCGTCCATACGGCCCACAAACACCGCAGCCCCCCGTCGCACACAGGCGATGGGGGGCTGCGAAATCGCGATCAGCGCCGCTTACTTCTTGTTACGACGCTGAACACGGGTGCGCTTGAGCAGCTTGCGGTGCTTCTTCTTGGCCATCCGCTTGCGCCGCTTCTTGATAACAGAGCCCACGACTACCCTCGCTCACTTCGAATCACTCGGTGCGGGGCGTCCGAGCCCACACTACCTACATCGGGCCAGCCTACCCGGCGCCGGGCGAACGGCGTAATCCGAGGGTCGGCGACGGACCCGTCAGGCTGATTCCACCCCCACATAGGACTCACGGAGATAGTCGTGAACGGCCTGCTCCGGGACCCGGAAAGACCTCCCCACGCGAATAGCGGGCAGATGACCGCTGTGCACCAGGCGGTACACGGTCATCTTGGACACTCGCATCACCGTGGCGACTTCCGCCACTGTCAGGAACACGACCTCGTTCAGAGGCCTCTGGTCTGCAGCCATGCCACACCTGCACCTTCCGCATAAGACGGTCACCGGCTTCCCCTCCGGTGACTCTTCGTCGCTATGCGCTCACTCCCCAGATTAGGGGCGGGTGATGCGAGTGGGGAAGAGGAGCAGCGAACTGCCGCCTAACGTGACAGATACGCCCGATTGAGTACATAACGGATCAGTGGTCGGTAGGACGCCGTCCGGGCGGCGTCATCGAGGGGCACCACCTCGGCCACCCGCCCCTCCGCCTGCCCGACGAACAGCGCCGGGTCGTCCGTATCGGCCAGCCCGATCGCCTCGATGCCCAGTTGACCTGCCCCGCAGACCCAACCGTGGTCCCCGATCACCAGCCCCGGCAGCGGCCCTCCGACGTCCGCCGCGGCCCCCAGAGCGGTCCGTACCGGCAGCGGCGAATGGGTGTGTACGCCCCCCACCCCGGGCGCGCCCCGCACGCCGGTTTCTCGCATCAGCGCGACTCCCCGTACGTAGTCCAGGACACGGGTGCGTACGCCGAACCGGGTCGCTATGTCGACACGGGAGCCATACGCCGGGGTGAGTACGGGGCAGCCCGCCGACGAGAGGGCGTCTGCCAGGGCGGCGTAGAACTCCAGCAGCCGGTGCGGATGCCCGGTACCGAGCAGCACCGGTGTCCGACGGCCGGCCGCCGCACCGATCCGGTCGGCGAAGCGGTCGAGGGCCGCGATCGTACGATCCGGATCGATCACGTCCGGGCCGGAAGTGTGCGCGGGATCGACCGGAACCCCGCACTTCTGTCCCATCAGTCGCAGTACTTCGCCGAGCGGCCAGTCCCGTTCGGGATCCAGCCCCAGCAGCACCCTCGGATCCCGCGCCGCGAAGAGCCGGTATCGCCCCAGGCTCTTCTCCCGCGTGGTCGCGATCGTCCCCGCGAGCCGCGCCTCGATCAGATGCGCCCGAAGTTCCCCGGTGCCCAACACGCGCCCCATGCTGTCCCGTTGGCCAGCCTACGGTTGCCCCAACCGACGAGTAGTCACACCTCCGTGGCACAGCACCGATGCACCGGGCACGCCCCCGCCGACCGGCCCACCGGACGACTGCGACGACGCCGCCCCCTCAGCACGACCCTTGACCAGCCCACCACCTGGGTCACACTCAACGGCGCGGAGTCGTCCCTTGGGCGGAAACCTCGACCGGCCGCCCCTCAGGAACGCGCCACCCCTCAGGCGGGTCCGCCGCCTCCAGCACACACCTCGACGAGCCACCCTCAGGCACGCGCGCTGCCTAGCTGTCCCCCAGGCATGCGCTTTGAGGGGCCGTCCGCCTGAAGTGCACGCCTTGCCTCGCCGTCCCCAAGCACGTGCCTTGACGGGCCGCCCGCCTGATGCGCACACCTTGCCTCGCCGCCCCCTCAGGCGCGCGCCCTGTCCAGCTTCCCGTCAGACACGTGCCTTGCCCACTTCCCCTCGGCACGTGCCTTGACGGACCTTCTACCCGAAGCACACACCTAGCCGAGTCGCCCCCTCAGACACGCGCCTTGACGGACCATCTGCCCGAAGCACACACCTTGCCCAGCCGCCCCCTCAAGCACGCGCCGCCCCCGGGAATACCCCCCGGATCCCCCGCGTTGTGGCCCCGCAGGGGGCCCTCGCATCCCCTACGGGATGTGTTCGCCCCACCCCTAAGGCAGCAGACCGTGCGACGGAAACACCGCCCGGCGCGTCGCCAGCACCGCCTGGTCCAACCGGTCGGCCGGGTCGTAGCCGTCGTCGACGAAGTCCCGCCAGCTCGGCGTACGCCCGTCCGTCATCCGCTGCGGCGCCAACTGCCGCGTCCGGCGGAACACTTCGTGCCGCCAGGCCTCCGGCACCATCGAGGTCGGATCGATCGGCCGGCCCGCCGCGATCGCCGTCAGATGCGTCCAGCTGCGCGGCACCACGTCCACCACCGCATAGCCCCCGCCGCCGAGCGCGATCCACCGCCCGTCCGCGAGCTCGTGCGCCAGCTCATGGCACGACTCGGCCACCAACCGCTGCGCGTCCAGACTCACCGCGAGATGCGCCAGCGGATCCTCGAAGTGGGTGTCCGCCCCGTGCTGCGTGACGATCACCTGCGGCTGGAAGGCCCGCAGCAGCTCCGGCACCACCGCGTGGAAGGCCCGCAGCCAGCCCGCGTCCCCGGTGCCGGCCGGCAGCGCCACATTGGCCGCGCTGCCCTGCGCGCCCTCCCCGCCGGTCTCCTCCGCCCAGCCGGTCTGCGGGAAGAGCGTCCGCGGATGCTCGTGCAGCGAGATCGTCAGGACCCGCGGGTCCTCCCAGAACGCCGCCTGCACCCCGTCACCGTGGTGCACGTCCACATCCACGTACGCGACCCGCTGGGCGCCCAGCTCCAGCAGCCGGGCGATCGCCAGCGACGCGTCGTTGTAGATGCAGAAGCCGGACGCGCCGCCCGGCATGGCGTGGTGCAGCCCGCCGGCGAAGTTCACCGCATGCGCCGCATCGCCGCGCCAGACGGCCTCCGCCGCGCCGACCGACTGCCCGGCGATCAGCGCCGAGGCCTCGTGCATCCCCGCGAACGCCGGATCGTCCGCCGTGCCCAGTCCGTACGAGGGGTCCGCGGCGGCAGGATCGGCCGAGGCCCGGCGGACCGCCTCGATGTAGTCCTCACGATGCACCAGCCGCAGGGTGGAGTCCCCGGCAGGCTTGGCCGCGACCACCTCCAGCGGCCCCCGGTCGAGCTCGTACGCCTCCACCAGACGCATGGTCAGCGCGAGCCGGACCGGGTCCATCGGATGCCCGGACCCGAAGTCGTAGCCCGTTACTGCCTCATCCCACATCAGCTGTGCGCGGCCGCTCATGCCCGTCACCGTATAGGGCCTCCGGCTCCCCGAACGATCGGGCATACACAAGCGTCACCAGCACCAGTGCCATCGGTACGAGCATCGCCCCCCGATAGCTCCAGGCATCGCCGAGCACACCCACCAGCGGAGAACCGATCAAGAAACCGACATAGTTGAAGATGTTCAGCCGCGCGACGGCCATATCCGAAGCGCCGGCACCCTGCTTCTCAAAGGCGTACCGCCCCGCCGCCGCAAAGGTCTGCGGCACGATCACACACAGCCCGAGCCCCAGCAGCGTGAACCCCGCCATCCCGGCCCAGGCCCCGGCGCGACCGCGACCACCGCGAAGCCACCCGCCGCGAGCACCGTCCCGCACCGCACCACCGCGACCGCCCCGAAGCGCCGCACCCCCAGGTCGCCCACCGCCCGCCCGAGCAGCGTGGTGACCATATAGACGTTGTACGGAACGGTGGCGAGCTGCTCCGAGCTCCCCAGGACGTCCTGCAGATACTTCGCGCTCCAGTTGGAGACCGTCGAGTCCCCGATGTACGCAAACGCCATCACCAGACACAGCGGCAACAACAGCCTCATGGCAACAGGAGCGCCGGCTTCCTCCCTCCGCCTGGGGTCCTGTCCCTGCGCCTGGCCGTCCCGTGGCCGGTCCACGAACCACCGGCCCGCGACGAGCGCGAGCGGCACCAGGGCGGCCACCACCGGCGCGTACAACAGCGCGAGCGAGAGCTCCCAGTGCGCTCCGGCCCAGGCCAGCGACGCGCCCGCGATGCCGCCCAGGCTGTACGCGGCGTGGAAGCCGAGCATGATGCTGCGCCCGTACGCCCGCTGCAGACTCACCCCGAGCATGTTCATCGAGGCGTCCAACGCCCCGACCGCCAGCCCGAAGGCCGCCAGCGCCACCGCCGCCTGTGCCATCGAGTGGACCGCCCCGACGGCCAGCAGCGCCAGACACACCACCGGCTGCACCAGCCGCAACACCCGGCCCGGCCGTACCCGCTTCACCAGCTGCTCGGTGACGACACTGCCCACCCCCGCGAGGACCGGCACGGCGGCCAGGAAGGCCGGCAGCAGCCCGTCCGAGATCCCGTAGCGGTCCTGGATCGCGGGTATTCGGGTCACCAGGAGGGCGAAGACCGCGCCCTGGACGAGGAAGCTGACGGCGAGCGAGACCCGGCCGCGCCGCAGCTGTACTCCTGGTGCCAGCGGGTCCGTCGGTGCCGGAGGGGCCGTCATGGCCGCTCAGCCTAGAACTCGCCCCTACCCCTGGGTAGACGCCGCACACCGTCAATTCCGACGTATGCCCGACAGGTGATCCCAAGTCACTTACGACACCCACGCCACCGCGGGCACATCTCCCCGCTACCGCAGCAGCTCCGGAACCTCCGCCATATGGCCGAACAACCCGGTCACCCCGGCCTCCGTCAGCTTCTCCGCCGGCGTCATCCCGGTGAACCCGTAGACGTCCATCCCCGCGGCGACCGCCGCCTGCACCCCCAGCGGGCTGTCCTCGATCACGACACACCGCTCCGGGGACACCCCCATCTCCCGTGCCGCGTGCAGAAAGAGATCCGGCGCCGGCTTCCCCCGCCCCACATCCTGCGAGGAGAAGACGCGCCCGGGCTCGAACCACCGGTCCAGTCCGGTCTTCCGGTGCCCTCTCCGGATCCGCTCATGATTTCCCGAGGAACCGACGCAGTACGGAACGCCGTCCGCGGCCAGCTTCTCCAGCGTCTCCGTCACACCGGGCACCGGCTGCAACTCACGCTCGAACGCCGCGAAGACCCGGCCGTGGAAGACCTCGTCGAAGTCTTCTGGCAGGCGCTGCCCCGTGCGTTCCCTGACGAGTTCATGGACTCGGTGCATCGCCGAGCCCATGTAGTCGCGTATCGACTCCTCGTACGACGTGGGGTGACCGAGCTCGGTCAGATAGCCGGCCAGGATGGTGTTGGAGAGGGGCTCGCTGTCGACGAGCACACCGTCGTTGTCGAAGATGACCAGGTCGTAGCGCACACCCCGAACTCTATGTGTGGCTCATGGAGCCAGATCCGGCCCCGAAAACGCAAAAAAGCCTCGTTCCCCGAGTCGAAACTCGGGGAACGAGGCTATTTCAAAATTTGTTCGGCGGCGTCCTACTCTCCCACAGGGTCCCCCCTGCAGTACC
>NZ_JBHYJC010000068.1:0-26657 GCF_042749045.1 Streptomyces sp. NPDC059008 | reverse complement strand
CTACCTGGTGTTGGTGGCCTCGTTTATGTTTATAACCTCCTGACGCGGGGGGGGCCCGTCGGTATGCCCCGGGGTCCCGGCCCTTTGTGCTGCCGGATTCGCGGGGTGCGGTCGACTGGTCGGTTGTGGGCGCATATCGCACCTGTGGTCCGATTTTCCCTTCCTCATCCTTTTCGGGAAGCGGGGTGGATGCGGGGAGGGGGCGGGCGGGGGGTGAAATGCGCGCATAAACGCGCATAAAGGCGTGCGCAACGGCGAATGTGGAGGCGGGTCGGGAGAGGGAAAGGGAAATGCCCCGACGTGGTGTACGCCGGGGCATTTGTTCGGTGAGGGGGCTGGTTACACCTTGCGGAGGTGGAAGGTGAGGGCCAGTGCCTCGTCCGTGAAGGCCGGGCCGAAGGAGTCGTCAGGCTCGCCGGGGGCGAAGTCCGTGGCGAGGACCTCGTCGGAGATCAGGCCGGTGTGGTCGCTCAGCGCCGTGGTGACCTCGTCGTCCGTGGACTGCCAGCGCAGCGCGATCCGGTCGGCGACGTCGAGGCCGCTGTTCTTGCGGGCCTCCTGGATGAGGCGGATGGCGTCGCGGGCCAGGCCCGCGCGGCGCAGCTCCGGGGTGATCTCCAGGTCGAGGGCGACCGTGGCGCCCGCGTCGGAGGCCACCGACCAGCCCTCGCGCGGGGTCTCGGTGATGATCACCTCGTCGGGGGCGAGCGAGACGGTCTCGCCGTCGACCTCGACGCTCGCCGTGCCCTCGCGCAGCGCGAGCGAGAGGGCGGCTGCGTCCGCGGCGGCGACGGCCTTGGCGACCGCCTGGACGCCCTTGCCGAACCGCTTGCCCAGCGCACGGAAGTTGGCCTTCGCGGTGGTGTCGACGAGCGAGCCGCCCACCTCCGAAAGGGAGGCCAGCGAGCTGACGTTCAGCTCCTCGGCGATCTGCGCGCGCAGGTCCTCGGGCAGGCCCGCGAAGCCGTGCGCCGCGACCAGCGCGCGGGACAGCGGCTGACGGGTCTTGACGCCCGACTCGGCGCGGGTGGCGCGGCCCAGCTCGACCAGGCGGCGGACCAGCAGCATCTGGGCGGACAGGGTCGGGTCGATGGCTGCCTTGTCGGCGACCGGCCAGCCGGCGAGGTGGACGGAGTCGGGGGCGTCCGGGGTGACCGGGACGACCAGGTCCTGCCAGACCCGCTCGGTGATGAACGGGGTGAGCGGCGCCATGAGGCGGGTGACGGTCTCGATGACCTCGTGGAGCGTGCGCAGCGCGGCCGCGTCGCCCTGCCAGAAGCGGCGGCGGGAGCGGCGCACGTACCAGTTGGAGAGGTCGTCGACGAAGGAGGAGAGGAGCTTGCCGGCGCGCTGGGTGTCGAAGGACTCCAGGGCGTCGGTGACCTGCTCGACCAGGGTGTTCAGCTCGCCCAGCAGCCAGCGGTCCAGCAGCGGCCGGTCGGCGGGGGCCGGGTCGGCGGCGGACGGCGCCCACTGGGAGGTACGGGCGTACAGCGCCTGGAAGGCGACGGTGTTCCAGTACGTCAGCAGCGTCTTGCGGACGACTTCCTGGATGGTGCTGTGGCCCACCCGGCGGGCGGACCACGGCGAGCCGCCGGCCGCCATGAACCAGCGGACCGCGTCGGCGCCGTGCTGGTCCATCAGCGGGATCGGCTGGAGGATGTTGCCCAGGTGCTTGGACATCTTCCGGCCGTCCTCGGCGAGGATGTGGCCCAGGCAGACGACGTTCTCGTACGACGACTTGTCGAAGACCAGGGTGCCGACGGCCATCAGGGTGTAGAACCAGCCGCGGGTCTGGTCGATGGCCTCCGAGATGAACTGCGCCGGGTAGCGCTTCTCGAACAGCTCCTTGTTGCGGTACGGGTAGCCCCACTGCGCGAACGGCATCGAGCCCGAGTCGTACCAGGCGTCGATGACCTCCGGGACGCGGGTGGCGGTGCCCTGGCAGGTCGGGCAGGCGAAGGTGACCTCGTCGATGAACGGGCGGTGCGGGTCCAGGCCCGACTGGTCGGTGCCGGTCAGCTCGGTCAGCTCGGCCAGCGAGCCGACGCAGGTGAGGTGGTCCTCCTCGCAGCGCCAGATGGGCAGCGGGGTGCCCCAGTAGCGGTTGCGGGACAGCGCCCAGTCGATGTTGTTGTTGAGCCAGTCGCCGAAGCGGCCGTGCTTGACCGAGTCCGGGAACCAGTTGGTGTTCTCGTTCTCGCGGAGCAGGGCGTCCTTGACCGCGGTCGTGCGGATGTACCAGGACGGCTGGGCGTAGTAGAGCAGCGCGGTGTGGCAGCGCCAGCAGTGCGGGTAGCTGTGCTCGTAGGCGATGTGCTTGAAGAGCAGGCCGCGGGCGGCGAGGTCCTCGACCAGGGCCTCGTCGGCCTTCTTGAAGAACTGGCCGCCGATCAGGGCGAGTCCGTCCTCGAAGGTGCCGTCGGGGCGGACCGGGTTGACCACCGGCAGGCCGTACGCCCGGCAGGTCTTGAGGTCGTCCTCACCGAAGGCGGGGGCCTGGTGGACCAGGCCCGTACCGTCGTCGGTGGTCACGTACTCGGCGTTGACGACGAAGTTGGCGCCCTCCAGCTCGACCAGGGAGAACGGGCGCTCGTAGGACCAGCGCTCCATCTCGCGGCCCGTGAAGGACCGGCCGGTGGCCTCCCAGCCCTCGCCGAGGGCCTTCTCCAGCAGCGGCTCGGCGACGACCAGCTTCTCGGTGCCGTCGGTGGCCACGACGTACGTGACGTCCGGGTGCGCGGCGGCGGCCGTGTTGGAGACCAGGGTCCAGGGCGTCGTCGTCCAGATGAGGAGGGACGCCTCGCCGGCGAGGGGGCCGGAGGTCAGCGGGAGGCGGACGTAGACCGAGGGGTCGACGACGGTCTCGTAGCCCTGTGCCAGCTCGTGGTCCGACAGGCCCGTGCCGCACCGCGGGCACCAGGGGGCGACGCGGTGGTCCTGGACCAGCAGGCCCTTGTTGAAGATCTCCTTCAGCGACCACCACACCGACTCGATGTAGTCGGGGTCCATCGTGCGGTACGGGGCGTCGAGGTCGGTCCAGTACCCCATACGGGTCGTGAGCTCGGCGAAGGCGTCGGTGTGGCGGGTCACCGACTCGCGGCACTTGGCGTTGAACTCGGCGATGCCGTACGCCTCGATGTCCTTCTTGCCGTTGAAGCCCAGCTCCTTCTCCACGGCCAGCTCGACCGGGAGGCCGTGGCAGTCCCAGCCGGCCTTGCGGTCGACGTGGTAGCCCTGCATCGTGCGGAACCGGGGGAAGACGTCCTTGAAGACGCGCGCCTCGATGTGGTGCGCGCCGGGCATGCCGTTGGCCGTCGGGGGGCCCTCGTAGAAGACCCACTCGGGCCGGCCCTCGGACTGCTGGAGGGTACGGGCGAAGACCTTCTGCTCCTGCCAGAACTCGAGCACGGCGTGCTCGAGGGCGGGAAGGTCTACCTGGGCGGGTACCTGGCGGTACTGGGGCTGCTCACTCATCGGGGGCTTCCTCCGGCGGACACCTGCTGCGTTCTCCGTCCGGAGGGACGAGAGCCTGGGCTCCCGCGGTACCACCCTCCTTGGCGGTGCTCGCCGCACCGCCCCCTCATTGGGGTCGCGCTGCCGGTTCTACTCGCCCTGGGGGCCACGAGGCCCGTGGGCGGAGCCCACTGTCCAAAGCTTTCTTCCGGCGACTCCGGGCTGATCTTCACGTCGTGCACGCCCCCGGGCTTCCACCGTCCCCGGGTCGCTGCCGGCTGCGTACGACGCTACTCGTCCCATCAATGCCTCTCGCTCCGCCCAGTGTACGGGGCCGCGCCGACAGCGGCCGACCGAATTAGGGCGGCCGGGGGCGGGGAGGGCGGCCGGGGCGCCGTACGGGGACGCCCGCGCCCTCGCCGTGACCCGAATGGCCAGCGGCCGGGTGCCGGACCGCCGGGCGGGTTACCCGGCGGGCAGCGGGGCACAACCGAGGCAGACCGGGCTTCCGGGCCGGGTGGCAGGACCCGTCGGGCGGTGCGCCCCGTTGCCGCGTGCCGTGCGGCGATTTATCGTTCCCGTCACGATTCGCGAACAAAGTCACATATGTGAAGGGGTCGCGGCCATGGTGGCGAAGAAGACCGCCGCGCAGAAGAGCACGACGCCCGCCGACGAGGCCGTCGCGCAGCAGCCTGCACCGAAGACCCACGCTCCGAAGAAGGCCGCCGCGAAGAAGGCCGCCGCCAAGAAGACGGCGGCCGGCACGACCGCGCCCGACGAGACCGCGCCCGACGAGACCGCGGCCGCGCAGCCCGCGGCCAAGAAGACCGCCGCCAAGAAGACGGCGAAGAAGACCGCGACGAAGGCTCCGGCCAAGAAGGCCGCGGTGGCCGCTAAGAAGACGGGAGCCAAGACGGTGGTGGCGAAGAAGACGGCGGCCGCGACGGCCAAGACCCACGCCGATGACGCCCCGGTGCCCACGGCCCGGATGGCCGCACCGGACGAGCTCGCCGTACGGCCCGGTGAGGACCCCTGGACACCCGCCGAGGTCGCCGAGGCGCGCACCGAGCTGATGGAAGAGGTGGGGCGGCTGCGGGCGGAGATCACCGCGGCCGAGGACGCCATCGCCGGCCTGATGCGCGACTCCGGCGACGGCGCCGGCGACGACGAGGCCGACACCGGCACCAAGAACATCACCCGCGAGCACGAGCTGGCCCTGGCCTCCAACGCCCGCGAGATGCTCCACCAGACCGAGCGGGCCCTCGGCCGGCTCGACACCGGCACCTACGGGCTGTGCGAGAACTGCGGCAACCCCATCGGCAAGGCGCGGATGCAGGCCTTCCCCCGGGCGACGCTGTGTGTGGAGTGCAAGCAGAAGCAGGAGCGCCGCTGAGGCGCGGGATACCCGGGTGGGGTGTCGCGGGCGGCACCCGTACCGCCCGCCCCCGCACGTGTGTGCCGTACTCTCGTGATTCAAGCCAGGCACGGTCTGGCCGCGGACACGACGGGCTGAGGGACTCACACGTGGCAGAGGCGGAGCGCATCACCGGTACGCCGGAACCCGAGCCGGGTTCCGGAACGGATCCCACCGCGGGATCCGAAGGGGGAGGACCGGCGGAGCCGGAGCAGGGCGCCGGCCGCGGCAAGCGGCGGATCGTCGCGCTGCTGCTGATCGCGTTCTTCGTCTACCTGCTCGACCTGGGCAGCAAGGTCCTGGTCGTCGCGAAGCTGGAGCATCACGAGCCCATCCAGGTCATCGGGACGCTGCTGCAGTTCAGCGTGATCCGCAACCGCGGCGCCGCGTTCAGCATCGGCGAGGCGCTGACGATCTTCCTCACGATCATCGCGGCGACCGTGATCGTGGTGATCGCCCGGATCGCCCGCAAGCTCTACAGCCTGCCCTGGGCCGTCGCGCTCGGGCTGCTGCTCGGCGGCGCCTTCGGCAACCTCACCGACCGGATCTTCCGCTCGCCGGGCATCTTCGAGGGCGCGGTGGTCGACTTCATCGCCCCGGCGCACTTCGCGGTCTTCAACCTCGCCGACTCCGCGATCGTCTGCGGCGGCATCCTGATCGTGATCCTCTCCTTCCGGGGGCTGGACCCGGACGGCACGGTGCACAAGGACTGACGGCGCCGGCCTCCACCAAACCGAAAACCACCCACGGCTCCTGCCCCGGCCGGCCCCGATGCCGGGGTGCCGCGACTGCCATACTCCTTAAGGTGAGCACCATTCCCGAGATCCGCACCCTGCCCGTACCGGACGGCCTGGAGGGCGAGCGCGTGGACGCCGCGCTGGCCCGGATGTTCGGCTTCTCCCGTACGAAGGCGGCCGAACTCGCCGCCGCCGGAAAGGTCCGGGTCGACGGATCCGAGGTGATGAAGTCCGAGCGGGTGCGCGGCGGCGCCTGGCTGGAAGTCGAGATGCCGCAGGCCGCGCCGCCCGTGGAGATCGTCGCCGAGCCCGTCGAGGGCATGGAGATCGTGCATGACGACGACGACATCGTCGTGATCGTCAAGCCGGTCGGCGTGGCCGCGCACCCGAGCCCCGGCTGGAGCGGGACGACGGTCATCGGCGGACTCGCCGCCGCCGGCTACCGCATCTCCACCTCCGGCGCCGCCGAGCGCCAGGGCATCGTGCACCGCCTCGACGTCGGCACGTCCGGGCTGATGGTCGTGGCCAAGTCCGAGCGCGCCTACACGCTCCTCAAGCAGCAGTTCCGCGAGCGTACGGTGGACAAGCGCTACCACGCCCTGGTCCAGGGGCACCCGGACCCGATGAGCGGCACCATCGACGCCCCCATCGGCCGGCATCCGCAGCACGACTACAAGTGGGCGGTCACCGCCGAGGGCAAGGCGTCGGTCACGCACTACGACCTCATCGAGGCGTTCCGCGCGGCCAGCCTGCTCGACATCAAGCTGGAGACCGGGCGCACCCACCAGATCCGGGTGCACATGTCCGCGCACCGCCACCCGTGCGTCGGCGACCTGACGTACGGCGCGGACCCCACCCTCGCCAAGCGGCTGGGCGTCGGCCGGCAGTGGCTGCACGCGGTCCGCCTCGGCTTCGAGCACCCCGCCGACGGCGCCTGGGTGGAGTTCGAGAGCGCCTACCCGGACGATCTGCAGCACGCCCTCGACACCGTGCGCGACGAGAGCAGCTGACACGGCGCGTCCGGCGCGCTGGGGTGCCGACGCGGCGGATCCATAGGCGTCTGGCACGCTTGGGGCGGAATGTGAGCGAATCCGACCCTTCCGGAGCGTCGTCACCGTGGACCAGCTGGCTCTGATCTCCCTCCTGTTGCTCGGAGCCGTGGTGATGGTCCCGGTCGGCGACCGGCTGGGACTGCCGTCACCGGTGCTGATGACGCTCGCCGGGGCCGTACTGGCGCTGCTGCCGTTCGTGCCCAATGTCGAGGTGCCGCCCGAGTTCATCCTGCCGGTGGTGCTGCCGCCGCTGCTCTACGCGGCCGTGCAGCGCACCTCCTGGCGGCAGTTCACCGCCAATCTCCGCCCGATCTTCCTGCTGGCCGTGCTGCTGGTCTTCGCCACCACGGCCGCGGTCGCCGCGGTCGCGCAGGCGGTGGTGCCCGGGATGCCGCTGGCCGCCGCGGTGGTGCTCGGCGCGCTGGTCGCCCCGCCCGACCCGGTCGCCGCGACCGCCGTCGCCGGCAAGCTGGGGCTGCCCCGCCGGATGGTCTCGATCCTGGAGGGCGAGGGGCTGTTCAACGACGTCACCGCGATCGTGCTCTACCACGTCGCGCTCGCCGCGGTGGTCAGCGGAAGCTTCTCGGTGCCCGGCGCGCTCGGCGCGCTGGTGCTGTCCGCGGTCGTCGCCATGGCCGTCGGCCTGCTGCTCGGCTGGGTCACCAACAAGCTGATGGGGCTGCTCGGCGACCCGACGCTGCAGATCGGGCTGACGCTGCTGGTGCCGTTCACGGCGTACATCCTGGCCGAGGAGCTGAAGGGCTCCGGTGTGCTCGCGGTGCTGACCACCGGGCTGTTCCTGGCCGAGTACGCGGTCGACGCCGACGACGTGCTGGGCCGGCTCGCCGGATACACCTTCTGGGAGGTCGTCGACACCCTCGTCACCGGCGTCGCCTTCGGGCTGATCGGCCTGGAGCTGCACAACATCTTCTGGGCCGCGTCGGGCCGTTGGGACCAGCTGTTCGCCGCCGGCGCCGCCGTGGTCGCGGTGGTCGTCGGCGTCCGTCTGCTGTGGCTGCTGCCCGCCGCCTGGCTGGCCAAGCGGATGCACCGGCGCCGCGACTACGACGAGGACATCCCGATGAGCTGGCGGGAGACGGTCATCCTGTGGTGGTCGGGGATGCGCGGGGTGGCCTCGGTGGCGCTGGCGCTGGCCCTGCCCTACGAGATCGACGGCGTCGCCTTCCCGTACCGCGCCGAGATCCTCTTCATCGCCTTCGCGGTGGTGCTCTCCACCCTGCTCGTCCAGGGCCTCACCCTGCCCTGGCTGGTGCGCACTCTGCGGGTGCGGGCCAGCTCCGACGCCGCCGACGCGCTGGAGCGCGAGCTGGCGATCCGGATGATCAAGGCGTCCAAGCGCCGGCTGAAGGAGATCCTGGAGGTCGAGGAGCTGCCCGAGGAGGTCAGGGACCAGCTGGCGCGCCGGGCCTATGACATCGGCGCCCGGATCGCGCCGGACATCGTCGACGACGAGCGGCGCGAGCTCTTCGAAAAGCGCCTCACCCGGATGAAGAAGGTGCAGCGCATCCAGGGCGAGATGCTCTCGGCGGCCCGGCACGAGGTGCTGGCGGCGCGCAGCGAGCCGGGTGCCGACCCGGAGGTGGTGGACCGGGTGCTGCGGCAGCTGGACATGCGGAGCCTGCGGGCCGCGCCGTGACGCGGGTGCGGGGTCTCAGCGCAGCGGCGGCTCCCCGGCCCGGCCCGTCGGCGCCGGCCCGGTGCTGATCCGCGGCAGCGCGTAGGCGTGCTCGGTGCGCAGCCACTCGATCATCCGCTCGCGGACCTCGCAGCGCACCGTCCAGAGGGTGTCCGCGTCCCGGGCGGTGACCAGGGCCCGCACCACGATCGTGGACGCGGTGGTGTCAGTGACCACCAGGCTCCAGGACCGGCCGTCCCAGTCCGGGCACTCCTGGAGGATCTCGTGCAGCCGCTGGCGCATCTTCTCCACCGGCGCGCCGTGGTCGAGGTGGAACAGGACGGTCCCGGTCATCTGGGCGCCGCCGCGCGACCAGTTCTCGAACGGCTTGCCGGTGAAGTACGACACCGGCATGGTGATCCGCCGCTCGTCCCAGGTCCGTACGGTCAGGAACGTCAGGGTGATCTCCTCGACGGTGCCCCACTCGCCGTCCACCACGACCGTGTCCCCGATCCGCACCATGTCGCCGAAGGCGATCTGCAGCCCCGCGAAGAGGTTGCCGAGGGTCGACTGGGCGGCGATACCGGCGACGATGCCCAGCAGCCCGGCCGACGCCAGCATCGAGGTGCCGACCGCCCGCATCTCCGGGAACGTCAGCAGCATGGAGGCGGCCGCGACGACGATCACCACGGCCGTCACCACCCGGTGGATCAGCGTCACCTGGGTCCGCACCCGCCGCACCCGCGCGGCGTCCCGGGCGCCGGCCGCGTAGCGCGAGTAGGACGACTCGACTATCGCGGCCGCGACCCGTACGGCCAGCCAGGCGGTGGCTGCGATCAGCACCAGGGTCAGCGCCTGGCCGGTCCCCGCCCGGTGCTCCTCGACGACCCCGATCCCGCTCTCGTCGTACGAGCCGCGCAGCAGGGCCGCGCACAGCACCACCTGCAGTGGTATCCGGCAGCGGCGCAGCAGCCCCCACAGCGGGGTCTCCGGGTGGGCGGCGTCGACCCGGCGCAGCGCGCGGTCGGTGAGCCAGCCCAGGACGAGGGTGATGACGAGCGAGCCGCCGGCCACGGCGACGGGACGCAGCACGTCCTCCAGCGACACGGTGATCCTCCTTGGTTCGGATGCGCTTGAGTGTGCTGCTACCCGGTCCCCGCCGCCGTCAATGGCACGATGGGGCCACAACGATCCGACCCAGGGAAGTGATGCAGTGCCGGCCTCCACCGAGCCCGCGACCAGCGGGCCCTTGACGATTGCCCTGTTCCATTCGGTGTGCGGGCTGCGCCCGGCGGTGCAGGCCGCCGCGGACCGGCTGCGCGCCGCGGGACACGAGGTCGTCGTCCCCGATCTCTTCGACGGCCGGACCGCCGAATCGGTGCCGGACGGCATCCTGATCAAGGAGGAGATCGGCAAGGAGGAGCTGCTCAAGCGCGCCATCACGGCCGTCGCCCCGTACTCCGACCGCGGTCTGGTCTACGCCGGGTTCTCCTTCGGCGGCTCGGTCGCCCAGACCCTCGCGCTGGGCGACGAGAAGACCCGCGGGCTGTTGCTGCTGCACGGCACCTCCGACATCGCCGAGGGCGCCGTGGCCGACGATCTGCCGGTGCAGCTGCATGTCGCCGACCCGGACCCCTACGAGCCGCACGACTGGCTGAACGCCTGGTACCTGCAGATGCGCCGGGCCGGCGCGGACGTGGAGGTCTTCCGCTACGCCGGCGCCGGCCACCTGTTCACCGACCCCGGTCTGCCGGACTACGACGCCGAGGCGGCCGAGAGCACCTGGAAGGTGGCTCTGGGCTTCCTGGACAGCCTGTGAGCGGCTGTCCGTAGCGGCGCGGCGGGGCGGGACCGGGGTGCTTGCGGGGACCCTAGGCGACCGGCCCGTCGGCCCGCTCGATCTGCTGGCTGCCCGTCCGCGTGCGGTACGAGCGCAGATGCGTGCTGGTGGCGTGCGGGTCGGTCTTGTCGGAGATGCCGAAGTAGTCCATCTGTGTGCGCTCGGCGCTGACGTCCAGGACCCCGTAGCCGTGCGAGTCCATGTCCAGCCACTTCACATGCCGGTTGGCGGCCCTGATGGCGGCGACGCCGGCCAGCGAGACGGTGTGCGGGGCGACGTGCAGGAAGTCGTCGACGTTGTCGGAGGTGACGGAGGTGACCACGAACTCCGTCGCCACCGGCCGGGTGGCGGGGTAGGTCGCCGCCTTCAGCGGCACCTCGTTGGCCCAGGCCATGTGGATGTCGCCGGTCAGGAACACGGTGTTGTCGATACCGCGGTCGCTGAGGTGGCCCAGCAGCTCGTGCCGGTCGTCGGTGTAGCCGTCCCACTGGTCGGTGTTGGCCGCCAGGCCCTCCTTGGGGATGCCGAGGATCTCGGCGAGCGGGCCGAGCAGATGGGCCGGTATGGAGCCGAAGGCGACCTGCGAGACCATGACCGAGGTGCCGACCAGCCGCCAGGCGGTGTCCGAGCGCGTAAGGCCGGCCTTGAGCCAGTCCAGTTGGGCCCGCCCGGTGATCGTCCGGCTCGGGTCGTCGACCGCGCCGCTGCCCGGCGTGGCCTGCTCGTCGCGGAACGAGCGCAGGTCCAGCAGGTGCAGGTCGGCGAGGGTGCCGAAGCGCAGCCGGCGGTAGGTGGTGCCGGCCGTCGAGGGGCGCACCGGCATCCACTCGAAGTACGCCTGCTTCGCGGCGGACATCCGCGCCGACCAGGAGCCCTCGGTGTCCGGCGAGTGGTTCACCGCGCCGCCCCGCCAGGCGTTGTCGGCGAACTCGTGGTCGTCCCAGATGGCGATGACCGGGTGGGTGGCGTGCATGGCCAGCGCGTCCGGGTCGGTCTTGTGGGCGCCGTGCCGGATGCGGTAGTCGGCGAGCGTGAGCAGCTCGTGCGCGGGGGAGTGCGGGCGGACGACGTACTTGAAGTCCGGGTACTCGCCGGACTTGTACTCGTAGAGGTAGTCGCCGAGGTGCAGCACCGCGTCCAGCTCGGTGCGGGCCGCCAGATGCCGGTACGGGGAGAAGTAGCCGGACTCCCAGTTGGCGCAGGAGACCACGCCGAAGCGGACGTTGCCGGCGGAGGCGTCGTGCGCGGGGGCGGTGCGGGTGCGGCCGACGGGGGAGTGCTGCCCGTCGACGGTGAAGCGGTAGTAGTAGTGGGTGGCCGGGCGCAGACCGCGGACGTCCGCCTTGACGGTGTGGTCGGTGGCCGCCGAGGTCTTCACCGAGCCCCGTGCGACGACGGTGGCGAAGTCCTTGTCGGCGGCCACCTGCCAGCTCACGTCGGTGGCCGGTCCGCGGCCGGAGCCCGGGGTGGCCGACGGCGTCGGGGTCACCCGGGTCCACAGCAGCACGCCGTCCGGGAGCGGATCGCCGGAGGCGACGCCGTGCTGGAAGAACCGGGCCTGGTCCAGGGCCTGCTGGGCGGACGCGGGGGCGGCGCCGGCGAACGGCAGAAGGGCGGCGGTGGCGGCTACGGCCGTAACGGCAGTGCGGCGCGAGATCTGGTCATGATCGGTCACGGCCGATCACCTTACTGGCCAGTAATCGACAACGGGAGGGCGATGACCGGGAATACCGAGAATTCGCCCACCCGTTGTCCGTAAGCCGCTCAACGAGTGCCCGAGGGGTCCTTTTCGCCCTCGCGAATGCCCTTTCCGCCGTCCTTGCCGCCGCCCGCCCCCTTCGCCGGGCCGAACTCCTTGTCGATCATCTTCTCGAAGTTGGCCCGGGCGAGCTGGTTGTACTGCGCCTGCGTCATCTGGCGCTGCGGGATCTGGTCCATCACCAGCTTCTTGTCGCCGTGCATGAAGGTCGGTGTGCCCTTGACCCCCTTGCGGCCGAACAGCGCGGTCATGTCCATCGCCCAGCGGTCGTAGGTGCCCTTCTCGACCGCCTCCTTGAACGCCTTGTTGTTCTTCAGCTCCGGCACCTCGCCGGCGGCCTTGAACAGCTCGGAGTCCTTGGCGTAGAGGTCCTCGCGCTCGTCGGGGTGGTACTTGGTCGAGTACAGCGCCGTCTTGAACTTCAAGAAGGCCTCGGGGCCGACGTCCAGGGCGGCGCCCAGCGCGCTCAGCGCGTTCTTCGAGCCCTCGCCGCCCGCGTTGTCGTCGATGAAGGTGTACATCGTGAAGCGGACCCGGTACCGGCCGTCCTCGATGTCCTTGAGCAGGGCCGGGCCGCTGCTCTGCTCGAAGGACGCGCACGCCGGGCAGCGGACGTCCTCGAAGACCTCCAGGGTCTCCTTGGCCTTCGGGTCGCCGATCAGGATCTCGGTGTGGTTCCTGCCCTCGGTGTACTTCGGCGCGACGGGCTTGTTCTCCTTGGCGGCCTCCCAGCCGGTCGGCTCGTTGGCCTTCACCACGGCGAAGCCGATACCGCCGGCCACGGCCAGGATGCCGACGACCGCGCCCGCCACGACGAGTTGGCGGCGCAGCCGCTCCTGCTTCTTCTGGCGCTCGCGCTCGGCACGGATGCGTTCGCGGGCTGCCTGCTTGCCGGCCTGGCTGTTGCGGTTGCTCATGGGGGGTCCCCTCACGGGTGTTCGACGCTTACGGACTGGTCAGGCGGCGAACGGAAGGGGCGGGCCGCGGCGCCGTACGCAGTGCACGAGGAGGGGGAGCGGACGGGCCGGCGGCAGCGGGCGCAGCGGGCGGATCCGCCGGCGGGGCGGGGCACTCGCTGCGCCGGCCACCGCGGCGGCGGTCCGCAGCGGGCGGAAGGCGGCGGTCGCGGCCGCGCGCAGCAGGGCGTCCAGGGCGGCGTCGCCGCGGCGCAGCCAGCGGGCGGCCAGCAGGCCGACGGCGAGGTGGGCCGCGAGCAGCAGCCAGGGCGCGAACGCCGGTCCGGCCGGCGGCAGCGGGGCGGCCGGATGTGCCGCGAGGCGGGCCAGTGGGGTGCCCAACTCGCCGCCCGCGCACAGCAGATGGAGGCCGACCGTGCGCAGTGGTCCGGCCGGGGGGCCGCCGGCCGGTCCGTAACAGGTGTGCTGCCCGGTGGTGAAGACGGTGTCCGCGGCCAGCTCCAGCGGCACCAGCAGCGCCGCCACCGGCCGGTGTCCGCGCTCGCGGCCCGTCAGCGCATACGCGGCGGCGAAGACGCCGGCGCAGACCCAGGCGACCGTGACGGGCGGCAACGGGGTGCGGGAGAGCAGCACATGGGACGCCGCGGACAGCGTGACGCACAGCGCGGTGAACAGCGCCGCCCGCACCGCTCTGAGTTCACCGCCCGGCGCGCCCGCGGGCCGGCCGCCCGGGCGCACCGCCCTCGCCTGCATGGGCGGGAGTCTGCCATGTCCACGGCAGTGGCCCGGGTCAAGATTTGGCATCGGCCGGCGCGCTCACCGCGCGCCGGCCGAGGAGTCAGGGTCGCGACCCGGTCACTTCTTCAGGGCCTTGTCGACCATGGAGGTGAAGGCGGCGGCGGTCGACGGGGCCGCCTTGCCCTGCGGGGTGTCCGTGCCGATCACCGTGTCGTTGACCTTCACGGTCGGGGTGCTGCTGACGTCCTTGTGCGAGTTGAACTCGGCGGACACCTCCAGCGCCCAGCGGTCGTACGTGCCGGCCTTGACGGCCTTCTGGAAGGCGGCGTTGCCCTTGAGCGCGGGGACGGTGTCCGCGACCTTGATCAGGTAGCTGTCGTCGGCGAACTTGTCCGGACCGGTCTCCTCCGGGTGGAACTCCTTGGAGTACAGCGCGTACTTGTACTTCAAGAAGGCGTCCGGGCTGACGTTCAGGGCGGCGCCCAGCGCGGACAGCGCGTTCTTCGAGCCGGTGCCCTTGAGGTTGCCGTCGAGGAAGGTGCCCAGGTGGTAGGCCGCCTTGTACTTGCCGTCCTTGATGTCCTTGTCGACGGTCTCGCCGACGTTCTGCTCGAAGTTGGCGCAGCCCGGGCAGCGCGGGTCCTCGAAGAGGCTGAGGGTGTTCTTGGCGTCCGCCTTGCCGATGACGATCGTGGTGCCCTCGGCGCCGCTGGTGTGGGCGGGCTTGACGAGCTTGGCCTTCGCCGCCTTCGTCCACACCGTGCTGTCGCCCGCGGTCTTCTCCGCCGCGGAGTCGCCGCCGCCCGAGTTGGCGACCGCCACGCCGATACCGCCGGCGATCGCCAGCACGCCGACGATCGCACCGCCGACGGTCAGCTGCCGGCGGACCCGCTCCTTCTTGGCCTGCCGCTCGCGCTCGGCGCGCAGCCGCTCACGGGCTGCCTGCTTGTTGGCCTGGCTGTTGCGGTTGCTCATGACTGTTCCTGCTCCGTGGAATCCGTGGGTGGTGTGCGTGCCGTCGGAGGCGTACGCACGCGAGGTACGGGCGTACGCGTGCTGCGCGGGCCGGGTACGAGGACCGGGCGGTCACGCAGCGAGCGCGCAGGGCGGCCCACGGCGCACGACGCAGTGCACCAGCAGGGGGGCGCTCCGGGCCGGGCGGCCGGCCCGGACGGGCACGGGCGCGGGGCGGCGCGGGGCGGCCGCGGCGCCGATGACCGCGACGGCGATCAGCAGCGGGCGGAAGGCGAAGCCGGCCACCGCGCCCAGCACCTGGGCCAGCGCCGCCTCGCCGCGGCGCAGCCAGCCGGCCGCCAGCAGCCCTATCGCCAGGTGCGCGGCGAGCAGCAGCAGCCCGGTCGTGGCGGGCGCCGCGCCGTCCTCGGACAGCCGTGTCAGGGGGCCGCCGACCTGGCCGCCGCAGAGCAGATCCACGCCCAGCGAGCGCAGCGGGCCGGCCACCGGGCCGCCCGCCCCGCCGTAGCAGGTGTGCTGGCCGATGCTGAAGACCAGGTCGGCGGCGAGCTCCAGGGGGACCAGCAGGGCCGCGATCCGTCCGTAGCCGCGCTCCCGGCCGGCCAGCGCGTAGGCGAGCGCGAAGACGGCGGCGGAGAGCGCGGCGACGGTGGTCAGCGGCAGCGGCATGCGCGACAGCAGCACATGGGACGCCGCGGACAGCGTCACGCACAGCGCCGTGAAGAGCGCCGCGCGCAGTGCCCGCAGGTGTGCCGCCGAGATGTCCATTGCTGCCGAGTGTGCCATGGGCCGGGATAAGTGGCGCCTAAGGGTGATCAAAGTCGCACACACCGGAAAAACCGGGGCGTACGGGACTCATGGGTCCGGCTCCTCGGGCGCCCGGTTCCTACAGGCCGGGGATCCGGCCGTTGCGGAAGAGGTCGACGAAGATCTGGTGGTCGGCGCGGGCCCGGGCTCCGTAGGAGTGCGCGAAGTCCACCAGCAGCCCCGCGAAGCCGTCCTCGTCGGCCGCGATGGCCGCGTCGATGGCCCGCTCGGTCGAGAACGGCACCAGGGAGTGGCCGCTCTCGTCGTCCGCCGCGGCGTGCATCGTGGCCGTCGCCCGGCCCAGGTCGGCGACGACCGCGGCGATCTCCTCCGGGTCGTCGATGTCCGACCAGTCCAGATCGACCGCGTACGGCGAGATCTCGGCGACCAGCTGGCCCGCGCCGTCCAGCTCGGTCCAGCCCAGCCACGGGTCGGCGTGGTCCTGCAGGGCCCGCTGCGAGATGACCGTGCGGTGGCCCTCGTGCTGGAAGTAGGAGCGGACCGCGGGGTCGGTGACGTGCCGGGAGACGGCCGGGGTCTGCGCCTGCTTCATGTAGATCACCACATCGTTCTCCAGGGCGTCGCTGTTGCCCTCGAGCAGGATGTTGTACGACGGCAGGCCGGCCGAGCCGATGCCGATGCCGCGCCGGCCCACCACGTCCTTGACCCGGTAGGAGTCCGGACGGGCCAGACTCGCCTCCGGCAGCGTCTCCAGATAGCCGTCGAAGGCGGCGAGGACCTTGTAGCGGGTCGCCGCGTCCAGCTCGACGCTGCCGCCGCCCCCCGCGAAGCGCCGTTCGAAGTCGCGGATCTCGGTCATCGAGTCCAGCAGCCCGAACCGGGTCAGCGCGCGGGCGTCGCGCAGCGCGTCCAGCAGCGGGCCGTCGGCGGTGTCCAGCGTGAAGGGCGGCACCTCGTCCGTCTTCGCCCCGGAGGCCAGGGCGTGGATGCGCTCGCGGTAGGCGGCGGCGTAGGTGCGCACCAGGTCGGTGATCTGCTCGTCGCTGAGCGCCTTGGCGTAGCCGATCAGCGCGACCGAGGCGGCGAACCGCTTGAGGTCCCAGGTGAAGGGCCCGACGTAGGCCTCGTCGAAGTCGTTGACGTTGAAGATCAGCCGGCCGGTGGCGTCCATGTAGGTGCCGAAGTTCTCGGCGTGCAGATCGCCGTGGATCCACACCCGGCCGGTCCGCTCGTCCAGATAGGGGCCGCTGTCCCTGTCGCCGTCCTGGGCGGCCTGCGCCTCCAGGTCCCGGTAGAACAGGCACGCCGTGCCACGGTAGAAGGCGAACGCGGAGGCGGCCATCTTCCGGAATTTCACGCGGAAGGCCGCGGGGTCGGCGGCGAGGAGCTCTCCGAAGGCGGTGTCGAAGACGGCGAGGATCTCCTCGCCGCGCTGCGCGGCGTCCTGTGCCGGGGCGTGCTGGGACGGCATCGCTGGGTGCCTCCTGAGGTGCGGAAAGTGGTACGGGTGACATGGCGGACCCGCGTCACGGAGGGTGGCGCGGATCTGTCACGGACAACGGGCGGGAAGGTGTTCGAGTGCCCGCCGACAACGGGTGAGGGTACGCCTGGGGCGCCCGCGATTGTCAGTGGGGAGTCGTAGACTTCGAGACCGTCGAATCCTCCCTCAGCTGACGCCGGGAGGTGCCCCCGTCCTCAACCGTTTCCCGGAGGTCCTCCGCCGTGGCAGCCCCGTCCAGGCCCCCGTTCACGCACCTGCACGTCCACACCCAGTACTCGCTGCTGGACGGCGCGGCCCGGCTGTCGGACATGTTCAAGGCGGCCAACGAGATGGGCATGACGCACATCGCGATGTCCGACCACGGCAACCTCCACGGCGCGTACGACTTCTTCCACTCGGCGCAGAAGGCCGGAGTGACGCCGATCATCGGCATCGAGGCGTATGTCGCCCCCGAGTCGCGGCGCAACAAGCGCAAGATCCAGTGGGGCCAGCCGCACCAGAAGCGCGACGACGTCTCGGGTTCGGGTGGCTACACCCACAAGACGATCTGGGCGGCGAACAAGACCGGTCTGCACAACCTCTTCCGGCTCTCCTCGGACGCGTATGCGGAGGGCTGGCTGCAGAAGTGGCCGCGGATGGACAAGGAGACCATCGCCCAGTGGTCCGAGGGTCTGATCGCCTCCACCGGCTGCCCGTCGGGAGAGCTGCAGACCCGGCTGCGGCTGGGGCAGTACGACGAGGCGCGCAAGGCCGCGGGCGAGTACCAGGACATCTTCGGCAAGGACCGGTACTTCCTCGAGCTGATGGACCACGGCATCGAGATCGAGCGCCGGGTCCGCGACGACCTGTTGAAGATCGGCAAGGAGCTCGGCATCCCGCCGCTGGTCACCAACGACTCGCACTACACCTACGCCCATGAGTCCACGGCGCACGACGCGCTGCTGTGCATCCAGACCGGCAAGAACCTCTCCGACCCGGACCGCTTCCGCTTCGACGGCACGGGCTACTACCTGAAGTCCACGGAGGAGATGTACGCCATCGACTCCTCGGACGCCTGGCAGGAGGGCTGCGCCAACACCCGCCTGGTCGCCGAGCAGGTCGACGTCACCGGGATGTTCGAAAAGCGCGACCTGATGCCGAAGTTCGACATCCCCGAGGGCTACACGGAGGTCACCTGGTTCCAGGAGGAGGTCCGGGTCGGCATGAAGCGCCGCTTCCCGGGCGGCGTCCCCGAGGACCGCCAGAAGCAGGCCGAGTACGAGATGGACGTCATCATCCAGATGGGGTTCCCCGGCTACTTCCTCGTGGTCGCCGACTTCATCATGTGGGCCAAGAACAACGGCATCGCCGTCGGCCCCGGACGAGGCTCCGCGGCCGGCTCGATCGTCGCGTACGCCATGGGCATCACCGACCTCGACCCCATCGAGCACGGGCTGATCTTCGAGCGGTTCCTCAACCCCGAGCGTGTCTCCATGCCCGATGTCGACATCGACTTCGACGAGCGCAGGCGCGTCGAGGTGATCAGGTACGTGACGGAGAAGTACGGCGCCGACAAGGTCGCCATGATCGGCACGTACGGAAAGATCAAGGCGAAGAACGCCATCAAGGACTCCGCCCGCGTGCTCGGATACCCGTACGCGATGGGCGACCGCCTCACCAAGGCCATGCCCGCCGACGTCCTGGGCAAGGGCATCGATCTCGACGGCATCACCAACCCCAAGCACCCGCGCTACAGCGAGGCGGGCGAGATCCGGGGGATGTACGAGAACGAGCCGGACGTGAAGAAGGTCATCGACACCGCGAAGGGTGTGGAGGGCCTGGTCCGGCAGATGGGTGTGCACGCGGCCGGCGTGATCATGTCCAGCGAGCCGATCGTCGACCACGCCCCGATCTGGGTGCGGCACACCGACGGCGTGACGATCACGCAGTGGGACTACCCCCAGTGCGAGTCGCTCGGCCTGCTCAAGATGGACTTCCTGGGCCTGCGCAACCTGACCATCATGGACGACGCCGTCAAGATGGTGAAGGCGAACAAGGGCGTCGACCTGGAGCTGCTCTCCGTCCCGCTGGACGACCCCAAGACCTACGAGATGCTCTGCCGCGGTGACACGCTCGGCGTCTTCCAGTTCGACGGCGGCCCGATGCGTTCGCTGCTGCGCCTGATGAAGCCCGACAACTTCGAGGACATCTCCGCCGTCTCGGCCCTGTACCGCCCGGGCCCGATGGGCATGGACTCGCACACCAACTACGCGCTGCGCAAGAACGGCCTCCAGGAGATCACCCCGATCCACAAGGAGCTGGAGGAGCCCCTCAAGGAGGTCCTCGGCCTCACCTACGGCCTGATCGTCTACCAGGAGCAGGTGCAGAAGGCCGCCCAGATCATCGCCGGGTACTCCCTCGGCGAGGCCGACATCCTCCGCCGCGTCATGGGCAAGAAGAAGCCCGAGGAGCTGGCGAAGAACTTCGTGCTCTTCCAGGAGGGCGCGAAGAAGAAGGGCTTCTCCGACGAGGCGATCCAGGCCCTGTGGGACGTCCTGGTCCCGTTCGCCGGCTACGCCTTCAACAAGGCGCACTCCTCCGCGTACGGCCTGGTCACGTACTGGACCGCCTACCTCAAGGCCAACTACCCCGCCGAGTACATGTCCGCGCTGCTGACCTCCGTGCGCGACGACAAGGACAAGTCGGCGGTCTATCTGAACGAGTGCCGGCGCATGGGCATCAAGGTGCTGCCGCCGAACGTCAACGAGTCCGAGGCGAACTTCGCCGCCCAGGGCGACGACGTGATCCTCTTCGGCCTCACCGCGGTCCGCAACGTCGGCCAGAACGTCGTCGACTCGATCATCCGCTGCCGCAAGGCCAAGGGGAAGTACGCCTCCTTCCCCGACTACCTCGACAAGGTCGACGCGGTGGTCTGCAACAAGCGCACCACCGAATCGCTGATCAAGGCCGGCGCGTTCGACGAGATGGGCCACACCCGCAAGGGCCTGACGGCGCACTACGAATCGATGATCGACAACGTGGTCCAGGTCAAGCGCAAGGAGGCCGAGGGGCAGTTCGACCTCTTCGGCGGCATGGGCGACGACAGCGCGGACGACGGCCCCGGCTTCGGCCTGGACGTGGAGTTCTCGGACGTGGAGTGGGACAAGACCTACCTCCTCGCCCAGGAGCGCGAGATGCTCGGTCTCTACGTCTCCGACCACCCGCTCTTCGGGCTGGAGCACGTGCTGTCCGACAAGGCCGACGCCGCCATCGCCCAGCTCACCGGCGGCGACTACTCCGACGGCTCCATCGTCACCATCGGCGGCATCATCTCCGGCCTGCAGCGCAAGATGACCAAGCAGGGCAACGCCTGGGCGATCGCCACCGTCGAGGACCTGGCCGGCTCCATCGACTGCATGTTCTTCCCCGCGACCTACCAGCTGGTGTCCACCCAACTCGTCGAGGACACCGTGGTGTTCGTCAAGGGACGGCTCGACAAGCGCGAGGACATCCCGCGGCTGGTCGCCATGGAGATGATGGTCCCCGACCTGTCGGAGGCCGGCACCAACGCCCCCGTGACGATCACCATCCCGACGGTCAAGGTGACCCCGCCGATGGTCGAGAAGCTCGGCGAGGTGCTCAGCAGCCACCGCGGCTCCACGGAGGTGCGGATCAAGCTGCAGGGGGCGCGCAAGACCACGGTGCTGCGACTGGACCGGCACCGCGTCACGCCGGACCCGTCGCTCTTCGGTGACCTCAAGGTGCTGCTCGGTCCGTCCTGCCTGGCGGGCTGACCCCGCGGCGGGCCGCCGGTCCGCGTTGCCCCGAGGGGCGCGTCCGCAGTGGACGCGCCCCTCAACTCATCTGCGGCATAGGTCAGTTGTGGCCGAAGCGCCGCTCGCGGTTCTTGCGGGCCAGGTCTCCGGGCGTGGCCGAGGTGGACTTCGACTGGGCCTCCATGGCCGTGTGCTGGGCTTGCTGCTGGCCGCGCTCGGCCGCGGATGCCGACTTCTGCTGCTGACCGCGGTTCTGCTTCTTGTCCTTGGCCATGACCATTGCCTCCTGAGGGGGAATCTGGGATCGGGGCCGGGACCAGACTTACATGCCGGACAGAAGCCTGCATTTCGGGCAATTACCCTGTGTAAGAGGCGCGATCACGCGCTGTACCCAAGATCCCCGCCGAATCCGCCACGCCGATGATCGAGTTCGGGCTGATAACCCCCGTACGGTCGGGCAGACTCGAAGGAAAGCCGAAGGAAGACTCGTGCCACGTGCCGAGCCGGGGGGCGACCGGACTTTCAGCACCTCAGGGAAGAGGGTGGAACGTGGATCGCTGCGTCGTGCTGGTGGACGCCGGGTATTTGCTCGGCGCCGCCGCGAGTCTGCTCGCCGGAGAGCCCGTCCGTTCCCGGATCACCGTCGATCACGCCGCCCTCATCCAGGGCCTGCGCCAGCGCGCCGAGGCGGACACCGAGCGCCCGCTGCTGCGGATCTACTGGTTCGACGGCGCCCCCGACCGGGTCCCGCAACCCGAGCACCGCAGACTGCGCGTGATGTCCCGGGTCACCGTCCGGCTGGGCGCCCTGACCCGCAGCGACGGCCGCTGGGCGCAGAAGGGCGTGGACGCCGCCATGCACGCCGAGCTGACCGAGCTGGCCCGCAACCGCGCCTGCTCCGACATCGTCCTGGTCACCGGCGACGGCGACCTGCTGCCCGGCCTGATGTCGGCGAAGGAGCACGGTGTCGCCGTCCACCTGTGGGCTGTCCAGGCCGCCGACGGCGACTACAACCAGTCCGAGGACCTGGTCGCCGAGGCCGATGAGCGGCGGGTGCTGGACCGCACCTGGATCACCCGCGCCGTGCGCGCCAAGGAACTCGGCGGGCCCTCCGGACCGCCGCCCGCCCCCCGCCCCGAGATCGCCGCGATCCTCTCCGCGCCGCTGCCCGAGTCCGCGGTCGCGGCCGCCGCGGCCGCCGCGTGCCCGGAGACCGCCGACCGCACGCATGAGCACAACGGGTCCAACGGGGCGGCCCGGCCCGCGCCCGGCACCGACGCCGCCCCGCAGGCCGACGACGAGCCGGACGCCGCCGCCGGGCGGGGCGGCGTCCCCACCCCCAAGGACCTGGCCGGGCTCGGCCGGGACCGCGCGGCCGGCCAGCAGTCCCCGCCCGCCGCCGGCGCCACCCTGCGCTGGTCGTCCGACAAGGGCTGGGTCGAGCGCGGCGGCCCGGTCGGCGAACCCTCCGAGACCGCCGGCCTGCCCACCCTCGCCCAGCTCACCAGCGCCGAGCAGCGCTGGGCCGACCGCGAGGAGGACATCACCGCCGTCAGCGGCGACCCCTTCGAGGTCGGCCAGGTCTTCGCCCGCCGCTGGACCGACCGGCTCTCCGACACGGCGCATCTGCAGCAGCTGTCGACGGAGTACCCGCGCATCCCGCACCGCATCGACGGCGAACTGCTGCGCTACGCCGCCCGGTTCGGGCTGCTCGCCCACAAGGACGACCAGATCGACGAGCACGACCGCTACGCCATCCGGGCCGGATTCTGGCGCGAGGTCGATCTGCGGACCGCCGCCGAGCACGCCCCGGCCGGTGACTGACGCCCCCCGCCCGCCGCTTCCCGGCTCGCCCCCGGAGCCCCGCGGGCCGGTGGCGGGCCGGGGCCGCGTACCCTCGTAGCTCGTGAGGACGGGCGCAAAACAGGCGGAGCGCGGCGGGCCGGTGTGCGCCGTGCGGGACCTGGTCAAGACGTACCCCGCGGTGCGTGGGCGCCGCGGGGCGGCACAGGCACCCGCCGTACGGGCCAACGACGGCATCACCCTGGACGTCCGCCGCGGCGAGATCTTCGGGCTGCTGGGCCCCAACGGCGCCGGCAAGTCCACCCTGGTCCGCCAGCTGACCGGACTGCTGCGCCCGGACTCCGGCAGCATCGCCGTACTGGGCCACGACCTGGTGCGCCACCCGGAGCGGGCCGCCCGACTGCTCGGCTACCTGGGGCAGGAGTCCACCGCCCTGGACGAGATGACGGTCGCCCTCGCCGTGGAGACCACCGGCCGGCTGCGCGGCCTCGGGGCGCGCGAGGCGCGCGCCGAGCGGGACGCGGTGACCGACGAGCTGGGCCTGGCGGACATCGCCGGCCGGGCGCTGAAGAAGCTCTCCGGCGGTCAGCGGCGACTGGCCTGCGTCGCCACCGCGCTGATCGGCGAGCGGCCGCTGCTGGTGCTGGACGAGCCGACCACCGGTATGGACCCGGTCGCGCGGCGCGCCGTATGGGCCGCGGTCGACCGGCGCCGGGCCGAGCGGGGCGTCACGGTGGTCCTGGTGACCCACAACGTCCTGGAGGCCGAGAGCGTGCTCGACCGGGTCGCGGTGATCGACCGGGGCCGGGTGATCGCCTGCGACACGCCCGGCGGACTGAAGGACATGGTCAGCGACGAGGTACGGCTGGAGCTGGTCTGGCGCGACCGCCCGCCGCTGGACGTCCCCGAGGTCGCCGCCCTCGAAGCCGGCGCCCGGGTCTCCGGCCGCCGCTGGACCCTCCGCCTCCCCGCCGACCGGGCCCGCTCCGCGGTGGCCGCGGTCACCGCGGGTCCCGCCTTCGCGGCCCTCGACGACTTCACCCTCGCCACGCCCAGCCTGGAGGACGTGTATCTGGCGCTGGGCGGGCGCGGCGAGGGGCTGGTCAAGGCGTGAGCGGGTGGCGTGAGACGCGGGGGCGCGGCGGACGTATCAAGTGCTGCGAAGGCAGCGAGGAAGGCCGGGTGGCAGCGTGAGTGTGGTTCCCGCGCAGGCGGTGGCCGGAGCGGTAGCGGGCGGTGCGGCGTGGTCCGAGGACGGGGCCGCCCCGCTGGCCCCGCGCGCCCGCCTGCTGCCCGCGCTCGGCGCCGTCTACCGCGCCCAGCTCTCCCGGGCCCGGGTCGCACGGATCCCGCTGCTGTTCGTCGCGACCTTCCAGTCCATCGGGATCATGGTCCTGCTGCGCGGGGTGGTCGACGACGGCGAGGCGGCGCGGTCGGTGGTCTCCGGCTCCAGCGTGCTGGTCGTCGCCTTCGTGGCGCTCAACCTGCTCGCCCAGTACTTCGGCCAGCTACGGGCCGGCGGCGGGCTCGACCACTACGCCACGCTGCCGGTCCCGCCGGCCGCCGTGGTGCTCGGCGCGGCCGCCGCCTATGCCTCCTTCACCGTCCCGGGGACGATCGTCACCGCCGTCACCGGCTGTGTGCTCTTCCAGCTGCCGATGGCCAACCTCTGGGTGCTGGCCGCCGTGCTCCCGCTCGCCGGAGCCGCGCTGGCCGGCCTCGGCGCGGCCCTCGGCCTGCTCGCCCCGCGCCCCGAACTCGCCACGCTCTGCGGCCAGTTGGGCATGTCGGCGGCGCTGCTGCTGGGTGTGCTGCCGGCCGAGCGGATGCCCGAGGTGATCGGCTGGGCCCGCGATCTGCTGCCCTCGACCTACGGAGTGGAGGCGCTGGCCCGCAGCTTCGACGCGCACCCCGACTGGGTGACGGTCGCCGCCGACCTGGGCGTCTGCGCGGCCGTCGGTGTGCTCTCGCTGGCCATCGCGACCTGGGCGTACCGCAGGGCGGCGAGCCGATGACCGGAGCCACCGCCCCGAACGGGCGTCCTGCTTCCGGGCCCACCGGCCCCACCTGGCACGATGACGGGGTGACCGCACCGCTGACGCCATCCGACAACCAACCGCCCGAAGAGCCGCAGTACCCCCGAGCCGCGCCCGCGGCCCCGGCCGGCCATGACGGCCCGGTCAACCCCGAGCTGCCGCGTGAGCTGCGCGAGGGCGCGGTGATCGCGATCCTGGTCGCGGTGAGCGGCGTGCTGCTCGGCGTGCTGTGGAATTGGCTCGCGCCGCACGTCCCGCTGATCGCGGACGCCCGCAACGTCTATCTGAAGAACACCGAGGGCGAGGAGGCGATCGGCGCGGACGGCACCTTCGTGCTGCTCTCGCTCGGCTTCGGTGTGCTCACCGCGGCCGTGGTCTTCCTCTTCCGCCGGCGCGGCGGCATCCCGCTGGTCGTGGCGCTGGTCCTGGGCGGGCTGCTGGGCGCTGCGGTGGGCTGGGTGACCGGCATGTGGCTGGGCCCCACCCCGGACGTGGTCGCGCACGCCAAGCAGGTCGGTCCCGGTGTGGCCTTCGAGGGCCCGCTGCGGCTGCAGTCCAAGGGCGCGCTGCTGGCCTGGCCGATCGCCGCCATGCTGACGCAGCTGGCGCTGACCGGGCTCTTCGGCCCCCGCGACCCGGAGCCGCCGGCGCCGGACTGGTCCGGGAGCCACGACTACCACGGGCCGCACGATCACCAGGGACCGGACGACCCGCAGGCACCGCACGACCGGCAGGCACCGCACGGCCACCACGGGCAGCAGCCGCCGACCGCGACCTGACCGGCGCGCGGCGGTACCGGCGGCGGCCGGGCCCACCGGCCGCCCCGTAGTCCTCAGCCGCGCGCGATCGGCGCCACCCGGGCCCCGGTCAGCGTCACCAGGTCCTCCGGCGCCAGCTCGACCTCCAGCCCCCGGCGCCCCGCCGAGACGCACACCGTCGGGCGGCCCTCGGCCGAGGCGTCCACGACCGTGCGCAGCCGCTTGCGCTGCCCCAGCGGCGAGATCCCGCCCAGCACGTAGCCCGTGCTGCGCTCGGCCGCGGCCGGATCGGCCATCGTGGCCCGTTTGCCGCCCACCGCGGCCGCCAGTGCCTTGAGGTCCAACGACCCCGACACCGGCACCACGGCGACCGTCAGGGTGCCGTCGACATCCGCCAGCAGCGTCTTGAACACCTGGTCGGCGGGGACGCCGAGGGCCTCGGCGGCCTCCTCGCCGTACGAGGGGGCGGCCGGATCGTGCTCGTAGGCGTGCACCGTGAACGGGACGCCGGACGCGGTGAGCGCCACCGTCGCGGGCGTCCCACCGGACTTCCTGGACTTCTTCGCCAACGTCTTCAGGCCTCGCGTCAGTTCGGGCTGGTCGGCTGCCTGGTCAGATCCACGGCCGGCAGCGACGGGAGCTTACCGAGCAGCGCCGACTCCTGGCGAAGGAGTTTCAGCTCCTGCCCCAGCCGGGTGGCGGTGTCGGGCGCCTCCAGCAGCAGCTGCTTGGCGGGGACGTCCAGCACGGCCGCCGCCGCGACGAGGTACGACAGCACGGACGGATCGGCCGGCAGGTCCTGCCCGCTCGACAGCGTCCGCTCGTTCGCCCAGGCCAGCCGCTTCTGATACGTCCGAAAGGCCCGTACGACCCCGGAGGCGAGCGCGCCCGCGCCCTCCCCCTGGCTCTCTTCCAGCTCCTCCAGCTCGCCGGTCAGATACGGCCCGGAGGCGTCCACCGACAGCAGCCGGAAGCGGGTGGTGCCGGTGGCCAGGACCTCGTAGCCGGTGTCGTCGGCGGAGGACTTCTCCCGGATGGTCGCCGCGTCCGCGACGCAGCCCACCGAGTGGAACGCCTGCAGCGGGTCGTCCCCGAAGCCCGCCGCGGGGCCACCCTCGGACGGCAGCGTGGCGTCCGGCATGCCCTGGGCGGTGGGCGCCACCTCCCGGCCGTCCCGGATCGCGATCACCGCGAAGCGGCGGTCGTCCTCGGGCACCGCGCTCAGATCGCGCATCATCGCCCGGTACCGCGCCTCGAAGACGTTCAGCGGGAGCACGAGTCCCGGGAACAGCACCGAGTTCAAGGGGAAGAGGGGGAGGCGCAGGGAGGTCACAGCCCGTAAGCCTAGACGCTGCGCTTGGCTTGCTTCCCATGTGGTGGGGGTGTGGGATTTCGGCTTTCCCGCCGTGGTGGTTTTTCGCCGTTGCGCCTGCGGCGGGCTGGGTGCCGCTGCGCGGGGCGTTTACGGCAGCGGGTGCGGCCCTCCGGACTCCGTCCTGCGGTCCGCCCCCT
>NZ_JBHYJC010000067.1:0-27635 GCF_042749045.1 Streptomyces sp. NPDC059008 | reverse complement strand
CCCGGCACCGACAACGCACCACGATCGGGGCCCGGCAGCTGACCGGCGTAGAAGTTCAGCCCCACCAGCCGCGTCCCGGCGTCCTCCAACGCCGCCCGCAGCGCATCCAGCTCCGCCTGCTCCGGAACCGGGGCGTCCACCCACGGCCACCACAGCTCCACCGCCGTGAAACCCGCCGCCCGCGCGGCCGCCGGCCGCTCCAGCAACGGAAGCTCGGTGAACAGGATCGACAGATTGACGTTGAAGCGCGTGTCCGTGAAACCCATAAAGGCCGGCGCTCCTTCCGGATAGTGGAACTGTTTTTCTGCTTAACGGAACATTGCCTGCCGCGTTCCGAGGCTGTCAAGGGGGCCCCGGGGCAATTTCTGGTGGCCGGGGCGAACCGCGCGTAGGTTGAGCGGCGTGCGATTGAGAGTGGAGTTCACGACGGAGCCGTTCGACCTGGACGAGGCGCCGGAGCACGCGGTGGTGGCGCGCGACATCGTCACCGGCGCCGATCTGGACGCCGTCGATGTGGGTCCGTTCGGCAATACGGCCGAGGGTGACGCCGACCAGGTGCTCGGTGCGGTGTCCGCGCTGCTGCGCGAAACCCTGCGGGCGGGCGCCACCCGGGTCTCCCTGCAGGTCAACGTGATCGGGGAAGCCGAGCGGGGCGAGGGGGACGCGACGTGACCGAGCCCGCCGACCACCCGTTCGTCCAGGCGGTCAAGCCGCTGGTGGACGCCATGGGTGGACAGATGGTCGCGCCGGACCTTGCCCAGGGCGACGATGTCGTGCTGGCCTGGGAGGGGCAGGACCGGGTGGCCGTGCGGCTCCCGCACCTGTCGGATTCGCTCGACCACATCCTGGCCGAGCTGGAGCGCCGGCACGGTATGCCGCTGGCCGATCTTGACCGCAAGACCAAGCAGTCGGTGGTGCGGATCCTGGAGACCCGCGGCGCCTTCTCGGTCCGGCACGGGGTCGAGACGGTCGCGGGCGCCCTCGGCGTCAGCCGCTTCACCGTCTACAACTACCTGAACAGGGAGAATGCCGCGAAGGGCGCCGACTGAGGCGATCCGGACGAAGAACCGCCCCGACCGCCGAAGCCGCCGTCCCGCATCCCCCGGACGGCGGCTTTTGTGTCACCGACTTTTCAACAAAGTGTTGACGTGATGTTGCCGGGGGTCTTAGCTGTTTCCAGCCAACCAGAGCTGTCCAGCACCAGGCCACGGAGGCTTCCCGTGTCTTCGAGCAAGACCCCGGGGCTCACCCGGTTCAACACCGCCGACGACAGTACGGCGCGGGCCGCACTGCACGAGGTGTGTGCCAGCCGGGCATGGGGCGACAAGGTTCTCGCCCAGCGCCCCTACGCCACCACCGACGCCCTGTTCGCCGCCAGCGACGCCGCCATGGCCGAGCTGACCGCACAGGACCTGGCCGAGGCGATGGCCGGGCACCCGCCCATCGGCCGGCCGAAGCCGGGGGACCCGACCTCGAACCGCGAGCAGAGCGGGATGGCCGGCGCCTCCGACGAGCTCAAGGCGGAGATGCTCGAACTCAACCTGGCCTACCAGGAGAAGTTCGGCCATGTCTTCCTGATCTGTGCCTCCGGCCGTACCGGAGAGCAGATGCGCGATGCGGTGCGTAACCGGATCGACAACACGCCGGAACACGAACGAGAGATCGTTCGTGTGGAACTCGGCAAGATCAACCGCATACGGCTGACCCGTATCGCGGAGAACGCGGAAGGAGACGCAGCATGAGCAGCGAGACGGCTGCACAGACGTCGGTGTCCACGCACATCCTGGACACCAGCGTGGGCCGGCCCGCGGAGGGCGTCGCCCTCACGCTCTCGGTGCGCTCCGGCCGCGACGGTGCCTGGACGGCCCACGGCGCGTCCAAGACCGACGCGGACGGCCGCTGCAAGGACCTGCCGGCGCTGCCGGACGGCACCACTCACGTACGCCTCGACTTCGCCGTCGAGGAGTACTTCGTACACCACGAGGCAACCCAGCAAGCCGAGGAACAGCAGGACGCCCCCCGCGTAAGGGACAGCGGAGCTTTCTTCCCGGAGGTGGCAATCACCTTTGCCGTCAATCCGGGCGAGCACTATCACGTACCGCTGCTGCTCAACCCGTTCGGCTACTCCGTATACCGAGGGAGCTAGCACCGACATGACTGCCCAATCCCGCCCGGCCCGCCCGGTGATTCTCGGCCAGAACCAGTACGGCAAAGCGGAGAACCGCGTCGTCAAGATCACCCGCGATGGCGACACGCACCACATCAAGGACCTGAACGTCTCCGTCGCCCTCTCCGGCGACCTGGAGGAGGTCCACCTCTCCGGCTCCAACGCCCACTGCCTGCCCACCGACACGACCAAGAACACCGTGTACGCCTTCGCCAAGGAGTACGGGATCGAGTCGGCCGAGCAGTTCGGCATCCACCTGGCCCGGCACTTCGTCACCAGCCAGGAGCCGATCAAGCGGGCCCGGATCCGCATCGAGGAGTACGCCTGGGAGCGGATCGAGACCTCCGACGCCAACTCCCGCTTCATCGGCGCCGACGAGGTCAAGCACTCCTTCGTCCGCCAGGGCCAGGAGACCCGGCTCACCGAGATCACCTACGACGGTGAGCAGTGGCAGGTCATCTCCGGTCTGAAGGACCTCGTGGTGATGAACTCCACCAACTCGGAGTTCTGGGGCTACATCAAGGACAAGTACACGACGCTGAAGGAGGCCTACGACCGCATCCTCGCCACGCAGGTGTCCGCCCGCTGGCGGTTCAACTGGACCGAGGACGAGCAGCGGATGCCCAACTGGGAGCGTTCGTACGAGCAGGTGAAGAAGCACATGCTGCACGCCTTCGCCGAGACCTACAGCCTCTCGCTCCAGCAGACCCTGTACCAAATGGGTTCGCGCATCATCAACAACCGCTCCGAGATCGACGAGGTGCGGTTCTCCCTCCCGAACAAGCACCACTTCCTGGTGGACCTGGAGCCGTTCGGGCTCAAGAACGACAACGAGGTCTACTACGCGGCGGACCGCCCGTACGGCCTGATCGAAGCCACTGTCCTGCGCGACGGTGTCGAAGCCCTGATCCCGGTGGATCTGACCAACCTCTGAGCGCCTTTGACGCCACGCCGTGCCTCGCGTCCCCTCCCCACCCGACAGCGGGGAGGGGGCGCGGATCCTGAGGGGAACGACCCATGGCACAGCCATCGCACGACCCGCACCACCCTTCGTCCCCGGTCCACCCGGTGGACGAGAAGCCGGCGGCCGAGCGGCTCGTCCCTGCCGCGCTCCAGCACATCGCCGCGATGTACGCCGGTGTCGTCACCCCTCCGCTCATCATCGGCCAGGCCGTCGGCCTGGACGCCGCGGGCCGCACCCGGCTGATCGCCGCCGGCCTGCTCGTCGCCGGGCTCGCCACGCTCCTGCAGACGCTCGGCTTCCGTCGCTTCGCCGGCAACCGGCTGCCCTTCGTCAACGCGGCCAGCTCCGCCGGCATCACCCCGATGCTCGCCATCGCCGAGACCACCGCGAAGGGCCATCAACTCCCCGCCGTCTACGGGGCGGTCATGGTCGCCGGGGTCTTCTGCCTCGCGATCGGCCCGTTCTTCGGCAGACTGCTGCGCTTCTTCCCGCCGCTGGTCACCGGCGTCGTCATCACCCTCATCGGGGTCACCCTGATGCCCGTACCGGTCGGTTGGGCGCAGGGCGGCGACGAGCACGCCGCCGACTTCGGCGCCATGCAGAACCTGGCGCTCGCCGCCTTCACCCTCGTGGTGATCCTGCTCGTCCAGCGCTTCACCCAGGGCTTCGTCAAGCAGATCGCCCTGCTGATCGGCCTGGTCGTCGGCACCGTCGCCGCGGTCCCCTTCGGGATGGCGAGCTTCGACGGGCTGCGCTCGGCCCCGATCGCCGCACTGCCCACCCCGTTCTCCTTCGGCGCACCGGAGTTCCAGCCGGCCGCGATCCTCTCGCTGTGCCTGGTGATGCTGGTGCTGATGACGGAGTCGTCGGCCGGCATGCTCGCCCTCGGCGAGATCTGCGACCGCCCCACCACCAGCGCCACCCTCACCCGCGGACTGCGCACCGACGGCCTGGCCACCCTGCTCGGCCCCGTCATCGGCGGCTTCCCGACCAGCGCCTTCGCGCAGAACGTCGGAGTGGTGTCGCTGACGAAGGTGCGCAGCCGCTACGTCGTCGCGCTCGCCGGCGCCACGCTCCTGGTCCTCGGCGCCTTCCCCGTCCTGGGCGCCGTGGTCTCGCTGGTGCCGATGCCGGTCCTCGGCGGTGCGGGTATCGTCCTGTTCGGCTCGATCGCGGTCAGCGGCATCCGTACGCTCGCCGAGGCCGGGCTCGACGACAGCTCCAACATCATCCTGGTCGCGGTGTCGCTCGGCGCCGGCATCATCCCGCTGGCCGCACCGACCTTCTACGCGGACTTCCCCGCCTGGGCGCAGACCGTGCTCGGCTCCGGAATCAGTGCCGGGGCCCTGGCCGCGGTCCTGCTCAACCTGTTCTTCCACCATCTCGGCACCCGGACCCGCTCGACGGTTCCGGCACTCAAATCCTCCTAGGGTCCTGCCGTGCCCGCCCCCGAGCTCCCGGACTCGTTCGAGCAAGGGGGAGCCACATCGCCACCACAGAGAAGAGGAAGCACGATGGCACCATCGGCAGCCCAGCGCATCGTCATCGAGAACTGTGCGATCGCGACCGTCGACGCCCAGGACACCGAGTACGCCTCCGGGTACCTCGTCATCGCCGACAACAAGATCGAGTCGATCGGCGCCGGCAAGGCCCCCGAGGGTCTGGAGAACGTGGTCCGTCGCATCGACGCCACCGGCCACCTGGTGACCCCGGGCCTGGTCAACACCCACCACCACTTCTACCAGTGGATCACCCGCGGGCTGGCCACCGACCACAACCTCTTCAACTGGCTGGTCGCGCTCTACCCGACCTGGGCGCGCATCGACGAGCAGATGGTGCACTCGGCCGCGCAGGGCTCGCTGGCGATGATGGCCCGCGGCGGTGTCACCACCGCGATGGACCACCACTACGTCTACCCGAAGGGCTCCGGCGACCTCTCCGGTGCCATCATCAAGGCCGCCTCCGACATGGGCGTCCGCTTCACCCTGGCCCGTGGCTCCATGGACCGCAGCGAGAAGGACGGCGGTCTGCCGCCGGACTTCGCCGTGGAGACCCTCGAAGGCGCGCTGGCCGGCACCGAGGAGACCGTCAACAAGCACCACGACGCCTCCTTCGACGCGATGACCCAGGTCGCCGTCGCCCCCTGCTCGCCCTTCTCCATCTCCACCGAGCTGCTCCGGCAGGGCGCGGAGCTCGCCCGCCGGCTCGGCGTGCGGATGCACACGCACGGCTCGGAGACGGTCGAGGAGGAGAAGTTCTGCCACGAGCTGTTCGGCATGGGCCCGACCGACTACTTCGAGTCCACCGGCTGGCTGGGCGAGGACGTGTGGATGGCCCACTGCGTCCACATGAACGACTCCGACATCGCGGCCTTCGCCCGGACGAAGACCGGTGTCGCGCACTGCCCGTCGTCCAACGCGCGGCTGGCCGCCGGCATCGCCCGCGTCCCCGACATGCTCGCCGCCGGAGTCCCGGTCGGCCTCGGCGTCGACGGCACCGCCTCCAACGAGTCCGGCGAACTCCACACCGAGCTGCGCAACGCGCTGCTGATCAACCGCCTCGGTGCGCACCGCGAGGCCGCGCTCAACGCCCGCCAGGCGCTGCGCCTGGGGACCTACGGCGGTGCGCAGGTCCTGGGCCGCGCCACCCAGATCGGCTCCCTGGAGCCGGGCAAGCTCGCCGACCTGGTGCTGTGGAAGCTGGACACGCTCGCCCACTCCTCCATCGCCGACCCGGTGACCGCCCTCGTGTTCGGGGCCGCGGCTCCGGTCACGCTCTCCCTCGTCAACGGCAAGCCGGTCGTCGAGAACGACCGTCTGCTGCACGCCGACGAGGACGCCATCGCCCGCACCACGCGGGCCGAGGCGCAGCGTCTGGCCCGTATCAGCGCCGAGGGCTGACCCCCGCGGCGCGGCACACGCGGCCGACGCACCACCCAGACTCGGCCGGGAGGGACGGCTCCCGGCCGGGCTTGTGGATCCGAGCGGGATCCACAAGCGCCGGACCCCGGGGGTGCGGGATCGATCCCCACCCCCGGGCCGCCGGCCCTACCCACCGCCGTCCACGCGCCACAAGCGCGGCCCTTCGCAGCATCGCTCACCAGGCGTCTTCTCGCACCACGCACCACATGGCAAGACCTCCGTGACAGCCTCGCACTCGCCGGCCCCCGGTGACGCAGAAATCGAAGGAGGCCCGCAGTGGCCGCAACTCCCGGGCAGACCCTGGAGGAGGACCGGAAGCATCCGGTCGACGAGACCCTCCCGCCCTTCAAGATGTTCACCAGCGGCCTGCAGCACGTGGCCGCGATGTACGCGGGTGTGGTGGCCCCGCCGATGATCGTGGGGCCGGCCTGCGGGCTGAGCGCCACCGAGACCGCGTTCCTGATGGGCGCGAGCCTGTTCACCGCGGGCATCGCCACCCTCCTGCAGACCCTCGGCTTCTGGAAGGTCGGCGCCAAGCTCCCCTTCGTCAACGGCGTCTCGTTCGCCGGCGTCACCCCCATGGTCGCCATCGGCAAGGCCCAGAGCCCCGACAACGCGCTGCCGATCATCTTCGGAGCGGTGATCGTCGCCGGTGTGCTCGGCTTCCTCGTCGCCCCCTACTTCTCCAAGCTCGTACGCTTCTTCCCGCCGGTGGTCACCGGCACCGTCATCACCCTCATCGGTGTCTCGCTCCTGCCCGTCGCGTTCAACTGGTCCCAGGGAGGCAACTCCCAGGCCCCCGACTACGGTTCCCTGACGAACATCGGGATGGCCGCGCTGACCTTCCTGATCGTGCTGGTGCTGCGCCGGGTGCTGCGCGGCTTCCTCCAGCAGATCGCCATCCTGCTCGGCCTGATAGCCGGCACCCTGATAGCGATCCCCGTCGGCATCACCCACTTCTCCGCCCTCGCCGACGCGGATCTGATCGGCTTCCCGACGCCCTTCCACTTCGGCGCCCCGCAGTTCGAGATCGCCGCGATCGTCTCCATGTGCATCGTGATGCTGGTCTGTATGACCGAGTCGACCGCCGACATGCTCGCCCTCGGCAAGATCGTCGACCGGCCGGCGGACGAGCGCACGATCGAGGGCGGACTGCGCGCCGACACCCTCGGCACGGCCGTCAGCCCGCTGTTCAACGGCTTCGCCAACAGCGCCTTCGCGCAGAACATCGGCCTGGTCGCGATGACCAAGGTGCGCAGCCGCTACGTCGTGGCCACCAGCGGTCTGATCCTGATCGTGCTCGGCCTGTGCCCGGTGGCCGCCTCGGTCATCTCGCTGGTCCCGCTGCCCGTCCTGGGCGGCGCCGGCATCGTGCTCTTCGGTTCGGTGGCCGCCAGCGGCATCCAGACGCTGGCCACCGCCGCGATGGAGAAGGGCGACAACGCCCTGATCGTCGCCGCCTCGGTGGGCATCGGGCTGATCCCGATCGCCGCGCCGGACTTCTACCACCACCTCCCCAAGGACCTGCTGGTCGTCCTGGACTCCGGTATCAGCACCGGCTGCCTGGTCGCCATCGTCCTCAACCTCGCCTTCAACCACTTCGGCGGAAAGCCGGACGGGCAGAGGGCTGACGGGGAGACGGCTGACGGGGGTACGGCGGAAGGCCGGCCGGCGGCCGACGGGGAGACGGCCGGGGCGGCGCCCGCCGACGGCCCCGCCGACCCGCACATCCCCCAGCAGCCCGACCGCGGCGCCGTGGACGACAGCGGTGAGCCCGCGGCCACCCCCGCCCACTGACGCGTCGACGTACGTTCGCCGCCCGCACCTGGCAACGGCCCGTAGGGGAGCGCAACTGCCGCTCCCATACGGGCCGTTGGGCATGTGCGCCCCCGCGGCATGGCCGGGGCGGCGACGGGTCAGTCGATGTGGAAGCTCTCCCCGTAGACCTTCCAGTCCAGCGGAGTGTGCAGATCGAGGTTGCCGTTCCTGAGGAACACCCGCTGCGCGGTGTCGACCCGGCTGGTGTCGCTGTGCGCCTCCTCCTGCTTCATCGCCCAGACCCGGGCGTCGAGGAAGGCGTTGAGGTAGGTCTTCTCGTCGCCGCCCTGGGCCGGCGGCTTCGCCTTGGCCAGCGCGCGCTTGCGGATGCCGGAGAAGCTGGTCCTGTCGTCCCCGTCGCCGTGCATCACGATCGCGTCGTAGTACGCGAACTGGCCCAGCACGCCGATACCGTCGGCCTTGCCCTGCTCGACCGCGGGGTTGAAGTAGACCCGGTCCCGCTCGTCGTTCTGGGCCTTTCGGAACGCGGGGTCCTGGGCGGCCTTGCGCCAGTCCTTGGGATAGTCGGGGTCCAGCCCCTCGTGCGAGTCGCTGCCGTCCACCTCGCGCAGCGCGGGGAGGTACTTGGCCAGGACGTTGCCGGGCTTGCGCTGGGTGTAGAGCTCGACGAGTTCCAGCATGTCGTGGGTGCCGGAGCAGAAGCCGATGATGCCGCCGGTGTAACCGCGGCCGTCGCCGATGTCCTCGATGTACTTGTACTGGGCCTTCCAGTCCAGCGAGGAGTTCTCCGCACTGGAGACCAGCCGCATGGCGATCTCCTTTTTGGCCGGGTCGTCCAGGCCCGTCGCGGCCCGCACGGTGTGCGGCGCGGAGCCGGTGGCGGCCGGTCGCGGATGCTGCGCCGGGCCGGCCGTGGCGACGGCGGTGGCGGGTACGGCGAGCAGGGCGAGGCCCAGCGCGACGCGGGTGGCGGCCTTGGGCAGGGCGGTGGCTATCGATCGGGTGCGCATGGAGTCAGTCCTCCGGTTCGGAGCGAGCTGTGGGGGATTCCCCAATCGTTAGGAAGCTTTCCTACCAGACTCCGGAGGTGGCGTACACCCGTCGGACCGAGGCCGTACCGGCCGGTCGGCCGGGCAGGGCAAGGCGGACGCGCCGAGCCAACTCGCCCGCCCCGCACCGCGGTTGCTCAGTCCAGCAGCCTGCCCAGCAGCTCACGGATGCCCGGCCCCGGATCGAAGTGTGCGTCCGGGAAGGCGAGTTGGTGGAACGCGACGCCGTCCATGTAGTCGAAGAGGATCTCGCAGTGCCGGCGCGGTATCGGTGAACCGAAGCGCTCCAGCCAGTCCGCCCCCCAGTTGACGACGGTCTCCCGTCCGCGGGTGAGCGCCGGGCGGAGCTCGGGCCGGGCCGTGGACTCCAGGTAGAGGGCGAAGCGGGCGGCGGTCCTGGCCTGCTCGGGCCCGGTCGCGTACCGCAGGAAGCGGGTGACGGCGTCGGCCAGTTCGCCGATGTCGGCGGGTGCGACCTCGGTGGCGAAGGCCTCCCAGTCGCGGCGCTCCAGCGTCTGCAGATGGTCGACGATGCCGTCGATCAGCGCCGCCCGGTTGCGGAAGTAGTTCGACGTGGTGCCGGACGGGACCCCTGCCGCGGTGTCCACGGCCTGATAGGTCAACCGCCGCGCGCCCTCGCCCCCCAGGACCTGGATCGCCGCGTCCAGCACCTGCTCCCGCCGTCGTGCCACTGCGCATGCCTCTCTCGTCGCGCCGGTGCCTACTATGTTTGTAGTGCCGATTCACTATGAACATAGTAGCGTGCGGCGCTGCCCGGCCCGAGCCACCGCGCCCGGCCCCACGCCGAAGGGCCCTTCCGTACCGCGACGCGGCGGTACGGAAGGGCCCTTCGGGCTCGACGGACGTCAGCCCAGCAGCTCGTACGCCGGGAGGGTCAGGAAGTCGGCGTAGTCCGCGTCCAGGGAGACCTTCAGCAGCAGGTCGTGGGCCTGCTGCCACCTGCCGGCGGCGAAGGCCTCCTCGCCGGTCTCGGCGCGAATCGCGGCCAGTTCCTCCGCGGCGACCTTGCGGACCAGGTCCGCGGTGGCCTTCTCGCCGTTCTCGAAGACGACGCCGGCGTCCACCCACTGCCAGATCTGGGAGCGGGAGATCTCGGCGGTGGCGGCGTCCTCCATGAGGCCGAAGATGGCGACGGCGCCCAGGCCGCGCAGCCAGGCCTCGATGTAGCGGGTGCCGACCTGCACGGCGTCGACCAGGCCCTGGTAGGTGGGCTTGGCGTCGAGCGAGTCGATCGCGATGAGGTCCCCGGCGGCGACGGAGACGTCCTCGCGCAGCCGGTCCTTCTGGTTCGGCTTGTCGCCGAGCACCGCGTCGAACGAGGCGCGGGCGACCGGGACCAGGTCGGGGTGCGCGACCCAGGAGCCGTCGAAGCCGTCACCGGCCTCGCGGTCCTTGTCGTTCTTGACCTTGGCCAGGGCCCTCTCGTTGGCCTCGGGGTCGCGGCGGTTGGGGATGAAGGCCGCCATACCGCCGATCGCGTGCGCACCGCGCTTGTGGCAGGTGCGGACCAGGAGTTCGGTGTAGGCGCGCATGAACGGGGCCGTCATCGTCACCGCGTTGCGGTCGGGGAGGACGAACTTGGCGCCGCCGTCGCGGAAGTTCTTGACGATGGAGAACAGGTAGTCCCAGCGGCCGGCGTTCAGGCCCGAGGCGTGGTCGCGCAGCTCGTAGAGGATCTCCTCCATCTCGTAGGCCGCGGTGATGGTCTCGATCAGGACCGTGGCGCGGACGGTGCCCTGAGGGATGCCGACGTAGTCCTGCGCGAAGACGAAGATGTCGTTCCAGAGGCGGGCCTCCAGGTGCGACTCGGTCTTCGGGAGGTAGAAGTACGGACCCTTGCCGAGGGCGAGCAGGCGCTTGGCGTTGTGGAAGAAGTACAGGCCGAAGTCGACCAGGGCGCCGGGGACCGGACGGCCCTCGAACTGCAGGTGGCGCTCCTCCAGGTGCCAGCCGCGCGGCCGCATCACGACGGTCGCGAGCTCCTCGGCGGGCTTGAGGGCGTAGGACTTCCCGGAGTTGGGGTCGGTGAAGTCGATCCGGCGCTCGTAGGCGTCGATCAGGTTGAGCTGGCCCGTGACGACGTTCTCCCAGGTGGGGGCGGAGGCGTCCTCGAAGTCGGCGAGCCAGACCTTGGCGCCCGAATTGAGCGCGTTGATGGTCATCTTGCGGTCGGTGGGACCGGTGATCTCCACCCGGCGGTCGTTGAGCGCGGCCGGCGCCTCGGCGACCCGCCAGCTGTCGTCGGCACGGATCCGCGCGGTCTCCGGGAGGAAGTCCAGCGTGCTGGTCCGGGCGATCTCGGCGCGGCGCTCGGCGCGGCGGGCGAGCAGTTCGTCGCGGCGCGGGGTGAACCGGCGGTGAAGCTCGGCGACGAAGGCGAGCGCGGCGTCGGTCAGGACCTCGGCCTGCCGTTCCGGGGTGTGGGCGGGGTCGACTTCGGCGATGGCCAGCGGGGACGGCGCTGGTGCGGACATGAGCTGTCACTCCATTCAGCGGCGGTGCCTGGCGGCCGCCGGCGCGTCGAGCGGCACGGGGTGCCGCGGGCTCCGAGAAGCGGTCGCGGGCGCCGTCTGGGTTCAGGGCGCTTCTGACCAGTGGAGACTAGTTTCCTTATCGCGGAACTTCAATGGTTTGTTGATGTCGAGATTCTCAGGGTCGACAGAAGTGGTGATCGATTGGCTCTCGGTGCCACCTCGGTCACTCTCCATTACGCCGGATCCGTCGCTCCGGCGCCGCCGCCCGACCCCGCGTCCGGCGCGTTCCGGCCCGCTCCGGCGCGTTCCGGCCCGGCCGTGCCTCACTCCAGCCGGTGCAGGTCCTCCGGCGTGTCGATGTCGTACGGCTCGGCGATGTCGGCGCACTCGACCAGGGTGAGGGCGGCGGCGTGCTCCTGGAGGTAGGCGCGGGCGCCGCGATCGCCCTGTGCGCTCGCCATGACGGCCGACCAGCGGTCGGCGCCGAAGAGGACCGGATGGCCGCGACGGCCGCCGTACGCGGCGGAGGCGAGCGACTCGCGGCCCTCGTACGCGGCCAGCACCCGCGCCACCGCCGCCGCGCCGATGCCCGGCTGGTCCACCAGGGACACCACGACCGCGTCCGCCCCGGAGTCGGCCAGCGCGCCGAGGCCCACACGGAGCGAGGAGCCCATGCCCTGCGCCCAGTCCGGATTCTCCGAGGTGCCGTACGCCGAGAGCTCGGCTCGTGCGCGGACGGAATCGGCGGCCGCGCCCAGCACGATGTGCACCGGGTCGCAGCCGCCGTCCCGCAGGACGCGGGCGGCGTGCTCGACCAGCGGCCGTCCCCGGTGGTCGAGCAGCGCTTTGGGCCGGCCCCCCAGGCGCCGCCCGCCGCCCGCGGCGAGCAGCAGGCCGGCCACCCTCCCCTCGGGCCGTGTCGAGGCTGCCGGGTCTCCCGGGTCGCCCGTTCCTCCCGGGGGTGCCGGCGGTGGTGTCGGTGGTGCGGGTGGTGTCGGTGCCATGGGGACTGCTTACCTCATGGCACCTCCTGGCGCGGCCCGTTGGTCAGGCCGCGTCGTCGGACGCCCGCGGGCGGGGGATGTTCGGCCGGAACCGCTCCCGCAGATGGTGCGTGCGCTCCTCCACGCGGCCCCGCTCGGCGACGTAGCGGTGTATGTGCTCCAAGGTGATCTCCGACGCGTCGGACAGTCCGTATGCGCGGCAGATGAGCTGTACGACGCTGACGCCGCGGCGGTTCGGACCGGTGCCGGGGCCGGTGTCGGGCTCCATGGCGTTCTCCGATTCAGTGATATGCCGGATATTTCCCTGGAGGGAAGAATGCTCCACTCTGCCCCCGCATACGCATGGGTTCCCGCGCGCCCATGCCAACGGGTGCCGGTGGGAACGCACGTGCTGACGCATGGTCAGGCCGCCGTCCGGGCATCGCGCGGGGCGTGCGCCGGTGGGCGTGGGACGGCCCGGAAAGGCAGTCAAATCCGGTCGCGAAACCGGCTCTTCGGACATGCGTGACGTACGCCCACCGGCGATGTCACGGTGTGGCGCCTGGCCGGATAAGGTTCTGCCCCGTTGCGGACATCGTGGCTCCCCGCCCATCTGGCGGGCGGAGCCAAACTTTCTGAGTCGGGGGACGTCGTGGTGAACAGTGTGGGCTCTTCCGGGATCTTCCAGCCGCTGGAAGGCGACGACCCGCGGTCGATCGCGGGCTACCGCCTCACGGCGAAGCTCGGCTCCGGCGGCATGGGCAAGGTCTATCTCTCCTATACGCCCGGCGGCCGGCCGGTGGCCATCAAGGTGATCCGGCCCGAGTTCAGCGAGGACACCGAGTTCCGGCGCCGCTTCAAGCAGGAAGTGCAGTCCGCGCAGCGGGTGCAGGGGCTGTTCACCGCGCCGGTCATCGACAGCGATGCCGAGGGCGCCAGCCCCTGGCTCGCCACCGCCTACGTCCCCGGCCCCTCGCTGGCCGCGGCGGTCACCCAGCACGGGCGGCTCCCGGTCCCCACCGTGCTGCTGCTGGTCGCCGGGATCGCCGAGGCGCTGCAGGTCATCCACGGCGCCGGCATCGTGCACCGGGACCTGAAGCCGTCCAATGTGCTGCTGGCCGCCGACGGCCCGCGCGTCATCGACTTCGGCATCGCGCGCGCCGCCGACGCCACGTCCCTGACCAGCAGCGGCGTCACCGTGGGCACCCCCACCTTCATGGCGCCCGAGCAGGCCGCGGGCAGCACCATCACCCCCGCCACCGACGTCTTCGCGCTCGGCCAGGTCGCGGCGTACGCGGCCATCGGCACCCCGGCGTTCGGCGAGGGCACCTCGCACGGGGTGCTCTACCGCATCGTCCACGAGGAGCCGGACCTGACCGGGCTGCCCGAGGAACTGCGGGAGTTGGTCACCCGATGCCTGGCCAAGGACGCCTCGCAGCGGCCGTCGGTCGCGGAGGTCATCGAGCTGTGCGGGGCGGCCTCCGGCCAGACGCAGCTGCGCCGCCCCGAGGATTGGCTGCCCACCGCCGTCGCCGCGGACATCACCACGCGTGCGGCGGCCCCGGCGCCCGCGCAGACGCCGCCGCCCCCGCTGGAGGCGCCCACCGCGGGCGCACCGGCCCAGCCGCCGACCGCGCCCGCGCAGCCGCCCACCCAGCCCGCGCAGCCGCCGTCCGCCCCCGCTCCGGCCGTCCCGCCGGTGGCCACCGAGCTGAACCACCCGCAGACCCCGCCGCCCGGCTTCGGACCCGCGGCCTACGCGCCGACCGTCGGCGCCACCGCGCAGAGCGCGCCGATGAACGCGGCCGCCGCCGGTCCGACGGCCACCGGTCCGACGGCCACCGGCCCCACCGCCGCCTACCCCGCCGCCGCGGCGCCGGCTCCCGAGCCGCCGAAGAAGAAGCGCAAGGGGCTGATCACCGCTCTGGTGCTGGTCGGCCTGCTGGCCTTCGCGGGCGCCGGCGGCGGCGTCGTCTACACCTTCATGAAGGACAACGGCAAGAAGAGCAGCGACCAGGCCGCCGACGGCAAGAAGGGCAAGAACAGCGCCGCGTCGCCGACGCCCGCGGGGGACCCGACGGCGACTCCCGGTGGCGATGAGGGCAACACCCCCGCCGCCCCCGCGCAGGACCCGACTCCGGTCGACTACAAGGGCATCAACCTGCCCGACGAGTACCACCTGTCGATGGCCGACGAGCCGGTGCAGCCGACCAACACCGACACCGACACCGACGTCGACTTCTCGTACGACGACAACAGCTACTCGGACGACCAGGTCGCCACCGAGAACGGCAAGCTGGTGCTGCTGACCCCCGGTCAGGAGGGCTCGCTGGAGACGTGCCGTAGCGAGACCCGGTTCACCGAGAGCATCCTGACCAAGCAGCTCTCCAAGGGTGCGCAGATGTGCCTGACCACCGACTACGGCCATGTCGCCCTGATCACCTTCAAGGGCTACGCGCCGAAGTCGGACCCCGCCAGCTACATGACCGTCGACGTGCGGGTGTGGCGCAACGCGGTCCAGCCGAAGGAGAACTCCTGAGCGCTGGGGTCTGGGACATGGGTCTCGGCCTTGGGGTCTGGGCTCTGTGCCCTGGGCTCTGAGCGCTGGCTCCGGGGTGCGCCGAGGGTGAGTCGGCCCCCGCACCTGAGGCACCAACTCCCCACTCCCCATTCCCTAAGGGGTGCGCCGCGCCATACACCGCGCACATACACCCGCCCACCCCCCGTAGGGGGGTGGGCGGGAGGGAAAAAACAAGAGGGGAGGCGCGCGGCAGCCGCCCCCCAACCCCGCGGCTCACTCCCGGAACAACCAACCCCGTAGCTCACTCCCGGAACAACCCGGTGATCCGATTTTTTCGCTCTCCGTATGGCGCGGGCAGCGCAGAGTGGCGTTAACTGTCCCGCATTGCGGAGGGGCAACGGCCATGGAGGACGCCGTCGTTGTGGAACAGCTGCAGAGGGATCGACGAATGACCGGGGTCGACGGCGACCCACGGGTCCAGGAGCTGCGCGGGGCGGTGGCGCGGCTGCGCCGCCAACTGGCCGTGCTCCCGGCCGAGTTACCGGACCGGGCGGCCGCCGACGACGAGCTGGCCGCACTGGACGCGATGGTCAGTCACGGGTTGCCGGAGGTGCCCCGGCTGCGCCGTTCGCTGCTGCTGATCGCCGGGGCGGTCGGCTCGGTGAGTGCGCTGTCGCCCGCGCTCACCGAGGTGCGCGAGCGCATCGACTGCTTCGGGGAGCTGCCGCGCGGCCGGTGACCGGGAGCGTGCGGCGGCCAGGACGTGTCCGATGGGTCGGAGCCGGAAAGGACCCGGCCGTGACCCGTCGGGCAAGGCCCTACGCCGGCGTCTGGTTCGCCAGTGCCACCGACAGCTGCGCCGCGACGTCCTGCAGCACCGGCACGATCTTGTCCGTGGCGGCCTCCGTCACGCGCCCCGTCGGACCGGAGATGGAGATCGCCGCCGAGGTGGGGGAGTTGGGCACGGGTACCGCGAGGCAGCGGACGCCGATCTCCTGCTCGTTGTCGTCGACGGCGTAGCCGAGCCGGCGGACATCGGAGAGCGCCTCCAGGAAGCGTTCCGGGTCGGTGATCGTCTTCTCGGTCGCGGCGGGCATGCCCGTACGGCCGAGCAGCGCGCGGACCTCCTCCGGCGGGTGGTCGGCGAGCAGGGCCTTGCCGACGCCGGTGGAGTGCGGCAGGACCCGGCGGCCGACCTCGGTGAACATCCGCACCGCGTGTCGGGACGGGACCTGGGCGACATACACGATCTCGTCGCCGTCGAGCAGTGCCATATTGGCCGTCTCGCCGGTCTCTTCCACCAGGCGGGCCAGGAACGGCCGGGCCCAGGTCCCCAGCAGCCGTGAGGCGCTCTCGCCGAGCCGGATCAGTCGCGGGCCGAGCGCATAGCGGCGGTTGGGCTGCTGGCGTACATAGCCGCAGGCGACGAGCGTGCGCATCAGACGGTGGATGGTGGGCAGCGGTAGTCCGCTGCTGGCGGAGAGCTCGCTCAGGCCGACCTCGCCGCCGGCGTCGGCCATCCGCTCCAGCAGGTCGAAGGCGCGCTCGAGGGACTGGACGCCGCCGCTTGCGCCTGCGGGCTTGGCTTCGGCGGCGGAGGTGCTGGCGCTGGACGGCGGCACGGCGCGTTCCTTTCGGGGCGGGGCGGATCGGTCTCGGCTGGGGCTTGCGGGCGCCGGGCCCGACCGCAGCAGCCTACCGGTCCCCCTACGTTGACACACGGTCTCTCGCACACTCGTTCCCGCCGGTCAGGCCCTCTTTGTCCCAGCGTGCGAGACGTCGGTCAAGCTCCTAGCCGCGATCTCTTGACGGTGCCAGTGGCCGTAGCTACGTTCTGCTGCGCGAAACCTACTGTCCATTCTGTGGAATCCTCCAAATTGCTGGAGTGTCATGCGCATTCTCGTCATGAACCCGAACACCACGGCTTCCATGACCGACTCGATCCGCGCCACCGCCACCGCGGCAGCCGCCCCGGGTACCGAGATCATCGCCACCGAACCCCTGTGGGGCCCGGAGTCCATCGAGGGGCACTTCGAGGGCTGTCTCAGCGCCGTGGCCGTCCTGGACCGACTCGCCACCCTCGACACGGCCTTCGACGCGCTGGTCATGGCCGGATTCGGTGAGCCGGGCCGGGAGGGCGCCCAGGAGCTGCTGGACGTACCCGTACTGGACATCACCGAGAGCGCCGCCCAGATGGCGATGATGCTCGGCCACGCCTACGGCGTCGTCACCACCCTCGACCGCGCCGTACCGCAGATCCAGGACCGGCTGCTGACCGCCGGGCTGCTGCAGCGCTGTGCCGCCGTCCGCGGCACCGGGCTCGGCGTCCTGGAGCTGGAGGAGGATCCGGAGCGGACCGTGGCGGTGATCATCGAGACCGCCCGCGAGGCCGTGCGGGCCGGCGCCGAGGTGATCTGCCTGGGGTGCGGGGGGATGGCCGGGCTCCGGGAGAAGGTGGCGGCGGCGCTCGCGGTGCCCGTTGTCGACGGGGTCGCCGCGGCGGTGAAGTTCGCCGAGGCGGTCGTCGGACTGCGGCTGGCCACCAGTAAGGGACGCAGCTTCGCGCCGCCCCGTCCGAAGGCCATCGGATCCTGGCCGCTGAGCACGCATCTGCGGCCGTCCCAGGGGCGCGCTCAGGGCGCTGCCCGTAACACCGAATTTTCCGCACAGACATCAGACATCTGATAACTGACCCCTAAGCTCCACCCAATCTGCCTGGGAGGACATGTGAACACCCCGTCACCGCGGCCCCTGCGGCCGGACCCGCGGCTCTTCAACGAAGACCTCGCGCCGGCGCCCGAGCGCAAATGGGGCACCTACAGCATCTTCGCGCTGTGGATGTCCGACACCCACGCGATCAGCAACTACGCCTTCGCCGCGAGCCTGTTCGTGCTCGGCCTGCCGGCCTGGGAGGTGTTCCTCGCGCTGCTGGCCGGCATCTCGATCGTCTACTGGCTGATGAACCGGATGGGGCACGCGGGTCACCGGACGGGCGTTCCCTACCCCGTGCTCGCCCGCGCCAGCTGGGGCGTGTACGGCGCCAACATCCCGGCCCTGCTGCGCGCGATCATGGCGGTGGCCTGGTACGGCATCCAGACCTGGCTGGCCTCGACGGCCGTGGTCCTGCTGACCCTGCAGATCGCGCCCGGCCTGGAGGCCTACCACCACAACTCGGTGCTGGGGCTGTCCACCCTGGGCTGGACCGCGTTCCTGCTGATGTGGGGGCTGCAGGCCGTGCTGCTGACCCGGGGGATGGAGTTCATCCGCAAGGTCCAGGACTTCGCGACCGGCCCGGTCGTCTGGCTCGTGGTGCTGGCGCTCGCGGTCTACCTGGTCGTCAAGGCCGGCGGGGAGATCTCGCTGACCCGCAGCATCACCGGCCTCAGCGGCGCCGAGCAGGTCCAGCAGAGCCTGATCGCGGTCAGTCTGACCGTGGCCACCTTCCTGACCCTGGTCCTCAACTACGCCGACTTCGCCCGCTTCACGCCGGACCACCGCTCCTACCGGCGCGGCAACCTGATCGGGCTGCCGGTGAACTTCACCGCCTTCGCGGTGGTCGCCGTGCTGGTCACCGCGGGCACCATCGCGGTCTTCGGAGAGGCGATCTACGACCCGGTGAAGGTGATCCAGAAGATCGACAACCCGGTGGTCACCGTCATCGGCGCGCTGTCCTTCGTCGTCGCCACCATCGGCATCAACGTCGTCGCCAACTTCGTCTCACCCGCCTACGACTTCGCCAACCTCGCGCCGAAGCATCTGGACTTCAAGCGGGGCGGCATGATCACCGCGGTGCTGGCCGTCGTCGTGATGCCCTGGAAGCTGTACTCGTCGGCGCTGGTGATCCAGTACTTCCTGGGGGCGCTGGGTGCCTTCCTCGGCCCCCTGGTGGCGATTCTGCTCGTCGACTACTACCGGGTGCGGCGTGGCCGGATCGATGTGGACGCGCTGTTCTCGGCCGATGCCCGCGGCGCGTACTTCTACCGCAGGGGCTACAACCCGAAGGCGGTGATCGCCTTCCTGCCGGCGGCTGCGGTCGCCGCCGCGCTCGCCCTGGTCCCGGCCTTCGGCGTGGTGGCGCCGTTCTCCTGGATCTTCGGAATGGCGCTCGCCGGCGGGCTCTACGCGCTGGTCTGCCGTCGTGACGGGGTGGCTTCGAATGCCGGGCCGATCCCGGAGGGCATCATCTCGTCGCAGGTCAGGGCGGCTGCCGGCGAGCAGCCCGGGATCCGGCAGGGTTCCGGCGCGGCGGCCGCGCCGGTGCCCGCGGAGGGGTCTTGACGGGCCGGGATCCGGCGTGAAGACTCATTCAACAGACTGTTGAATTCCGAATTCCGCATTCCGTTCCGGCGCCCGTGTGCGGTGCGCAGGGCGCGCCATGGGCGCCGCGGCCCCGGTGGCCGTGCGCCTCCCGCGCCGCCGGGCAACGATGAAGACACGATACGAGGAGGGGACCGGGTGTCCGAAAGAGAGCTGGTGCTGCGCTCCACGCGCGTCGTCACCCCGCAGGGGACGCGCGCCGCGACCGTCACCGTCAGGGACGGCAAGATCGACGCGGTGCTGCCGCACGACGCCGAGGTCCCGGCCGGGGCGCGGGTGGAGGACTTCGGCGACGACGTCCTGCTGCCCGGCCTCGTCGACACCCACGTCCACGTCAACGACCCCGGCCGCACCGAGTGGGAGGGCTTTTGGACCGCCACCCGCGCGGCCGCGGCCGGCGGGATCACCACCCTCGTGGACATGCCGCTCAACAGCCTCCCGCCCACCACCACCGCCGCCCACCTCGACACCAAGCGCGAGGTCGCCCGCAGCAAGGCCCATATCGACGTCGGCTTCTGGGGCGGCGCCATCCCCGGCAACGTCAAGGACCTGCGTCCGCTGCACGACGCCGGGGTCTTCGGCTTCAAGTGCTTCCTGTCGCCCTCCGGCGTGGAGGAGTTCCCCGAGGTCGACCAGGAGCAACTGGCCACCGCTCTGGGGGAGATCGCCGGCTTCGACGGTCTGCTCATCGTGCACGCCGAGGACCCCGGCCACCTGGGCGCGGCCCCCGTGCCGCACGGCCCCAAGTACGCCGACTTCCTCGCCTCCCGCCCCCGTATCTGCGAGAACGACGCCATCGCCGGGCTGATCGTCCTCGCCCAGCGGCTCGACGCCCGGGTGCATGTGCTGCATCTGTCCTCCAGTGACGCGCTGCCGCTGATCGCCGCCGCCAGGCGCGAGGGCGTCAAGATCACCGTCGAGACCTGTCCGCACTTCCTGACCCTGACCGCCGAGGAGGTCCCGGACGGCGCGACGGAGTTCAAGTGCTGCCCGCCGATCCGTGAGGCCGCCAACCAGGACGCGCTGTGGGAGGGCCTGGCCGACGGCACCATCGACTGCATCGTCTCCGACCACTCGCCGTCCACCGCCGACCTCAAGACCGCCGACTTCGGCGCGGCCTGGGGCGGCATCTCCTCCCTCCAGCTGGGCCTGCCCGCCATCTGGACCGAGGCCCGCGAACGCGGCCACTCCCTCGACGACGTCGTGCGCTGGATGTCCACCGCCCCGGCCGCGCTGGTCGGCCTCCACCAGAAGGGCGCCATCGAGCCCGGCCGGGACGCCGACTTCGCCGTCCTCGCCCCCGAGGAGACCTTCACCGTCGACCCGCAGGCCCTCCAGCACCGCAACAAGATCACCGCATACGCCGGCAAGACCCTGTACGGCGTCGTACGGTCCACCTGGCTGCGCGGCCGGCAGATCAACGACGGCGCCACCCTCGCCGAACCCACCGGCGAACTCCTCGAAAGGCCGCGCGCATGACCACCGCCGACCTCCCCCGCTACACCGGTGACGCCAGCCCCTACCAGGGCGGCGACCCCTACGCCGACTACCGCACTCCCGGCGCCACCGGCTTCCCCTTCGCCCACCTCCCCGACCTCGCCGACCGCCGGCTGGGCGCGGGCGTGATCGCCGCCAACGACGAGTTCTTCGCCGAGCGGGAGAACCTCCTCAAGCCCGAGCCCGCCCACTTCGACCCCGAGGCCTTCGGCCACAAGGGCAAGATCATGGACGGCTGGGAGACCCGCAGACGGCGCGGCACCGACGGCGCCCACCCGTTCCCGGCGGACGAGGACCACGACTGGGCGCTGATACGCCTCGGCGCACCCGGCGTGATCCGCGGCATCGTCGTCGACACCGCCCACTTCCGCGGCAACTACCCCCAGTCCGTCAGCGTCGAGGGCGCCTGCGTCGAGGGCTCGCCCTCGCCCGCGGAACTCCTCGCCGCCGACGTCGCCTGGACCCCCCTCGTCCCGCGCACCGCCATCGGCGGACACGCCGCCAACGGCTTCGCCGTCCAGGCGGAGCGGCGCTTCACCCACCTGCGCCTCAACCAGCACCCCGACGGCGGCGTCGCCCGCCTCCGCGTCCACGGCGAGGTCGTCCCCGCGCCCGGCTGGCTCGCCGCGCTGGGCACCTTCGACGTCGCCGCGCTGGAGAACGGCGGCCAGGTCGAGGACGCCTCGGACCGCTTCTACTCCTCGCCCACCCACACCATCCAGCCCGGCCGCTCCCGCAAGATGGACGACGGCTGGGAGACCCGGCGCCGCCGCGGCACCGGCAACGACTGGGTCCGCTACCGCCTCACCGAGCAGTCCGTGATCCGTGCGGTGGAGATCGACACCGGCTACCTCAAGGGCAACTCGGCCGGCTGGGCGGGCCTGTTCGGCCGCGACGGCGAAAGCGGCGAGTGGATCGAGCTGCTGCCCCGTACGCGCCTGCAGCCCGACACCGTCCACCGCTTCCTGCTCGACGACGCCCCCGCCGTCACCCACGCCCGGATCGACATCTTCCCCGACGGCGGCATCGCCCGCCTGCGGCTGCACGGCTCGCTCACCGAGGAGGGCGCGCGCCGACTCACCGCCCGTTACGGGGAGTTGAGCGGCTGACGTCGTATCACCCGGTGGCCCCGCCCGTCCCGGCCGGGCCACCGGGCATGATGAGGGGATGACTGGGAACACCTCGTCCGCGGCGCCGCCGGTGATACGGCTTTCGCGGTACACGCCCGCGGACCAGAGCGAGATCCTCGGGGACGGCGCCGACCCCTTCGGTGTCGCGGAAGCCGGCCTGACCTGGCTGCCCAAGGAGGAGCACTTCGCCATCAGACAGGACGGCCGGCTGGTGGCGCACGCGGGTCTGCTGACGATCCCGGTCTCCGCCGGCGGGCAGGAGACGCAGGTCGTCGGCCTGGGCGGGGTGGCCGTCGCGTCCGACCTGCGGGGGCAGGGGCTGGCGCGGCGGGTCGTCACGGCCGCCGTGGAGCACGCCCGCACGAAGGGACCGCGCTACGCGCTGCTCTTCTGCCGCCCACCGCTCGTCGCCCTCTACCAGCGGCTCGGCTGGCACACCCTCCAGGGGGACGTCCAGGTCGAGCAGCCCGACGGGCCCGTCGTCATGCCGCTGCGGACCATGTGGACCCCGCTGCGGGAGGGCGTGGCCCCTCCCGCGGAGCCGCTTCGCCTGCTGTCGCTGCCCATGTGAGCCGCGCCCGGCAGCCGCCTTCGGGCGACGGGTTCAGTCGCCGACCGAGTTCCAGAACATGAGTTCATAGGCCTGGAGGAGCCGGCCGTAGCGGTGTGCCGCGGCCGGCCGGGCCTGGCCGGTGTCGAGGCCGTGCTGCACCGCCGCCCGCGCCCGCTCCTGGACGGCCGGCGCCGGTTCGGCGAAGAAGCCGAAGAAGGCGCGGGCCGCGTCCGGGAAGGCGTAGTGCTCGCGCATCGCGGCCTCCACGACGCGGCAGCAGCCGCCCCAGGCGGCGAAGTTGGCGGTCAGCGCGATCGCCACATCGGTCGGTTCGGCGCCGAGGGCGAGCCGCGCCGCGTAGGACGGGTAGGCCTGGCAGCCGGGCCGCGGCTGGTAGCCGGCGATGTCCCGTTCCGTCAGCCCGCAGGCGTCCGCCAGCCCGGCCAGCTGCTTCAGGGCCAGCGCCTCCCCCTGGGCGAGCAGGTCGAAGAAGTCGGCCACGGGCGGGTCGCCGTCCGCCCGCCGCGCCAGGTGCTGGAAGCTGAGGCGGTCGGCGGTGATGACCTGGTGCTGTTCGAGGGCGAGGGTGGCGAAGACCGAGCGCGGCGCCTCGCCCGCCTCGATCCGCGACACCAGTCGGTTGGCGCCGGCGTCCGGGGCGAGTACGCGTACGGCGTCGTCGAGCACGGCGGCCGCGGTCGGCCGGGGGGCGTCGGGGTCGGGTCGCATGGGACGGGTCTCCTCCGTGCGGGGCGCGAGGCGTGCCGGGCCCAGATTAGGCACCGGGACGCCGCCGGGGCGGGCACCGCACCGCGCCCCCGGCGTCCCGGTGCCTCCGCTCAGCGCAGAATCACCTCATTGACCGCGGGCGCCGCCGCCCGGCCCCGCCACACCAGCCGTACGCGCTCGATCGCGCCGTCGCCCGCCGCCAGGCGCGTACAGGCACCGGACAGTGTGCCGAGCGTGTGCCAGACGCCGCCCGTGCGGACCTCCACGCCCGCCTCCCCGGCCGGTGCGCCCCGCGGCCGCAGCACCGTCACCCACCGTGCCGCACGGGGCGCGTCCGGCGTGAACTCCAGTGCCTCACCCGGCTGGGCCGCCCGCGCCGCCCGGTAGGCGGTCGCCGGGTCCTGGTCCGCCGCCGACCGCAGGGCGCTGCCCGGCGCCGCGGGCGGGCCCCCGGCCACCGCCACCCGCTCGGCCCCGGCGACCGTGAACTCCCGCACCACCAGCCAGTTGTCCTGCGCCTGCGTGGCCCGCGCGCGCAGGTACCGGGCGGTGACGCCGGCCGGCGGCGTGACGCCGACCTCGGGCCTGTCGTCGAACGCGGCCAGCCGCCGCCAGTGCTCGTTGTCCGAGGAGTACTCCAGCACGCCGTGGTGCAGATAGTCGTCCGGGCTGCCGCTCTTCCCCATGGCGAGGGTGACGGTGCCCAGCGGACGCTCGGCGTGCAGATCGAGAGTGAGCTGCGCGCCGGACCTGGGCGCCGCGCCGCTCCAGAAGTACGTGGCGTCGTCGCCGTCGGTCATCCGGGAGACCGCGTTGTCCTGATAGACCGGCAGATCCGTCGACGCCTTGGGACGGCCGATGACGCCCAGCGCCTCGTCGTGCGCCGCGACCGCGTCCTCGACGAAGGTGTCCAGCACCCCGTCGGCCACCAGCACCGGAACCTTCTTCCCCGTCAGGTCCACATACACGAACGACCGGGCGGTCCGCACCAACTCCGGGATGCGCAGGCGTAGTTCCCAGGCCCGCGGACCGTCGTCCGCCCTGGTCGCCTCGATCAGCCGGAGGGCGGTACGCGCCGCGACGCCCCAGGCGTGCGCCGCGTCCAGCCAGGGGGCACCGTCCTCGACGAAGCCCCGGTCGGCGAGCCGTTCACGCAGCACCGACGGAGCGTCCTGAAGGCCCCGCAGCGCCGCGTCCAGCCGCCGCACGTCCCCGTCGCGGCCGAACTCCGCGATGGCGTCGGCGAGTTCGGGAGCCTGCCGCGGGTTGAGCGCGGAGGAGTAGTTGGCGTCGGCGAAGGCCCGCAGCGCCCGCGCCGTACGGGCGTCGCCGCCGGCCAGCTCCTCGATCGCCGCGCCCCAGGAGGCACGCGCGTCATAGGCGGCGTCGTTCCATGCGTAGTCGGCCACCGTGTACAGCGCGATCTTGGACGCCGCGGGCTGGATCATCGGGTTCGCGGTGATCCCCGCCAGCTGCTCGGGCAGTCCCTTCTCGCGGCCGCCGAACGGTCCGAGCAGCAGCCGGTTGGTCACGTAGTCGTTGACCGGATAGTTGTCCCAGGTCAGGATCGGGTGCCCGAAGACCTCCCGGGCCCGCCGGGCCTGGGCGACGGTCATCGTCGGCGCGATCACCCCCACCCCCGTCCACTCCACCAGCACGTTCCCGTCCAGCCGGGTGGCCAGCGCCTTCTTGTACAGGGACGGCTCGACGTCGTAGTACTCGGTCGGCACCATCTGCAGCGGCCGGGCGCCCGGATGCCGGGCGATGAACTCCTGGTTGACGCGGTTGAGCAGATGCGCCTGCGCGGCCCCGGCCGCCCCGCCGCCGGTCCCGAACCTGTCCTTGTCCGCCGCGCAGTTCCAGTCCGTGTAGCTGATGTCGTCCAGCGGCACGGCGAAGGTCCGCACGCCGATGTCCCACAACGTCTGGAACTTGGCGGTCAGCGCCCGCAGATCGGCGTCGGAGCTGTAGCAGACGGACAGCCCGGGGGAGAGCGCGTAGCTGAACTCCACATGCCGCTGCCGCGCCCGGTCCACCAGTTCCGTGAGCTCCGCGAGCCGGTCGGCGGGGTAGGGGTCGCGCCACTTCTCCCGGAGGTAGGCGTCGTCCTTCGGCGAGTAGACGTAGAGGTTCATCTTGTGCTCGCCGTAGAAGTCGAGCTGGTCGAGGCGGGCCCGGTGCGACCAGGGGGTGCCGTAGAAGCCCTCGATGACACCGCGCAGCGCGCCGGCCGGCCAGTCGCGTACGGCGGTGCCCCGTACCTGCGCGCCGGGACGGTCGCGGCGCGGCAGCAGCTGCCGCAGCGACTGGGCGGCGTAGTACGTGCCGGCGGCGTCCTTGCCGGCCAGCGCGATCCGTCCGTCGCCGACGGCGAGCGCATAGCCCTCGGCGGGCAGCCCGCCGGTGCCCCGCGCGCCCAGGTCCCGCAGCGCCGATGCCGCGCCCGCACCGTCGACGTAGACCGTCAGCCGCCGCCCGGCCGGTGCCCGGTCGGCCCGTACGACCCGGTCCGCGCCGGCGTCCCTGAGCGCCGTCGACACCACCGCCAGCGCCGCGGCGTCGGCCTTCGGGCCTGCGACGACGGTCACGGTGGGGGTGATGGTGACCCGGTCGGAGCGAGGGCGGACGGACTGCGGGACGGGGGTGACGGCCGCTGCGGGGCTGTCCCGGGCCTCCCGGGCGGTGTCCTGGCGGCCGGCGGCGCCCGGCGGCCCCGACATGCCCGTCAGGGGGATCACGGCCAGGGCCAGGGCCAGCGCGGTGGCCGCCGCGGTGCGCGTGCGGTGCATCCTTCGGTCCTCCTCGTGCGGCGAGGTACGGGGTGGAGCCTGCTGCGAACGCCTTGCGGGCAGCAGGTTCCACCCGGTCGCCGTGCCGGGGCAATGGACTTTCGGACCGGACGGATGGACGGCCCCGCAGGGCCCACGGGCCGCGCCGCTAACGCGACTTGGCGACGACCACCAGCAGGCTCATGAACGCCAGCAGCACATGCGTCGCCACGACGTAGATGAACACCCGCACATACACCCCGCGAGGTGGCTTGTTCTCGACGTAGCGGCGGGCGGGCGGTGTCTCGGCGGCGATCGCCTCGTGGGGGCGATCCGCCGGCGCAGGAGTGGAGTGGTCGGGCACGGCCTCCGGTCCTTCCCTGGTCACAGGCCACGGCGCGGCACGTCGCCGCCCAGGCACAGCTCGGCGGCGCCGCTCTGCAGCAGCGTGTGGACGAACAACAGCTCCGTTCCGCCCCGGGAGGCGGCGGCGATACGGTGCGGGGTCAGCGAGTCGAAGTGCGCGGCGTCCCCCGGGTCCAGCACCTGCACCGCCGCACCGAGCGTCAGCCGCAGCCGCCCCTTGAGGACGTACAGCCACTCCTCTCCGGGGTGGACCCGGACCAGCTCGCCCTGCGCCTGCTGGGGCACATGGACCCGCAGTGCCTGCATCGCCCGCCCGGCGCCGCCCACGGTCCAGTACGTCCAGCCGCCGGCCTCCGACGGCTCCGCACGGCCGGCCCGCACGATCGGGTCCCGCTCGGGGGCGGTCTCGCCGAGCAGGTCGGATACCGTGGTGCCGTACGTACGGGCGAGCGCCAGCAGCATCGGCAGCGAGGGCTGGCGCCGGTTGGTCTCCAGCCGCGACAGGTGCGCGGGCGAGAGCCCCACCAGGCGGGCCGCGGTCTCCAGCGTGAGACCACTGCGTCGTCGCAGGTCACGAAGGCGCGGTGCGACGGTGGGGAGATCCTCCGGCGGTGTGCCGGCGGGCTCGTCGGGGAGCTCGGTCATATCCCCGGTATAACCATCCTTTGCCTCTCGGGCAAAAGTTTTGCCCGAGAGGCAAAAAGCACCTCCGGGGCCGAGAAGCGGCGCGGAGCCTCTCCGTGGGGCGGCTCGGCTCGGCCTGGACCGGCCTGGACCGGACCGGTCGGAATCGGGACCATTCGGGGTGGCGAACCGGGATCCCCCTGTGAACTCCCGGGAAACTTCCGCCCTTTGGGATTGACAGGGGCATGTCTACGCGCGTCATTCTGGAAGGCATGAGAATCCCCCCACGGATCACCAGGATCGGCGCCGCGAGCGCCCTTGCCTCGGCCCTTCTCCTCGGCGGGACCGCGGTCGCCGCCACGCCCTCCGTCGCCACCGCGCGCCCGGCCGCCCCGTACGCCGCGACGGCGCACGCCACGGCCGTGCACGTCCAGGCCGTCGGAGACATCTGCTACTCCAAGCTGCCCTCGCAGGCCCATGAGACCCTCGACCTGATCGACAAGGGCGGGCCCTTCCCGTACCCGCAGGACGGGACGGTGTTCAGCAACCGCGAGGGTGTCCTCCCGGCACAGAGCTCCGGCTACTACCACGAGTACACCGTCGTCACACCGGGCTCGCCGGACCGCGGTGCGCGTCGCATCGTGACCGGCGAGAAGCAGCACGAGGACTACTACACCGCCGACCACTACAAGTCGTTCGACCTCGTCGACCGCGGCTGCTGAGAGCGGCCCGCCAACTACCCGCGGCGGCCGGGGTGCACACGCACCCCGGC
>NZ_JBHYJC010000066.1:0-28178 GCF_042749045.1 Streptomyces sp. NPDC059008 | reverse complement strand
CGTCAGGACTCTTCGGTTGTCGGTGCCTTGAGGTACTGAGCCAGGATGGCGACCACGCGGGCCTCCGTCGTGGCCTTGTCGATGCCCGCGTCGGCGAGCACGCCCGTGCCGTTCTCGTGCTCCAGGAGCGCCAGCAGGATGTGCTCGGTGCCGATGTAGTTGTGGCCCAGGCGCAGGGCTTCGCGGAAGGTGAGTTCGAGCGCCTTCTTGGCGTCGGCGTCGAAGGGGATGAGGGCCGGCATCTTCTCCGCGGCTGCGGGCAGCGCCGCCGTCGCCGCCTGCCGGACGGCGTCGAGATCGACGCCTTGGGCGCGGATCACGTTCGCCGCGAGCGCCTCGGGCTCGCCGAGCAGGCCGAGGACGAGGTGCGCGGTGCCGATCTCGTCGTTCCCTGCCCCGTGGGCGGCGTTCTGCGCGCCCACCACGACGCTCCTGGCGCGGGGCGTGTAGCGGCCGAAGCCCTGGTTGGGGTCGAGGTCGGTCTCACCGGGAGCCTTGGGCACGAACCGCTTCTGCGCGGCCTGGCGGGTGACGCCCATGCTCTTGCCGATGTCCGTCCAACTGGCGCCGGAGCGCCGGGCCTGGTCCACGAAGTGACCGATCAGGTGGTCGGCGATGTCGCCGAGGTGATCGGCGGCGATGACGGCATCGGCCAGCTGGTCGAGGGCGTCCGTGTGGACCTTCTTGATCGCCTCGATCAGGTCGTCGAGGCGGACGGGAACGGAGGTCTGGGTTGGTTTCTCCATGTGACAACCGTAGGTTGACACCCAAAGGGTGTCAACCCGAGGTTGACAGTCGATTGCGGGGATCCGTGCGGGCGTCGAAGAGGGGGCTCAGCCTCCGGATTCCTCGGCCAGCCAGGTCGCGATGGCCTGGGCTATGGGCTGGTCGGTGTCCACCTGGACGAACCCGAACTGGCCGCCCTGGTTGCATTCGAGGAACCACCACGTCCCGTCGCAGTCCACCGCGAAGTCGAAGGCACCGTAGGCGAGTTGGGCGATGTCCATATAGGAGTCCACCGACCGGCGAACGGCGTCCGGCACCTCGGCGGGCTTCCAGGCGCCGTGCTCCGTGAAGCGGCTGTCGACCTCGTCGGCGTCGGCCTCCTTACGGGCGGCGAACATGCGACCGCCGATCCAGGTCAGCCGGATGTCGGCCCGCTTTCGGATGTGCCGCTGGAACAGCGTCGGCCCTGCCTCCACCGCGGAGAAGTCCGCATCGGGACTGACGCGAGTAGTGGGCAGCACCATCGGAGGGTCACCGGGATGCCGCCCCGAAACCGACTTCACCACCAGGTCCTGGTGCTTCGCGGCGAACTGGCGCGCAACCGACGGGAACGAAGTGATCAACGTCGCAGGAACGTGGAAGCCGCTCTGCTGGGCGATATGCAGCTGCCACGGCTTGTAGCGCGCCTGCACGGCCGCGACGGGGTGGTTCATCCAACGCGCCGGGGTGCAGAAGAGCATGCCGTACAGCGCCTGCTCGGACTCGGCGGACAGCCACGCGGACTGCTCCTCGGCACGAGCGCCCGGAGCCCCGGGCCGGCGAACCCATACGGACCGCAAGCTGCTCAGGCTCACCATGCGCTCATCCGTCTTCAGATACCCGCGGAAGCCGCCGTCGCCGTAGTCCGCCGACAGGACGACCCTGCCCGGCAGATCGGCGGGGTCGAGGCGGACGAGCGGAACACCGAGGTCGTGCAGGGCCGCGACCACCATGTCCGCCGTCAAGTCCTCCTCGCAGGTAAGAACCAGGACAGTCATCGCCGTTCAATCATCGAAGTGCGTCTTGGAACCAGCGGTGGAGGCGGTGGTTCCCGTCGCCAGCAGCACCGCCCGATTGCGGGCGGCCGGACGCCCGTCGGGCAGGACATTGAGCTGCCGCGCAGCGTCATAGACGTACGGAGCGGCAACCACCGACCTCACCACCGGACGGGCATAACCCAAAGCAAACGGACGCATACCTTCTCCTTAAAAAACCCACGCCCCACCCCCGCGGGAAGAAGCAGAGACAGGGAGACTTCACCAGACAACTCTGCACAGATGACGCGATCATGCGGTCAAACAGTTGCCTGTTTCGATCGAATCCGAAGAAGCGCTTGACGCGACAACTCCAAGAACGTAGATGCCGTACGCCAGGCGCCACTGATCCGCCTCCCTCCGCACAGCACCATCCTGACCAGCGGGACGGCAGGGCGCCCGCCGCACCCCATCCTCTCCGCGGCCCGACCCGCCCGATTCGTCCAGGACCGCGACGGCCCGTGATCGCGCACCACCCCCGTGCGCTGATCCACCAACTCCCCTCCGCCACAAGGAACTTGGCATTGACGGTGTGACAGCCCGATTGACAGGGTGACCGGAACTGACCAAATGCGACAGGGGGAAGCATGGACGCCGTGAAAACGACGCATTAGCAGGCACCGGGAACGGCCGCCCGATGAGCCGGGCGAGGTTTCTGAGTGCTGCCGTGAGTACCGCGACCATGCCGTCCCGGGGGCTCCCCCTCGACGATCTGCACACCACCGTCAGCCGGTGGGAGAACCCGACACACGACCCGGCCCGCACCGGGTCACTCCCCTGCCGTTCCGCCCCCTGTGCACCATCCCATCCCACTGCGACACATACGCCCCTCCATCGGGCGGGATGACGTAAGATCGCCAACCAATACGCACGACTTCGAACAACTGTCGCAGTCACCGCATACTCGGAGAATCCCTCCGTACCAGACCGAGGTGACCGCGCAGGGGGGAAGGAAAACTCGATGAAGTCATCCCGTCTCCGGCGTCGCCTGGCCGGAACCGCGGCAGCCACCGTCCTGATCGGCGCCGGTGCGCTGGCCGCCGCGCCGTCCGCCGTCGCCAAGGCCAATCTCCTGACCATCGGCAAGGTCTCGCTCCAGGAGTCGGGCCTCCGGGCGAACGTCACGTACTCCTGCGACCCCGGTATGAACCACCAGTTGGTCGCCAACGCCACCAAGGTCGGCGCGACCGGCCACGACGAGTCGATCGCCGCGGGCACCATCAAGAGCGCCAAGCTCACCTGCGACTACGACAGCCACGCGGCGCAGGTCTCGCTGCGCCCGGCCGTCGGTTCGCACTTCGCCAAGGGCGACAAGGTGAAGGTCGGGGTCTTCTACTTCGACGAGGACGGGTTCAGCTACGCGCACCAGGAGACGGTCACCGTCCTCTAGGCGCCCACGCACCCACGCCCTTCCGCCCGGCAGACGACGGCCGTCACCTCTCGTCACCTGCCGGGCGGGAGACGCGGTGGATGGCCTGCTTCTTGACCGCGATGGTGACGATCTCCCGGCTCGTACCGGTGAGGGGCCCGCGATCCCCGTCGCCGTACTGGGCCTCGGCCGTGCGGAGGTCGGGGCGTCAGGCGCAGTCGGCTCAGGCTGCGTTGTGCCTGGACGGGGGCGTCAGAGGGATTGCGGGCCGTTCTGGGCGGACAGGGCGGCGAGGAAGTCTGCGAGGGCCTCGTTGAAGGCGGCGGGGCGTTCCATGTTCGGGTAGTGGGCGGTGCCTTCGATGGTGGCCGTACGGCCGTCGGCGACGGCGTGCACGAGTCGTTCCGCCATCTCGATGTGGTCGTCCGAGTCGATGCTGCCGTTGATGGCCAGCACGGGGATCGTGACCTGCGCGGCCCGCTTCCACGTATCGGGCACGGGGACCAGCCGCACGGGTTCGGTGCTGGTGTGCTTGGCGACGGTGCGGGTGAGCATGCTCCGTATCCGCCGGACGACATGCGGGGCGACGTCGTCGAGGGAGCGGTGCGGGCCGGCCGCGCCCCGCATCCATGCGTCGATCCAGCGCTCGGCGTCGGCGTCGGCCAGCGCACGGGCCTGCTCGGCCAGCATCTCCTTGACCCAGGGGTCCTGGAATTCGGGTTCGTTGGTCCCCGCGCCACTGACGACCAGCGCACGGACCAGGTCGGGGTGCTCCAGCGCGGTGTCGACCGCGATGCCGGCGCCCATCGACAGGCCCACCAGGATCGCCGGCCCGACGTCGAGGTGGCGCAGGAGCGCGGCCAGGTCGTCGCATTGCCGGAACGGTCCGTTCGCGTTGGTGGATCCGCCGTGGCCGCGGGCGTCCGGTGCGATCACGCGGTAGTCCGACGCGAATGCCGGCACCTGGTCGTCCCACATGCCGTGGTCCAGGAAGCCGCCGTGCAGGAGCACCAGCGGTTGCCCGGTGCCGGTGTCGCGGTACGCGAGTCGGCCGTCCGCAAGCTCGAATGAGTACACGTCAGAGACCTCGGTCATGACAACCAAGGTGTCATGACTGGGGTGGCTTGGCAACTGAGGTGTCATCATGGCGAGGTGACCCATGAGCCGCTCGCACCCGATGACCTCGCCCTCCGGCTCACGGAGGTGTTCGATCTGGTGGGCCCGCTGTACAGACGGGTCCAGCGCAAGGTGGAGCAGTCCGCGCCTCTCGAGGGCCTCTCCGTCGGCGTGCGCGCGGTGCTCGACCTGCTCCGCGAACACGGGCCGATGACCGTCCCGCAAATGGGCCGGGCGCAGGCGCTGAGCCGGCAGTTCGTGCAGCGCATGGTCAACGATGCCGCGGCACAGCAGTTCGTCGAGGTCCTCCCCAACCCCGCCCACCAGCGGTCTTCGTTGGTCCGGCTGACCGACGACGGCAGAGCGGCCATCACCGCCGCCCTCACCCGTGAGCGTGCCCTGCTGCGCCAGGTGGGCGGCGATCTGACCGACGCCGACGTCGGAGCCTGCGTGCGGGTGCTCACCGAGATGCTCAGGCTCTTCGACCACGTCGAGGTGAACTGACCCGCGCGCCCTCCGGAGGGCCGGGCGGCGGCGGTGCCGACCGGGACACCCCCTAGGGGGTGGGGCGCAGGACGGCGAACAGTCCCTGGGCGCGGGTGCCGTCCGGCAGGTCCCAGGCGCCGGCGACATGTCCGGTCGTGCCCTGCGGGGGAAGTGGCGGTCCGTCCGGGGCAGGTCGCAGCGCCCGGTGGACGTGGAGGGTCACGCCGTGCGGTGTGGTCAGCTCGGTGCCGTCCTGGTTGTCGGTGGTCGCAGTGGTGGGGTCGGTGCGGAGGTGGTCCCCGCCGGCGTAGGAGCGGGTGACGTCCCGGTCCGGGGTGTCGCTGATGCTCTGGGCCTGGGCCTGGACCCGGCCGTCGATCAGGGCCAGCAACTGGGCGGTCAGCACCCGGTCGTGGAGGCCGTCGTAGACCCAACGCCGCCCCAGCACGCCGTGCTCCATCGTGCCGACGAGGGCGTGCTCGGCCCCGTCGAGCGGGGCACCGCGATAGGTGAGCGGCACCAGATAGGTGGTCGGTTGGGTGGTGGAGGTGTCCGTGACCACTATGAACTCGATCCCGACCTCGCCTTCCGGGTCGTCCAGCCGGAAGCCGCCGGCCTTGGCCAACTTCGGTTCACCCGCGCCGTCGCGGTACCACGGGCGGGTGGGCAGCCAGGAGGTGAGCAGCTCCAGCTTGGTCGGTTTGAGGGTGGTGTGGTGGATGACAGCCATGCCGGAGCTTCTCTTCCGTGAGGGGGACACGATCGCCGACAGCCTTTCATCTGCACGGCGTCCGAGAGGGCGGTTCTCCGGAGACCAAGATCCTTTGACCGTTTTCAGCCGTGTGGTGCCTTGTCGGGTTCCTCGCCGAGCTGCCGGGGGGGGTGACCGAAGGCAGCCGGCTCACCCCAGCCGCACCTCGGACCCGATCGACCGCTCCCGGGCCGCGGCCACGACGAGGGCCGCCGCCGCGGCGTCCTGCACCGCTACGCCGACGGACTTGTAGAGGGTGATCTGGTCGCGCGAGGAGCGGCCCGGTTTGCTGCCGCTGAGGAGTTCGCCGAGTTCGGCGTGTACGTGTGCTTCCGTGATGACGCCGTCGCGGATCGGGTTCAGCAGGTCGCTGCTGCCCGCGGGGAAGGGCGCCAGCGCCGCCTGTCGCGATTCCACGCACACCAGTGCCTCGGCGATCGTGGCGTCGTCGATCTCGCGGCCGGCCGGGTTGAAGCCCACCGAGGTCACGTGGACGCCCGGGGTCAGCCAAGTGCGGCGGATCACGGGGTCGGTGGCGTGGGTGGTCGTGGCGGCGATGTCCGCGCCGTCGAGCGCCTGTGCGTACGTGGGTGCCGCTTCGACGGGGAGTCGGAGTACGGCGGCGAGTTCCCCGGCGAGGGCGGCCGCCTTGGTCTCGCTGCGGCCCGCTACGCGGATCTGCCGGATCGGGCGGACCCTGCACATGGCCTCGGCGTGGGACCGGGCCTGGGCGCCGGTCCCCAGGACGGCCAGCACCGAGGCGTCCTCGCGGGCGAGCACCCGCGCCGAGAGGGCGGAGCAGGCGGCGGTCCGCGCCGCGGTGACGGCCGTTCCGTCCAGCAACGCCACGGGCTCGCCGGTGTCCGGGTCGAAGACGACGATCAGCGCCTGATGGGTCGGCAGAGCCGTGCCGGCGTTGTGGGGAAAGACGGAGACCAGCTTGCTCATGAGCACCCCGGCCGACGGTACCCGTCCCGGCATGGCCGCCAGGAAGCCGTCGCGTTCGGGCACCAGCGCGGCGACGCGGTCCGGTGAGGAGGCCCGGCCGGCGCTGAGGTCCGTCATCGCCGACGCCAGGCCGTCGATCAGCGTGTCCATGTCCAGCAGCGCCTCGACCTGCGAGCGACCGAGAACCAGCATCCGCCTCAACCTCCTGATGCAGCCGTACGGCCGGCGGGTCGCCCGGCCGTGGAGTCGACCGTAGTCCCGTACGGACCGCCGGGGCGCGGCGCACCGGTTGAACGCCGATGCGCCGCCAGACTGGCTCTGCGAGCCGCCGTTGAAGGAGACGGCTCCTGTGACGGAAGGGACGTGCCCACCATGACCACGGATGCCCACCCCGGCCCGCTGCGCCTGCTTGTCCTCGGTGCCGCGCTGCGGGCCGAATCGACCAACGCCCGTCTGGCGTCCCTGATCGCGGGGATACTGGCCGATGCCGGTGCCGCCGTGGACCTCGCCGCGATGCGGGAGTTCGACATGCCGCTGTACGACGGTGACCTGGAGTCGGCACAGGGGCTGCCCGACGGCGCCCTGGCGTTGCGCGACCGGCTGGAGTGGTGCGATGCCTTCGTGCTCGCCTCCCCCGAGTACAACGCCTCCGTGCCGGGCGTGGTGAAGAACGCGATCGACTGGGTTTCGCGGGTCCGGCCGCAGCCGTTCAAGACCAAGCATGCGCTGCTCGTCTCCGCCTCCCCGTCCCTGGTGGGCGGCAATCGGGGGCTGTGGGCCCTGCGGGTGCCGCTGGAGCACCTCGGTACCCGGGTCTACCCCGACATGTTCAGCCTTGCCGCGGCCCACAAGGGGTTCACCGAGGACGGGCAGCTGACCGACGACGGGTTGCAGCAGCGCCTCGGCGAGACGGTGACGGCCTTTCTCCGTCTCGTCGAGGCCGATACGCGCTATGTCTGCCTGCAGCGCCGGTGGTACGAGTTCCCGGGCGATCGCACGGAGGCGCCGGTGACACAGCGGGCGGAGGACTGACGGGCTGCGTCTCGCCGTCGCCGACCGGCCTTCGGGGGTGCACCCGGTCGGCGGCGTCCGGGACGCAGGGAAACAAGCGGGCGTTCATGGTGATCTTATGAACACTCCACGGATGAATCGCTCACAAAGGACCGCTGTGCGGGCACTTGCCGTCACCGCTGCCCTGGGCATCGCACTGGCGACAGGGGCGGCGTCGGCCGCGGCCGCGGTCCCCGATCCGGACGCCGCCACGGGGCACACGTCCACTCAGCCCCATCACTCCAAGCACAATGACGGGCAGTCGCACCAGGGCGGTGAACAGAGGAGCCCGATCGGCGGCAATCACGAAGACGAGTGCGGTCTCCTCCTCCCTCTCTGCTTCCTGTGACGGATGCTCCGTGCGCGGCAGCGTGCTCGGCTGCGGGCTGACTTTCGGTCAGGCCGCAGCCGAGCGGCTCTCCTCAGCCCCCGACGCGGAGGTAGTGGCCCCAGTACCCCTGGTGGCGGCCGTAGCGGGTGGTGAGTTCGGCGAAGGCGGTGTCGTCGAGGGGACGGCCGTAGACGCGTTCGGCGGCGCGGGTCATCTCCTTGTCGGGGGTGAGGTGTTCGGTGCGGCCGAGGCCCCGGATGAGCAGGAAGGTGGCCGACCAGGGGCCGATGCCGGGCAGGCCCAGGAGTTGGTCGCGGACCTCGTCGTAGGGGCCGGCGCGTAGGAAGGCCTCGTCCAGGTCGAGCCACTGGCGGGTCGCGCGAGAGAGGTAGCCGGCCTTGCGCTGGTTGCCGATGAGGTGCTGGAGGGCGGGTTCGTCGAGGGCGGCGAGCTGTTCGGCGTCGGGGAAGGCCCAGCGGGTTTCGCCGTCGACGGTGATGCGGTTGCCGACCGATTCGACCAGGGCCTGCTTCATCTTTCTGGCCACCGGCATGGGGACGCGCTGGCAGAGGATCGCCCAGCACAGCAGTTCCAGCGGTGAGGGGAACTTGACCTGGTGGTAGCCGTGCAGTCGGTCCACGACGCGGGAGAACGGCCGGTCGAGGCGGGCGAGGCGGTAGAAGTCGGTGAGGTCGTCGGTGAGACCGAGGTGGAAGGAGAGCCGGTCCGCGGCGGCCTCGGCGGTGGCGTCGCCGAAGGGGGCGTCGGCGGTCAGGACGCAGTCGACGGCCGGTTCGTCGGGGGCGGCCGTCACACGGGCGCCCAGGGTGGTGCCGTTCTCGCGCAGGGCCAGGGTCAGGGTGTCCTGCGCGGTGCCCTGCTGCCCGGTCATGGCGGGGAACGCACGGATGAAGGCGAGGGAGGCGGAGAAGGAGAAGGGGGGCCGGGCCGCCAGCCGGACGGTGCGGGTGACGGCGGCTGCCGCTGCGGTGTCGGGTGCGGTCACCGCCCGGCCGTTCCCCTGGTCGGTGGTCGCAGGGGAGGTGGCCAGGGCGCCGGCCCCGAGGGATGTGGTGTCGGTCATCGCGGTCTCGCTTCGTTCGGTGGCGGCCCGGGGGGATCAGACCGCGCGGCCGAGCCACCCGGCCAGGCGGCGGTGGATGTCGGCGTCCTCGGGAACGGGGTGGACCGCGGCGAAGGGCATCTCGCCGCCGCGCGGCTCGGCCGGCAGGACCTTCTGGGCGATGCCGAAGGCCATACGGCCCAGATCCTCGTCCAGCTCCGCCTCGGGGGCGATGACCTGGGCGATGTCCCAGGTGTGGGTCACCGTCTCCATCACATAGCCGCTGAGGGCGATCCGGCCCTCGGCCACGCCCCACGGGACCTCGAACTCGGTGGCGAGCTTGTCGTCGTCGGCCCAGGCGGCGGCGGCGCGGGCCCGGGCCCGGCCGACCGCGCCGCCCCAGTCGGTGTCCGCGATCTCGCCGGCCGCCGCGGGGACGTCCATGCCGCGCCCGCCCTCGCCGATGTAGGCGATCCGGTGGAGCGCGCCGACGGTGTGGCTCAGCAGCGCCCGCAGGTCGTACGCCTCGCAGGGGGTCGGCCGGCCGAGGTGGGCGGGGTCGAGGCCGCTCACCAGCTTCTCCAGCTGGTCGACGGCGTGGAGGAACTGGGGGCGGGGGTCGAACGCGTTCATGGGAAGCGCCTCTCGTACGGGGCCCGGTCGGTGTGCGCGGGCCGATGAGGTCCACTCTGCGGGGTGATACCTGACAGGACCCGTCAGGTTTTAAACTGCGCTGCATGAAAGCCGACCGGCTGCTGTCCATCCTGTTGCTGCTGCAGGCCCGCGGCGGCATCCCGGCGACGGAACTCGCCGCCCAGCTGGAGGTGTCGGTCCGTACGATCTATCGGGACGTCGAGGCGCTCTCGGCCGCCGGGGTGCCGGTGTGGGCCGAGCGGGGACGCACCGGCGGGGTGCGGCTGCTGCCGGGATACCGCACCGACGTGACGGGCCTGACCTCCGACGAGGCCCGGGCGCTGTTCGTGCTGGCGGCCGACGGGGCGCACAAGGCGCTGGGGCTCGGCGGCTCGATCGCCTCCGCGTTGCGCAAGGTGATGGCGGCGCTGCCCCCGGATCACCGGCCGGCGGCGGAGCGGACCAGCGAGCGGATCCTGGTCGACCCGGTGCGGTGGATGCAGGGCCGGCCCGCCGACGTGGAGCTGGGCGAGCTGCAGCGCGCGGTGTTCACCGACCGGCGGCTGCGGCTGCGCTACCGGCGCAGCGGGGAGGCCGCGGCGGGCGAGTACACCGTCGACCCGTACGGCCTGGTGAGCAAGGCCGGTGTCTGGTACCTCGTCGCCGACCGGGACGGTGAGCCGCGGTTGTTCCGGGCGGACCGGGTGCAGTCGGCGACGGTCGACGAGGAACCGGTCCGCCGGCGCCCGGGGCTGGGGCTGGCGGAGGTCTGGACGGCGTTGCGGGACGGGGTGGAGCGGGTCCCGGACGAGGTGCGGGTGCAGTGCCGGGTGCGGAGCGAGCGGCTGGACATGTTCCTGCGGATCCAGTCGGCACATCTCGCCGGTCCGCCGGCGGACCGGGGCGACGGGTGGGCGGATGTGGAGCTGGCCTTCCGGGCCGTGCGGGCGGCGCGTGCGCTGCTGGTCTTCGGTGCGGACGTGGAGGTGCTGGGGCCCGCCTCGGCGCGCGAGGAACTGGCGGCCGCGGCGGCGGAGGTGACGCGGTTGTACGGGGGTGACGGCGAAGACCGTGGTTGAGACGCGCACCGGGCCCGGCGCGCGGTCCACGCGCCGGGAGGTCACCGCCGATGGCCGGGCGGCCGCTCAGACCAGCAGCTTCTGGTACAGGTCCTGCACCTCCGGTGAGGGCTGCACGCCGAGTTCGGCGTCGAGGATCCGCCACAGCCGCTGGTAGGCCTGCAGCGCTTCGGCCCGGCGTCCGCAGTGGTGCAGGGTGTCGATGAGCTGGGCGTGGAAGCCCTCGTTGAGCGGGTTCTCCGACACCAGCGTGCGCAGCTCGGGCACCAGTTCGCGGTGCCGGCCGAGGCGCTGCTGGGCCTCGATGCGGATGCCGACCGCGTTGAGGCGCAGCTCCTGCAGGTAGGTGACGTGCGCGTCGAGGACCTTGCCGATGGGCATGCCCGCGAACGCCGGGCCGCGGGAGAGCCGGAGCGCCTCGGTGATACGGGTGGCCGCCGATTCGACGTCCCCGCTGCCGAGGAATCCGCTGCCCTGCGCGACCAGGCACTCGAACATGGAGGCGTCCAGGGCGCTGTCGTCGACCGCTATGAGATATCCGGAGGGCCGGGTGACCAATATCCTTTCGGTGTTGTGCAGCCGCAGTCCCGTCGCCAGTGTTTTCCGGGCGTGGTAGACGTACGTCTGGAGTGTGGTGAGAGCGCTCCGCGGAACACGCTCTCCCCACAATTCCGCGATGAGCGTGTCGACGCTCACGGTCTCGTTGTTCCTGGCCAGCAGGAGAGAAAGCATCTGCCCAACCTTTGACCTCCCCACGATCAATGACTGGGCTTCATGGGATATCTCCACCTGTCCGAACACCTTGAACTGCACAGCGGCCCCCCCGCTTCCATGCTGTCTGGTTTCAGCGACGTCTTCGACCGTCCGCCGGAGCCTAACCCCGCCGGTCGGTTTTCCGGCTCAAGAATCAGTAATTTCCCAGCCCTCCGCAGACGTTGAGGGCCTGTGCGGTGACCGCTCCGGCGCTCGGGGCAACCAAGTACCGCACCATCGCGGCGACTTCTGACGGCTCGACATAGCGGCCGATCGGCACCCGCCCGGTGATGCGCTGATGCACCTCCGGCTCCTCCACGCCCCAGACCCCGGCGTAGTGTTCCCGCACCCGTTCCGCCATGGGCGTTTCCACGAATCCGGGGCAGACCGCGTTGACGGTGACCGGCGTCCTGGCCAGCTCCAGCCCCAGTGCTTTGGTGAAGCCCACGACACCGTGCTTCGATGCCGAGTAGGGAGCCGCGTGCACGACGCCTTGTTTACCGCCGGTGGAGGCGATATTGATGATGCGTCCGTAGGCCGCCTCAGCCATTCCACCAATGGTGAGTGCGCGTTTGGTGACGAGAAATACGCTGTTGAGATTGGTGTTGATGACGTCGTACCAGAGGTCGTCGGCTACCTCCGCCGTAGCGCCGCCACCGGGCCGTCCGGCGTTGTTGACGAGGATCTCCACGGGACCGTAGCGGTCCACGCAGGCGCGTACCAGCCGGTCGGCGTCGGCGGCCGAGGTCACGTCGCAGGCGGTGCCGCCGACGTCGAATCCGCTCTCCTGCAGCTCCTTGACCGTGGCGGCCACGGCTTCCGGGCGGCGCGAGCAGAGGAAGACCCGGGCGCCGTCCTCGGCGAGAGTCCGGGCGATCTCCAGCCCTATGCCGCTGGTCGCTCCGGTCACCAGTGCCACGCGGTGCTGTGCGCTCATGGTTGTCCCATCCCTTCCGCGATGTCCGTACATCACGTCCTCGCCACCAGAGAGACCACACGGCGCTGGAGGCTCCCTCGCAGGGCTCTGGAAGGTCGCTGGAAGACCGGTCGCAAGGCCGTCGAAAGGGGAGCGAGGCACCGCCCAGCGCGCCGCCGCGGGCCTCCACCGCGCAGGTGAGCGCCCTTCGAGCGGGGTGGGCGATCGTGGCGCGGCGATCGCATCGTGCGGCGCGAGAGGGGAGATCCATGACCGAGCTGGAAGACGGGACGGCCGGCGACCCGTATCCGAACAAGTGCTATCTGCCCTTCATCCTGTACCCGCCGGGCATGCACCGGACCACCGGCGGCCGGGAATGGCTGGAGTCGCATATCGACATGCGGCAGCAGGGCGGCGACTTCGTGCTGTACATCGGCATCCCGTTCTGCCGTACGCGCTGCAAGTCCTGCCCGTACTTCGCGAGCCTGCTGTCGGAGAAGGACCCCAACGGCCGCGAGGAGCGCTACATCGAGGCCCTGATCACCGACCTCAAGCGGTGGGGTGCCTATCCGAAGTTCGCGACCGGTCTGATCCGCAACATCTTCATCGGCGGCGGCACCGGCAGCATTCTGCGCACCGGGAATCTGCGGCGGCTGGTCGACACCGTCTTCGAGACGTTCCACGTCGCGGACGACTGCGAATTCACGCTGGAGGGCAACGCCCGCGACTTCGACGAGGAGAAGATCGACTACGTCGCGGGGTCGGCGATCAACCGGCTCAGCCTGGGCGTCCAGTCCTTCCAGCCGGAACTGCTCGGGGTGATCGGCTCACCGCACGCCGCGGAGGACAGCGCCCGGGTCATCAAGGAGTTCCAGGCGCGCGGATTCCGCAACATCCAGCTCGACCTGATGTACAACATGCCGGGGCACACGCTCGACATCTGGCGGCGTGACCTGCAGACGCTGTCCACCCTGGACGTCCCGCACTTCACGATCTACCTCTACCGGATCCACCAGGACACCATCCAGGCGAAGCTGATCACCAAGGGAAAGGTCGATCGGCCGGCGGATCCCGAGGGCCCGATGGTGAAGGCGATGTACCGGGAGGCCATCGAAATAGCCGAGGAAATGGGCTACTCGATGTACATGGTCGACCATTTCTGCAAGCCGGGCTACGAGAACATGTACAACCACTGGAACTGGAAGGTGTACATCGACACCCTGGCCGTCGGCCCCGGCTCCTACAGCTACTTCGACGGATACCGGCTGGGCACCGAGACGGACGTCGAGAAGTACATCGAGACCGTCGAGAGCGGCGACTTCCTCATCAGCACGGTCACCGACGAACTCTCCCCGCGCGTCCAGCGCGAGCGGTACGTGGTCTTCGCCCTGCTGTACTACGAGATCGAGTACGCCTTCTACCGGAGCAAGTTCGGCAGCGACTTCCGCGAGGACTTCGCCGACGAACTGCGGCGGCTGGAGCGCAAGGGCCTGGTCGAACTCACCGAGGACCGGATGCGGTTGACGCGACTGGGCCTGATCTGGCACACGAACGTCATCCTCGAATTCTTCAATCCGGCGTTCTGGAACGACGCGCGGTCGCTGAACGAACCGAACTGGTCGCTCAACGGCGTGATGGTCGAGGTCGGCGCGCACGCCCGCGAGTACTGGCTCGGCGACAAGGACGTGACCTTCTTCCCGCCGCCCGGCGAGGTGGCGGCCCCGGCGGCCGTGACGGCGGCGTCCACCACCGGGCGGGAGGCGGACGGCCGTGACTGAGACCCAGCGGTTCGTCGCGCAGGCGACCGTCACCGTCAATGCCCTGGTGCACGACATCTGGGCGGTGTGGGTGGACGTCAACGCCTGGAAGACCTGGGACGACGGCATCGACAGCACCCAGCTGCACGGCAACTTCAAGGCCGGCAACAGCTACACCCTCACCCCGCAGGGAGGGCAGCCGCTGACGGTCACCCTCACCTCCGTCACCCAGGGCGAGGAGTTCAGCGACGAGGCGGTGCTGCCGTTCGGGACGCTGGTCACCCACCACCGCATGGAGCCGCTCGGCTCCCGGATCAAGGTGACCCACGAACTCGTCGCGGACATCGCCGACGACACCGTGGCGGCCTTCGCCCGGGACGTCTGGCCGCATCTGCAGAGCGGGCTGGCGCAGTCGCTGGTCAACCTCGCCGACCTCGTCGGCAGCGACTGAGGGCCGGGCGGCGATGGGGGATCACGACGCGGGCGCCGGCTCCCGACCGGCGGGCAGGCTGACCGACCTGCTGCTGGGGACGGGCCCGGCGTCCGGGGCCGGCGGGGCGTTCCGGCTGGTCGAGCCGGGACGCACCTACACCCGGCGGCAGCTCGCCGACACCGCCGGGCGCTGCGCCCAGCAGCTGCGCCGGCACGGCCTGGCCAGAGGCGACCGGGTGCTGGCCCTGCTCGACCACGACGCGCGCGGTATCGCCTTCCTCGCCGCGGCCGGGGCACTGGGCCTGCGGGTGCTGATGCCCTACAACCTGCGGGCCGCGGCGCTGCCGGAGTGGCGCACCATCGTCGCCGACGCCCGCCCCGACGCCGTCGTCCACCTGCAGCGCGACGACGGCGACGACGGCCGGCTCGCCGGGGTACGCGCCCTGGGCGGGCTCGGGCCGCGGGTGCTCGTCCTCCCCGAGGAGACCGCGCACGCGCGGCCCGGCGAGGCCGCCACCGCCCTGCCTGTCGGCCCGCCGGAGCCGGTCGAGAACTTCCTGACGCTCTTCACGAGCGGTTCGACCGGCTCTCCCAAGGCCGTCAGCGTCTCCGAGGCGCTGGTGTGCCGACGGGTGCGCAGCGTGACCCGCATGCTGCGGTTCGGGCCCGGCGCCCGGGTGTTCCTGTCCGGGCTGCTCAACAACACGACGGGGGTGATCTTCTCCTTCGGGGCGCTGCTGCACGACGCCCACCTGATCGTGCCGCAGAGCCGGGACCCCGCGCGCTGGCCGGCGGAGGTCGCCGCCCACCGGGCCACGCACATCATGCTGCGGCCGCTGGCGTTGCGCCGCTTCCTCGACGGCGCCGAGGCGGGCCCGGCCGACCTGTCCGGGCTGCGGGTGGTCGCCTACGGCGCGGCCGCCATGCCGCGGACCCTGCTCGAACGCGGCCGGCGGGCCATGCCGTGCGCGTGGGTGCAGGGCTACGGCCTGAGCGAGACCTACGGGCCGTTCTGCTGGCTGGACGAGGCCGCCCACCGCGCGGGGCGCCAGCTGCGCGGCGCGTACAACGTGGGGCGGCCCGACGACACCCTGGAGGTGCGGCTGGACCCGCTGCCGGGCCATCCGCCGGAGGTGGGCGAGGTCCTGGTGCGCGGCGACGCCGTCATGGAGGGGTACCTCGATGTGGCCTCCGGCGTCGTCGAGCCGCCGGGCCGGTGGCTGCGCACCGGTGACGTGGGTGCCTGGAGCCCGGACGGCGATCTGCTGCTGAAGGGGCGGCTGAACGGCTCGGTGATGGGCGCGAACGGCCATCGGGTCTACCCCGAGGAGGTCGAGGCGGTACTCGCCGGGCTGCCCGGGGTGCGGGAGGTGGCGCTGGTCGCGCTGGCCGGTCCCGAGACGCTGTCCGAGTGCCCGGTGGCCTGCGTCTCGGGCCCCCTGGGAGCCCGCCCGGCCGCGGAGGTCAGGGCGGCGGTGACGGCCGCGCTGAGCGGGGTGCTCAGCCGGGAGAAGTGGCCGGACCTGGTGTACGCGAGCGACGCCCCGTTCCCCAAGAGCGGCAACGACAAGGTGCTCCGCGCCGAGGTCGCCCGGCGGATCGACCGCGGCGCGCTGATCGAACTGTGACCCGCCGCCGCGCGGCCGGCCCGGCCGTGCGGCACACCACCGTCGAAGAGCAGGAGTTGTGTGCCATGCGCTACCACCTGTCCCACTCCGTCGTCTGTGCCGCCCCGCCGGGGCGGGTGTACGACGTGATCCGCCGTTCGGCCGACTGGCCGCGGATCTTCGCACCGTGCCAGGCGGTCACCGTGCTCGAACAGGAGCCGGACCGCGAACTGGTCGAGATCCGCGCCCTGGTGGGCGGCGCACCGATGACCTGGCGCTCGCGGCGCCGGTTCCTGCCGGAGGTCTGCGGCGTGCGGGCCGAGGTGGTGGAGCCGATGAAGCTGGTCGCCGCGATGACCACCGAGTGGCGGGTGGTCGCGGTCAACGCCCAGCAGAGCCTGCTGTTGCTGGAGCACGCCTACGACCTGTGCGAGGACGTCGCCGGGCAGGTCGAGGGCGTCACCACCTGGGAGCAGGCGGAGCGCTTCATCGAGTCCGCGATAGACGCCAACTCCGCGACGGAGCTAGGCAACATCAAGGCCGCGGTCGAACGGTCCGCGCCGCCCGCCGCCGAACGCGACTGCCACGCGCGGCACTCCGCCGTCGTCGACGCGCCGGCCGACGCGGTGTACGGGCTGATCCGGGACACCGCCCACTGGCCGCGGATCTTCGACGCCTGCCTGGGCGCGGCCGCCATCGGCTCGGACGCCACCGGCGAGCTGGTGCGCATCGAGGCGGCGCAGGAGGGGCGGACCGTGGCGTGGGAGACCCGGCGCCGGTACCACGACGCGATCCGCCGGATCGACTACCACCTGCCGGTGCCGATGCCGTTCGTCGCGTCGATGCGCGGTGAGTGGCGGGTGGTGCCGCTGGGGCCGGAGCGCTGCCTGCTGACCGTGGACCGGCACTGGCGGATGCTCGACGACGTCCGGGGCGTCCGCGACGGGGTGACGACCGTGGCGGAGGCAGCCGCGGTGGTCCGCGGCTTCGTGGAGACCAACGCGGCCGCCGAGATGACGGCGCTGCGCGCCTACGCCGAGGACGGCATCGACACCCTCACCGAGATCACCACCCGTATGTCGCTGCCGCACCCGCCGGACGCGGTCTACGCCCTGCTCGCCGACGTGGCGGGCTGGCCGAAGCTGCTGCCGCACTGCGAGGGGCTGGAGTTGCGCCACGACGACGGGCGCCACCAGGAGTTCGTACTGGAGGTGCAGACCGCCGCCGGGGCCGAGACGTTCCGCAGTGTGCGGCACTGCGACGCCGAGCGGCTGTCGATCGTCTACTTCCAGCCGGAGCCGCCGCCGCTGCTGCTGCGCCACGAGGGCAGCTGGCAGGTACGGGCCGCCGCCGGTGGCGGCAGCGAGGTGGTTTCCCGGCACACCGCCGTGCTCGACGCGGTGGCCTGCGAGAAGGCGTTCGGCACGGCCGAGCTGCGGGAGTGCAAGCGGCGGGTGCGCGACCTGCTGGACGGCAACAGCCGGCGGACCGTGGAGGCGTGCGCGCGGGCGCTGGGGAGCCGGTCGCGGGCCGCCGACGGCGCCGCGGCCCCCACGTCGGACGGGCACGGTGCCTAGCGCACCGCCGGCCGTCCGGCCGGCCCGGCTGCCCGAACCGCTCTTCCGCGCCTGCGGCTACTTCCTGCCGCGGCTGCTGTTCCTGCGCTCGCGCTACGCCCCGCAGGTCGGCTGGGGCGATGTCGCGGTGGCTCTGGACGGGTTCCCCTGCGACGACCTCGATCTGGCGTCGGCCGCGTTCTGGGACGAGTGGCGGCGGCGCTGGACCTCGCTCGGCGACCGCTATGCGCGGCTGGCCGGCGGCTCGTCGACCGCGGCGGGCCGGGCGCGGGCCGCCCGTGCCGCGGCCGGCTGCTACCACTGGGCGGAGTTCATGTACTTCGACGACGCCCGGCGCAAGTCCCGGCTGCGCGGGAAGGTCCGCGAGTTCTTCCTCGCCGGCCTGGAGGGCGCGGACCTGGACTTCGAGGCGGGTGAGCTGCCCGCGGGTGAGGCCGGCCCGGAGCCGGTGCCGTACTGGCTGGTGCTGCCGCCCGCGCATCGGCGGCCGGCCGGCCCGCTGCCGTGCGTGGTGCTGTCGAACGGGCTGGACTCGATGACCGAGGTGGAGGTGCTGGCGCTGGCGGAGGCCTATCTGGACCGGGGCATGGCGGCGCTGCTGTTCGACGGGCCCGGCCAGGGTGTCCAGGTCGGCCGCACACCGCTGCGCATCGAGATGGAGGGTGTGGTCGCGGCGCTGGTGGAGCGGTTGCGCGCGGATCGCCGGATCGCGTCGAACCGGCTGGCCTTCTTCGGCGTCAGTTTCGGCGGGTACTTCGCGCTGCGGGTGGCGCGGTCGCTGGGGGACGCGTTCGCGTGTGTGGTCAACGCCTCCGGCGGGCCGCGCGTCGCTCCGTACGACGAACTGCCGCGCCGTCTGAAGGACGACTTCCGCTTCGCGTTCATGGGTGGCGACGCCGCCGACATGCGCGTGCGCCTCGCGGCGCTCGCCCTTGACGTCGGCGGCTCGATCGACACGGAGGTGCTGAGCGTCCACGGTGCGCTGGACGACATCTTCCCGCTCACCGCCCTGGAGGAGCTCGACCGTGCCTGGGGCCCGCGCCACCGGCTGCTGACGTATCCCGGCGAGGCGCATGTGTGTCTGAACATGATCGAGGCCTGGAGCCTGGAAGCCGCCGACTGGGTCGCCGGGCGGCTGCTGCCCCCGGGCGGGCCGGCATGACGGGCGGCGGCGGGCGCCGCCCGGTCGAGAGCCCACCACCACATAAGGAGATGCCATGGCCCTGACGATCCCGACCGGGCTGGTCGCCCTCGTGACGGGGGGTGCCGGCGGTATCGGCACCGCCGTCTGCCAGCGACTGGCCGCCGACGGCCACCATGTCGTGGTGGCCGCCTTCACCGGGGACGCCGCCGCGAAGCAACTGGTCGCCACGATCGAGCAGTCGGGGGGCACCGCCGAGGCGGTGCACCTCGACGTGACCGACGCCGACCAGGTGTCCGCCGTCTTCGCCGGTGTCCTGGCGCGCCACGGCCGGCTCGACGTCGTGGTCAACAACGCCGGGACGACCGCGCCCCGGCCGCTCGCGGAGACCGAGGAGGAGCACTACGCGCGGGTCTTCGACGTCAATGTGCGCGGAGCGCTGAACGTCCTGCGGGAGGCGAGCCGTCATCTGACGGAGTGGGGGCGGATCGTCGGCATCTCCTCCACGCTCGTCCAGGCGCCGATCGCCGGGTCCGGCCTGTACGCCGCGAGCAAGGCCGCGCTGGAGCTGCTGAGCACGGTCGCCGCGAAGGAGCTGGGCGCCCGCGGTATCACCGTCAACTCCCTGCGGGTGGGGCCGACCGTGCCCGGCATGTTCGACCGGGCGCCCGCCGAGCGGCAGGCGGCGATGGCCGAGGCGTCGCCGTTCAAGCGGCTCGGGCAGCCGCAGGACGTGGCCGATGTGATCGCGTTCCTGGTGAGCGACGCCGGCCGGTGGATCACCGGTCAGGTCATCACCGTGGACGGCGGCGCGACGCCGTAGCCGAGCCACCGCACCGATGACCACCACGGGGGAACGGAGAGCAGGGTGCTGGTACGCATCACCAAGGGCGAGCCGACGGCGGAGGAACTGGCGGCGCTGACCGCCGCGCTGGTCGGCGCGTTGGCGCGGCGGCCGCCGCCCCGGCGCGTCCGGCCGGCCCCGGACGGTGCGCGCTACGCCGGGTGGCAGCGCCTGGAGCGGCTGCCCCGCCATGCCGTGCCGGGCAGTTGGCGGCGCGGCCACTGACCGGTGACGACGAGGGCGCCCGCGGCCGGCGGCCGCGGGCGCCCGTGCGCCGTCCACCTCACGCCGCGCAGCCGGGCAGTTTCCCGTCGTTGTACGCGACCATCTCGCCGAACACCGGAGGCACGTCCAGTGCCGCCCCCGGCGTGGCGCCCGGCGTCAGTTCGGCGTACGCCCGGTGCAGATTGCCCACCAGCCGCTCCGGGTCCAGCCAGTGCCCGAACTCTCCGGCCCCCGCCTCCCGGGCAGCCCGCAGCGGGCTCCAGCCCTCCGCGGCGCCGGCCGCGGCGATCTGCTGGACGCGCCGCAGATAGGCGGCGTTCTCCTCGAACACCTCCGGGCCCGCCACGGGGCCGTGCCCGCACACGACGGTCCTGGCGCCCAGGCCCCGCAGCCGCTCGATCGCCGCGAGGGAACCGGACACCGAGCCCATCAGCGCGAACGGCGTACAGCCCGACAGCACCACGTCGCCGGCGAACAGCACCTTCGGTCCGGGCAGCCACACCACGATGTCGTTGGTGGTGTGTGCCGGGCCGACGTGGAAGACCTCCATATGCGTTTCGCCGACCCTCAGCGTGATGCGGTCGGCGAAGGTGAGGGTGGGCCGGGCGACGCGGACGTCGCCCCACTCCACGTCGGGCCACAGCGCGGTCAGGGCCAGGCCGGTCGCGTCGAGTTCGGCGACCGCCCGCTCGTGGGCGATCACCTCGGCCGCGGCACCGAAGACATGGTTGTTGAAGGTGTGGTCGCCGTGGTGGTGGGTGTTCACCACCGTGCGCCTCGGGCCGGTGCCCAGCGCGTCCACGGACGCCCGCAGCCGCTCGGCCCGCCGCTGGGTGGCGAGGGTGTCCACGACCAGCGCGCCGTCCGGCCCGGCGACCACTCCCGCGTTGCTGACGCACCAGCCGCCGGGCGGCTGGACGTACGCATAGACGTCGTCGGCGACCTCGGTCAGGCCCGCCGACCCGGTGGGGGTCCGCATCCGGCTCTCCCCCGTCCTCAACGCGCCTGCGCGGCGGCGCCGTTGACCAGGTCCAGCACGGCGCGTGGGGTGCGCAGCTCGAAGAGGTCCTCGTCGGCGATGCGCACCGCGAACTCCTGGGTGATCAACGCCGCGGTCTCCAGCAGGGCCAGCGAGTCATAGCCGAGCGCCTCGAACTCGGTGTCCTCGATGTCGCCCGCGAGGACGCCGTGTTCGGGTTCGCCGGCCGCCTCGGTCAGCATCCGGCGCAGGTCGTCGAGGGTCATGGGGGTCGTTGCCATGGTCAGCTCCTTGGTGTGTGGATGGTGTGGGCGAGCGGGCGGCGGACGGTGTCCCGGGGCCGTGCGGGGTCAGCGGGGTGCGTCGCGGACGACGACGGCGGCGTTGAAGCCCCAGCGGCCGCGGGCCAGGACCAGCGCGCAACCGACCCGCGCGGCCCGCGCCCGTCCCCGCACGAGGTCGATCCGGTACTCCTCCGGCACCGTGCCGGTGGGCGTGGGCGGGATGACGCCGTCGCGCAGGGACATCAGCGCGGCGGCGACGTCGACCGGTCCGGCCCCCGAGAGCAGCCGTCCGGTCAGGGCCTTGGGCACGGTGACCGGCACACCGTGCGGGCCGAAGAGGTCCGCGAGGGCGTCGGCCTCCGCGCGGTCGAGTTCGGCGATCCCGGCGCCGTCGGCGAACACCACATCCACCTCCCGGGGCGCCACCCCGGCCTGTGCGAGGGCCAGTCGGGCGGCGCGGCCGAGCCCGGACGGCGCCGCGCAGCCGGGCGGGGTGGCTGCCCGGTCGAGGGCGGGCGGGGGGTCGAAGGTCGCCGCGTAGCCGGCGATCTCGCCGTAGACCTGCTGCGCGCCGCGCCGCTGGGCCGCGTCGGCGTCCTCCAGCACCAGCAGTGCGCCGCCCTCGCCGGGCACATGGCCCAAGGCCCCGGCGTCGAAGGGCAGATAGGCGGCGGCCGGATCGGTCGCCGGGCTCACCCGGCCGCCGGCGATCTGGGACGCCCAGCCCCAGGGGTCCAGCGCGGAGTCCACTCCCCCGGTGACGACCAGCGGGGTGCCGTCCACGATCGTCCGGCGCGCATGGCCGATCGCGTCCAGCCCGCCGGCCTGCTCGGTCACCAGCGCGCTGCTCGGCCCGCGCAGCGCGTTGCGGATGGAGATCTGGCCGGTGTTGACCGCGTAGAACCAGGCGAAGGACTCGTACACGCTGACCGCGTCCGGTCCTTGCGACCACAGCTTGCGGAACTCGCGGTGGGTGAAGGCGAACCCGCCGCACGCGTTGGCGGTCACCACCCCCATCTCGTAGTCGGTGTACGCGCCCGGCTCCACCTTGGCGTCCTGCAGCGCCCGGTCCGCGGCGACCAGGGCCAGTTGGGTGGAGCGGTCCGTCTGCGGCAGCAGCCGGCCCGGCAGATGCCGCGCCGGGTCGAAGTCGGTGACCTCGCCGGCGAGGTGGGCCGGATAGCGCGAGGAGTCGAACCTCGTGAGCGGGCCGATCCCGCTGCGGCCCTCCAGCGTGGCCTCCCAGAACTCCTCCAGGCCCGACCCGTTGGGTGTCAGCAGACCGATCCCGGTGACGACGGTACGGACGCCGTCGACCGGCCGCGGCCCGGCGGGTACCTGCGGCTGTGTCATGCCCGCGCTCCTTCCGGGCGGCGCAGCACCATCGCGCTCTGGAAACCGCCGAACCCGCTGCCCACCGTCAGGACGGTGTCCACCCGGCACTCTCGGGCGGTGCGCGGTACGTAGTCGAGGTCGCACTCGGGATCGGGCGTGTGCAGGTTCGCCGTCGGCGGCACCACGCCGTGCTCGATGGCCAGCGCGCACGCGGCGATCTCGATGGAGCCGATCGCGCCCAGGGAGTGCCCGACCATCGACTTGATGGAGCTGACCGGTGTCCGGTAGGCGTGCTCGCCGAGGCTGCGCTTGTACGCGGCGGTCTCGTGCCGGTCGTTCTGTCGGGTGCCGGAGCCGTGCGCGTTGATGTAGTCGACGTCCGACGGGTTCACCCTGGCCTCCGCGAGCGCCACCCGGATCGCCTCGGCCATCTCCCGCCCGTCGGACTTCAGCCCGGTCATGTGGTAGGCGTTGCACCGGTTGGCGAAGCCGGAGATCTCCGCGTAGATGTGCGCGCCGCGGCGGCGGGCGTGGCCGTACTCCTCCAGGACGAACATGGCGGCGCCCTCGGCGAGGACGAAGCCGTTGCGGGTCCGGTCGAACGGCCGTGAGGCGTGCTCGGGGTCGTCGTTGCGGGGGCTGGTGGCCTTGATCGCGTCGAAGCAGGCGACCACGATCGGGGTGATCGGGGTGTCCGCGGCGCCGGCGAGCATGACGTCGACGCTGCCCTCGCGGATCAGGCGGCAGGCGTGGCCCACCGAGTCCAGGCCCGAGGTGCAGCCGTTGGAGACCAGCGCCACGGGGCCCTGCGCGGCCACCGTCCACGCCACCTCGGCGGGCATCACGCTCGGCACGAGGTAGTCCGCCATGTGCGGCGACATCCGGGTGTGGTCCACCAGCCAGTCGCGGCCGGCCCCGGACACCGCGAGGTACTGCTGCTCCAGGCTGGTGGCGGCGGCCACCGCGCTGCCGAGGCTGACGCCGGTGCGGGTGGGGTCCAGTGCCGCGAAGTCCAGGCCGCTGTGCGCCACCGCCTCCCGTGCGCAGACCACCGCGAACTGCGAGGCGCGGTCCATGCGTGCGGTCTCGGCGGGCGTCAGGCCCTCGGCGGCGGCGTCGAAGTCCGCTTCGGCGGCCATCTGCGAGCGGTAGGGGGACGGGTCGAAGAAGGAGATCCGGCGGGTGGCGGTACGTCCGGAGGTCAGCAGCTCCCAGAACGGTGCGGTGCCGCGGCCGCCGGAGGTGCGCACCCCGATGCCCGTCATGACGACACGGCGGCTCATGCCGGACCGCCGATCACCGGTGATTGTTGACCGCAGACCATCGCGAACCCCTCTTCCCCCTGGCGGTGTTGATGCGACACAGCCTGCTCAGCGGGGCTTGAGCGCCGCTTGGCGGCCGATCACCGCCCTTGACCGCGCGCTTCCAGCCGACTTCGAGCGACTTACCAGCGGACCACGACCGGCGTTCGATCAACTGGTCTCCCAGCCGCCACGAATCAGCAGGGAGAGGGCAGCACACATGGCGCCGACCCAAGGTGACCCGGATTCCGCGAGCGGCCCCCGGGTCGCGGCGCCGACCGGCCCGAAGCCCGCCCCGGCCGTGCCCCGCGAGGTGTGGCGGGTGACCGCGGTGGTGATCGTCGGCGCCTTTCTGACGCAGCTCGACGGCGCCCTGGTCAATGTCGGCCTCGCCACCGTCGCCGACTCCCTGGACGCGCCGCTGCCGTCGGCGCAATGGATCGTCAGCGGCTATCTGCTGGCCCTGGTCATCGGGCTGCCGCTGTGCGGCTGGGGCAGCCAGCGGCTCGGCGCGGGTCGGCTGTGGCTGTGGGCGCTCGGCGGCTTCACCGCCGCGTCGGCGCTGTGCGCCCTGGCCACCGACATCCGGCTGCTGATCGCCTTCCGGGTACTGCAGGGGCTGGCCGGCGGTCTGCTGCTGCCGGCCGGGCAGACGGTGATCGCGCAGGTCGCCGGGCGCGCGCTCATGGGCCGGGTGATGAGCACCGCGGGGATGGCGCTGGTGCTGGGGCCGGCGGCCGGGCCGACGATCGGCGGCCTGCTGATCGCCCACGCCTCCTGGCAGTGGCTGTTCTGGGTGAACGTGCCGCTCGGCCTGCTGGGACTGTGGCTCGGCCGCCGCATCATCCCGCCCGGCGAGCGGGCCGCCGGGACCCGCTTCGACGTCCGCGGGTTCGTCCTGATCGGCGTCGGCCTGCCCGCCCTCACCTACGCGGTCAGTCTGCCCGGCCGCTCCGGCGGGCCCGGCCTCGCCACGACCTATGCGCCCCTGCTGCTCGGCTGCTGCGCCCTGGCGGCCTTCGTCCTGCTCGGCCGGCGCACCGAGGCACCGCTGCTGCGCATCGGCCTGTTCACCAACCGCGTGTTCGCCGCCGCGGCGGCATCGAGTTTCCTGGCCGGTGTGATCCAGTTCGGTGCCCTGGTCGTGTGGGCCCTGTACTTCCAGATGGTGCGCGGCTACGACGTGATCGGCACGGGCCTGGCCATGGTCGGTTTCGCGGCCGGTGCCGCGGTGCTGCCGCTGTCCGGGAGGCTGACCGACCGCTTCGGCGGCGGCCCGGTGTCCCTCGCCGGTGCGGTCCTGACGACCGCGACGTTCCTCCCGGCGGCGCTGCTGCCGCCGGACGCCTCCCTCCTCGTCCTGGAGGGCTGTCTGTTCTTCCTCGGTGTCGGCAACGCCCTGTCGGTCGTGCCGTCGTCGACGGCCGCCTATGTCACCGTCGACCCGCCCCACCTCCCCGACGCGGTCACCCTGGTCAACATCTTCCTCCGCCTCGGCGGCGCGGTCGGCGCGTCCCTCCTGGTCGCCGTCGTCACCCACAGCGCCGGAGGCCAGACCGCTCCCGGCAGCTACCACTCGGCCTTCTGGTGCCTGATCGCGGCCTCCGTCCTGTCCGTCGGCGGCGCCGCGGCGATCCTCGCCGCGTCGGGACCGCGGACGGAGCGGACGGAGGGTGCGGCGAGGGCGGAGAAGCAGCGACCGGGCGCAGGGCGGGACAAGACATGACCAGGCGGCGACAATCGGCCTTTGTCTGTTCTATGTCTTGTCGCGCGGACTGATCACCCGCACTGTCGGTTCCGGCAGTCGTTGATCGCCACCGTCACGCCGGAGAACGGCTGCCCCGCGGGCGACGACCGCCCGCACCGCCTCCCGTTCCCCCGCAGCCAAGGTCCCACGATGACTGAAACGACCGAACGTCACGCCGCCGTCCGCACCGAACTGGAACGCTTCCTGCAGACCCCGGAGTTCAGCTGCCTGGGGGCGCGCGCCGCGCTGAAACGCGGCACCATCACGCATCGGCACTACCGAAGAATGGGCGAGCCGGCGTCGGCTCGGGACAACCACCGCGACCTCGTGGCGTACGTCGAGGAGGTGCGGCCCCAATTGTCCGACCAGAGTTTCCGTACCTTCGTCGCGACGTTCGACGAGCCCGGCACGGTGGACGAACTCGTCTACGAGGGGCTGATATGGCAGCACCTCCAGCTCATGCACGACATCGACAGCCGGACGTACGGCCTGGACGCGGGCGCGTCGTCCGATCCCGACCGGGCCAATTTCGGCTTCCACACGGGCGGGCACGCGTTCTTCGTCGTGGGGATGCACCCCGGCTCGTCGCGGGCGAGCCGTCGCTTCTCGGCGTCGGCGATCGCCTTCAACTCCCTGGCGCAGTTCATGCTGCTCGGCGAGAAGTTCTACTCGATGCAGGACGCGATCCGCCGGCGCGAGGAACGGCGCAACGGCTCGGTCAATCCGAGCTTCACGGTGTACGAGTACGCGCAGCCCGCACGGCACTTCTCGGGGCGGTTCACCGAAGCGGACTGGAAGTGCCCCTATGTCGCACGGCACGAACCGGCCACCGAGGACTACACCGAGGGGCTGATGCAGCACCAGCGGTGAGCTTGAGATTCAACGTCGCGAGTGGGCACGCGATACACACGTCGGGTCTGGAGACAAGCGGCGCTTGTCTCCAGACCCGACGTGATCAGCAGCGGACGTTGTCCTGTCCGCTCAGCTGTCCTGAGCTGCCAGTGCCGCGACCGCGGGGATGGCTGCGAAGGCTTTGCGCATGTGCCGGATGAGTGCCGGGCGGTCCTGCCGCGCGGCGTCTGATGAGGTCCATGCCTCCAGTGCACGGTGCCAGGCGGCGAGCATGAGGTCGAGCAGCAGGCGCAGTTCGGTGCGGCCGGGGGAATGTCCGGCCAGCCGGTCTGCCATGGTCCGAACGACGTTCTCGGAGACCTCTGAGCAGTGGCGCAGGCTGTGTGCGGTCAGCGCGGGGGTGCGGTCGGCCAGGCTGCGGCTGGCCAGGAAGCGCTGCTCCCATCCGTCCGTCATCTGCTCCACTGCCCCGAACAGCGCATCCTTGTAGGCGCCGAGCAGGCGCTCGCCGGTCAGGGGCCGAGTCTGGATGTCCGCGAGGTAGGCGGCCCACAGTTCCTTCTCCGGGGCCAGGGCCACGTCTTCCTTCGAGGTGAACGTGCGGAAGAAGGTGCGCTTGGAGACCTCTACTGCATCGACGATCTCGTCCAGTGTGACCGCGGTGAAGTCCCGCGCGGTGAACAGTTCGAGGGCCGTATCGGCCAGAGCTTGACGAGTCCGCAGCTTCTTGCGCTCACGCAGCGGCAGTTCCTTCGGGTCTTTCTGCACAGGGTGAAGCCTACCAGCAGCTTTTGCCACTTGTGAGCTTATGCCACTCAGTGGCACTATCTCTCGTCGTGAAAGCACTGACGATCGATCACTCAGCCCCAGGGCACCTCACGCTCACCGCGGTCGCCGACCCCGAACCCGCCGCCCACCAGGCCCTGATCCAGGTCCACTCGTTCTCCCTCAACGCCGGCGAGGTCCACCACGTGGTCCCCGAGGGCGAAGCCGGCACGGTGCCCGGCTGGGACGCCGCGGGCGTGGTGGTCCGGGCAGCCGCAGACGGTTCCGGCCCCGCGGTCGGCACCCCCGTCGTCACCATGGGGGCCGACGGCGCCTGGGCCGAACTGCGCGCCGTGGACACCGATTTGATCGGCACCGTGCCCGAGGGAGCCGACCTCGGCCCCATCAGCGCACTGCCGGTCGCAGCGGGCACGGCCCTGCGCGCCCTCCACCGCATCGGCCCGATCCTGGGACGGCGCATCCTGGTGACCGGCGCAGGCGGCGGCGTGGGCCGCTTCACCCTCCAGCTCGCGGCCCGAGGCGGCGCACATGTCACCGCGGTGACCAGCGATCCGGCAAAGGCGGACGCACTGCGCGCACTCGGCGCCCACGAGATCGTCACCGACCTGGCCGCACTCCAGCACCTCGAACCGGTCCACGGCGTGGTCGAACTGGTCGGCGGCGCCCACATGGTCGCCGCACACGGCGTCCTGGCCGAGAACGGCGTACTGGTTGCTGCGGGGCACATATCCGGCGACGGCGAGCAGTTCCCCTACGGAGCCCTCTTCGGCAACGGCCATCGCCACAACCGCCAGATCGCCACGTTCTACCTGCTGGACGATGCCGTAGGGCTGGGCGCCGACCTCACCTGGCTCGCCGCACTCACCGCCCGCGGCGAGCTGGACCCGCAAGTCGCCCTGCGCACCGACTGGACGCAGGCGGCGCAGGCAGCCGCCGAACTGGCAGGCCGCCGCGTGCCGGGCAAAGCCGTCATTGACATCCGCTCAGGAGTGCCGGATCGGCGGCATTGCCTGTAGC
>NZ_JBHYJC010000065.1:0-28454 GCF_042749045.1 Streptomyces sp. NPDC059008 | reverse complement strand
TAACCCGTACCCGGCCCGGGTGGCTCCCCCGCCCGCCCTACACCGGCCGGCCGCCGGTGCTGCCGCACTGCAGTCGCGGCGCCGGTTCAGGTATCGGGGCACGTCGCCTGCATCGGGGCGCGCCCTGTCTATCGGGGGTATTTCGGGACGTGACGATCCTCACGCTCCCTTCACAGAACGGCAATGCGTTGTTTACCGTTCAATCGGGTGTGCGGTGCGGCGACGCACCCGCCCCGAAGCCCCGGCCAGTTCCCCCCGTCTGGCCGGGGCTTCGTCATGCCGTCCACGGCACCGCGGCGAGGATTGACGCCTGCGGGGGCTGCCGAGGTGCGGGGGTGCGGAGCCCGGCGCACGCTGGAGGCATGTCCGAGCATCCGCCTGTCATCGTGCACCCGCCGACGCCCTCTGGTGGTCGACGGGTGACCGTACGTGGGCAGATCGTCGGCCTGGCACACGGCCGCGGCGATGTTGCCGAGTTCCTCCGTCGCGCGGGAGTCGCCGACCCGGCCGAGGACATCCGGCTCGACGATCCCCGTCTCGTCGAGTGGCGTGGCGGCTCGCTGGACGACTGGCCGATGCCGTCGCCGTGACGCGCGACCATCGGTTGCCGCGAGGGGTGCCCACCGCGCTGTCAGTGGTGGGGGGTATGAATGACAGGGACAGCGGTCACGTCGTGGTCGGGGCAATGATGCAGAGGAACGGGGGCTGGGCATGAGCGACAGCGGGGACGGCGGCTCCGGCGGCGACAACTCCTATGACGCCGGCGGCGCGACGAGGAGCGGATCCGGATCCGGTGCGCCGGCGAGTCTGGACGTCATACGCAGAGCCATGCGCTGGGAGACCCTGGTGATCGTCCTGATCCTGGTGCTCCTCACCGTGGTGGCGTCATAAGGCGAGGCCGTAGGGCGACGCCATAGACGTCCGCACGACCTTGCCCACCACTGTCCGCACGTCGTCGGCACGGCCGTCGGCGCGGTCCCCGGCGTCCGAGCGCCCCGTCCGATTTCCGCCAGCATCGCCGCCCGGCCTGCCGCACAGTGGACCCTGTGATGAACGAGGACAGCAGGTACGAGGCGGTGCGCAGCAGAGACGCCAGGTTCGACGGTGCGTTCTTCTTCGCCGTGTCCACGACCGGGATCTACTGCCGGCCGAGCTGCCCGGCCACCACGCCCCGGCGGCGCAATGTCACCTTCTTCCCGACGTCGGCGGCCGCGCAGGGTTCGGGCTTTCGCGCCTGCCGCCGCTGTCGGCCCGACGCGGTGCCCGGCTCGGCCGAGTGGAATGCCCGTGCCGATGTCGTCGGCCGCGCCATGCGGCTGATCGGCGACGGGGTGGTCGACCGGGAGGGGGTGTCCGGACTGGCCGCGCGGCTCGGCTACAGCGCGCGGCAGGTGCAGCGGCAACTGGCCGCGGAGCTGGGCGCCGGGCCGGTGGCGCTGGCGCGGGCGCAACGCGCCCACACCGCCCGGGTCCTGCTGCAGACCACCGGCCTGCAGGTCGCCGAGGTCGCTTTCGCGGCCGGGTTCGCCAGCGTGCGCCAGTTCAACGACACCATCAAGGAGATCTACGCGCTCACCCCGAGCGCGCTGCGCGCCGCCCGCCCCGGGAAGGCGCCCCGACGCGGCCCGACGGTTCCGCCCCCCACCCCCGGCGTACTGCCGCTGCGGCTGGCCTACCGCGGACCGTACGCCGCGCGGGAGATCTTCGACCACCTCCAGCGGCGCGCGATCACCGGCGTCGAGGAGGTGACCGGCGAGCTGGGGGCCCGTACCTACCGGCGCACCCTGCGGCTGCCGAACGGCCTCGGCGTCGCCGAGGTCGACGAGTCGCCCGGAGCCGGCTGGCTGGAGTGCCGGCTGCACCTGACCGAGCTGCGCGATCTGACCACCGCGAGCCAGCGGGTGCGCCGTCTCTTCGATCTGGACGCCGATCCGTACGCGGTGGCCGAGCGGCTCGCCGCGGACCCGGCCCTGGCCCCGCTGGTGGCCCAGCGCCCGGGGCTGCGCTCCCCGGGCACGCCCGCCCCGCACGAGCTCGCCGTCCGCGCGGTACTCGGCCAGCAGATCTCGGTCGCCGCGGGACGTACGCTCGGCGGCGCGCTGGTCGCCGCGTACGGGGAGCCACTGCCCGAAGCGGCGGGCGGGCTGACCCATCTCTTCCCGCGTGCCGAGGACCTGGCGCAGGCCTCGCTCGCCGGACTCGGCATGCCCGAGCAGCGCCGGAACACCCTGCGCACCCTCGGCGCCGCGCTCGCCGACGGCACCGTCACCCTCGACGCCGGGGCGGACCGGATCGAGGCCGAGCGCCGGCTCCTCGGCCTGCGCGGCATCGGCCCCTGGACCGCCGGCTACATCCGGATGCGCGCCCTGGCGGACCCCGATGTGCTGCTGTCCGGCGACGCGGCGGTACGCGCCGGAATGCGCCGGGCCGGGGCTCCGACGGACGATCTGCAGGTCCGTGCGCGGGCCTGGCGCCCCTGGCGCTCCTACGCGATGCACCACTTCTGGAACGCGCCGGCCGCAGCGGGGTGAGGCCCGGCACCGCGGCACCGCCCGTAGCCGGAACGAACCCCCTCCGCAGACCGCCCACCCACCGACCCCCTACCGACCCACGTCCGCAGACCACGGAAAGAAACGGAAAGAACAGGACCATGACGCGCTACACCATGCTCGACAGCCCGCTGGGTGAACTCCTCCTGGTGGGCGAGGAATCGGCCACCGCCCCCGGTGGCACCGCACTCGCCTCGCTGACCGTGCCCGGACAGAAGGGCGGCGCGACCGTCCAGGACGACTGGACGCACACCCCCGAGGCGTTCGCCGAGATCGCGCGCCAGCTGCGCGCCTACTTCGACGGGACGCTGACCCGCTTCGACATCGAGTTCGCCGCCACCCCGCGCACGGGCACGGACTTCCAGCGGCGCGTGTGGCAGGCGCTGGAGGCGATTCCGTACGGGACCACGACGACCTACGGAGGGATCGCCGCCGACATCGGTGCGGCGCGCGGCGCGGTACGCGCCATCGGCACGGCGATCGGCGCCAATCCGCTGCTCGTCGTCCGGCCCTGCCACCGGGTGATCGCCGCGGACGGATCCCTCTCGGGCTATGCGGGCGGGCCGGAACGCAAGCGGCAGCTCCTCGGCCTGGAGGGCGCCGTACCGGACGCGGCCTGAGCGCGCCCGCCGCCCGGCAGGCCGTTCTCGCTGCCCCGGCCGCCCCTGAACGCCGACGCCCCACGGGAGCCCGCCATGACCACCACGACCACCAAGCGCCGAACCCGCCACGCGGTCCTCGCCGACCGGGTCGCGGCCGCCGACTGGACGGCGATCGGGGAGGAACTCGACGCCACGGGGTGCGCCCTGACCCCGCGTCTGCTCACTCCGGCCGACCGCCGCGCCCTGGTCGCCCTGTACGACGACGCCGACCGCTTCCGCTCGACCGTCGACATGGCCCGGCACCGTTTCGGCTCGGGCCAGTACCGCTACTTCGCCGACCCGCTGCCCGGACCGGTCCAGGCGCTGCGGGAGGCGTTCTACCCGTATCTGCTGAGGACCGCCCGCGACTGGGCGGACCGGCTCGGCAGGCCGGCGCCCTGGCCGGACACCCTGGGGGAGTGGCTCGCCCGGTGCCACGAAGCCGGCCAGACCAAGTCCTCGCAGATCCTGCTGCGTTACGGTGCGGGCGACTGGAACGCGCTGCACCGTGACCTGTTCGGGGAGATGGTCTTCCCGCTCCAGGTCGTCATCGGCCTGGACGAGCCGGGCGCCGACTACACCGGCGGGGAGTTCCTCCTGGTCGAGCAGCGGCCGCGGGCCCAGTCCCGCGGCACCACCACCGTCCTGCCACCGGGCCACGGCCTGATCTTCACCACCCGGGACCGCCCCGTACGCTCCGCCCGGGGCTGGTCGGCCGGGGCCGTACGCCACGGAGTCAGCACCGTCCGCTCCGGCCGCCGGCACTCCCTGGGACTGGTCTTCCACGACGCCTGAGGTCCGGCCCAGGGATGTGCCCGACGGGGTCAGAGCAGGGAGCCGCCGGTGACGTCGATGCGCTGGCCGGTGATCCAGCGGGAGTCGTCCGACGCGAGGAACGCGGCGGCGTCCGCGATGTCGGCGGGCTTGCCGATCCGGTTGAACACCGAATAGGCCGCCAGCGCGGCCCGCCCCTCGGGAGTCGACCTGCGCACCGCGGTCACATCGGTCTCGACCCAGCCGGGGGCGAGGGTGTTGACCGTGATGCCGCGGTCGCCGAGCTCCTTGGCGAGGGCGAGCGTGAGGGTGTCCAGCCCGCCCTTGGCGATGCTGTAGGCGATCTGGGAGGGGTGGGCCGTACTCGTCACCGCCGACGAGACGTTGATGATGCGTCCGCCGTCCCGCATCCGGCGCAGACCGTGCTGGGCGATGAAGAGCGGGGCCTTGGTGTTCACCGCGAGGGTCCGGTCGAACTCCTCGGGAGTCACCTGGTCTATCCGCCCGGGGAAGTTGAGTGCCGCGTTGTTCACGAGGATGTCGAGGCCGGGCTCGGCCCCGTAGGCGGCGAGTTCGGCGTCGAAGGCGGCGAAGAGTGCCTCGGCATCGCCTGGGATCCCCAGCTCCGCGCCGATGACGACCGCCTGGCCGCCGGCGCCGGTGATGCTTTCGGCCGTCTCCTTGGCCGCGGTGTCGTTGCTGCCGTAGTGGACGGCGACCAGGGCGCCGTCCTGGGCCAGGCGCTGTGCGATGGCCCGGCCGATACCCCGGCTGGAGCCGGTCACCAGCGCGGTCTTCCCCTTGAGGTCACCCATGGTCGTAAAGGCCTTTCCTGTGCTTGTGGCGGGCATGCCGTCACCGGCTCGGCCCCCCCGCCGGGTGGCGACGGCGGGTGCACGTGCAGGCGCGAGGCGGTCGGCGCGTGCGGCCGGTGAGCTGTGCCGTCAGCCGCGGGCGTCCAGTGCCGTGAGGGTGGAGACGAACACCGGCTCACCGTCCTGCAAGCCGGTGACCTGGACCATTCTGGTGCAGGGCAGAGCCGGCGGAACCCAGCGGGCCTCGATCACGCAGGGGGTGCCGTGCTCGGCGTACCGGAGGAACTCCGTGCCGAGGGCGTACGGCACGAAGCCGTCGGGTGCGGTCAGGGCGTGGGCGGCCTGCTGCGCCGCGTCGAGCAGCACCATGCCGGGAACATGATCGTTCGCCGGGTTCACCACCGCGGCGTGGTCGGGCGCGATGCGCAGCAGCCAGCGATCGGGCCGGTCGGTGGGGGAGAGGAGGACGTCGTGGGCGGTGGCGCTGCCGGTCAGTTGGGGCGGGACGGATGCCGGGAGCGGTCCGGGGGCGCGCCGCGCGGTCAGCCGTTCGCCGCGGATCCGGCGGTAGACGGCGGGCGAGGTGACGGTGACATGGGAGTGGCCGGTCGCCACGATCCGCCCCGCCGAGCGCAGGGTCATGTCGAACCGGCCGCTGGTCAGCGTGCCGGCCCGCATGCGCATCTGGCTGCAGACGACGTCGATCGTGAGGGGCGTGGCACGGTCCCCGGCGTCGAGGTGCGGGGAGTGCGTGGCGAAGATCAGGTCGCCCAGGATGAAGTGGTGGCCGACCGGCACGCCGAGTTCGGTGTGGGAGAGCAGCAGCCCCGCCTGGCGGATGGTCTCACCGATGAGGATGAGGTGGCGGCCGTCCTGGTTGACGGTGAAGTATCCGTGGTCGGTGGGCCACTGGGCGGTGACCGAGAAGTGGGAGTCGTCCAGTCTGCGCCAGGAGGAGACCAGAATGTCGTCGACGATGGGGCGGTGCACGTACTCGCGGCGGACCGGGTCTCCGGGAAGGGGCCGGGTCGCGGCGCGCTGACCGGATTCCAGTGGCATGTGATCCGGGGCTTCGCGCTGAATTGTGTCGCTGACGTGCAACGCATCGCTCACGGCTGCCCCCAGGCGGTCTCTACGGGATGAGGTCCATCGCTGTTAAGATACGTACCATCCGGTTTTATTTTCAATGCCGGGCTGGGGGAAAGGGGAAATAGGCTGGTGGCGCGGTGACTTGACCGGTGGCCGGCACCCGCGGAATGTGAAGGCTTCGACAGACAGGAGGCGTCCTGTGGCACAACAGGACCGCGCGATCCGGACCCGACGAGTGATCTTGGAGGCGGCCGCGTCGGTATTCGACGAGCAGGGCTACGACCGCGCGACGATCGCCGAGGTCCTCGAGCGTGCCGGTGTGACGAAGGGCGCCCTGTACTTCCACTTCGCCTCCAAGGAGCAGCTGGCGCTCGCCGTGCTCGAGGAGCACGTCACCGACATCGCCGTGGAGCCGCAGCAGATCAAGCTGCAGGAGTTCGTCGATTCCGGCCAGGTCCTGGCGTTCCGGCTGCGCAGCGACCCGATGCAGCGCGGGGCGGCCCGGCTGGCGGTCGAGCAGGGGTCCAACCACCTGGACCGCAAGCGGTCGATGCTCTCGTGGACCGTGTTCGTCGAGGGCCTGCTGACCGATGCGCGGGCGCGCGGCGAAATCCTGGACAGCGTCGTGATCCACGAGACCGCCGAGCTGTTCGTCGGCGCGTTCGCCGGGATCCAGATGATGTCCCATGCGCTGACCAATCAGGCCGATCTCTGCTACCGCCTGACCGTCTTCTTCCAGCACACCCTGCCGAGTATCGCGGTGCCGGCCGTCCTCGGCAGGCTCAACCTGGACCCGGAGCGCGGCGCGAAGCTGGACGCCGCTCTTCGGCGCGGCGCGGAGGTCGGCGCCGTCGCTGAGGCTCATGCCGGTGCCGGTGCCGGTGCCGGTGCCGGTGCCGGTGCCGGTGTCGATGCTCATGCCGCTGTCGAGGGCGCCGTGCACTGAACGGCGCCGGACCAGGGCGGCCGATGCGGCCGGGTCCGCGGCCTTCCGGGCGGCGAAAAAAACCGCACAGGCGGTGTTGTCGAGGCGTAAGAGGCACGGCCGTGTGAGGCGTCTCACCTCTGCCGTCCAGGGTGTTGACCAAGCGCCGGCACAGCCCCCCGCGATACAACGTTCGTCATGCACGTATCCATCGCGCCACCGCACTCACCCCCGCCGCCCCGGAGGCCGCACGCATGACGCAGACGACGGACCAGCCGTCCGAGAGGACGGCCACCGCCGTTCCCCCGGTGTCCGACCCGACCACGGGCGGCCGTCGAAGAGCCCGCGGCGGCATCGTCCCGGTCCTCGCCTTCGCCGGCATCGCCGTCGCGGTGATGCAGACGCTGCTCGTGCCGGTCATCAAGGACCTGCCGGTGCTGCTCGACACGGCACCCAGCAACGCCACATGGGTCATGACGGCCACCCTCCTCGCGGGCGCCGTCTCGACGCCCATCATGGGGCGGCTCGGCGACCTCCACGGCAAGCGGCGGATGCTGCTGACCAGCCTCGCGGTCATGGTCGTCGGCTCGTTGATCTGCGGATTCACCAGCGATCTGGTCATCATGATCATCGGTCGGGCGCTACAGGGCTTCGCCATGGGCGCGATCCCGCTCGGCATCGGCATCATGCGCGACGAGCTGCCGCGCGAGCGGCTCGGCTCGGCCATGGGCCTGATGAGCTCGTCGATCGGCGTCGGCGGCGGACTCGCGCTGCCGGCCGCCGCGCTGGTGGCCCAACACGCCGACTGGCACACCCTGTTCTTCGGCGCCGCCGGGCTCGGCGTGCTGTCGATGCTGCTCACCCTCCTCGTCGTACCGGAGACCTCGGTACGCGCCCAGGGGCGCTTCGACGTGATCGGCGCCCTCGGGCTGTCCGCCGGTCTGGTGGCCCTGCTGCTGCCCATCACCAAGGGCAGCGACTGGGGCTGGAGTTCGCCCACCACCCTCGGCCTCTTCGGCGTCGCCGCCGTCGTGCTGGTGCTGTGGGGAGTGATGGAGCTGCGGATCGGCGACCCGCTGGTGGACCTACGGACCACGGCCCGCAGAGAGGTGCTGCTGACCAACCTCGCCTCGATCACGGTCGGTGTGGCGTTCTACGCGATCTCGCTGGTCCTGCCGCAGCTGCTGCAGCTGCCCGAGTCGACCGGCTACGGGCTCGGCCAGTCCATGGTGGTGGCCGGGCTGTGCGTGGCGCCGCTCGGCGTGACGATGATGTTCGTCGCCCCGCTGTACGCACGGATCGCGGCCCGGCGCGGCCCCAAGGTCTCGCTGCTGATCGGCATGCTCGTCATAGCCATCGGCTACGGCGCGGGCATCGGCCTGATGAGCGCCCCCTGGCAGACCGTCGTCGTCGCCGTGGTCGTCGGGGCGGGCATCGGCCTGGCGTACTCCTCGCTGCCCGCGTTGATCATCGGTGCCGTCGATCCGTCCGAGACCGGCGCGGCCAACGGTCTGAACACCCTGATGCGATCGATCGGCACCTCGGTGTCCAGCGCCGTGATCGGCATGGTGCTGGCCCATATGTCCCAGCGCGTGGGACCGGCCACGATCCCCACGCTGGCCGGCTTCCGGGTCGCCTTCCTGATCGCCACCGCCGCGGTCCTCGTCGGCGTCGCCCTGGCCTCCTTCCTGCCGTCGCAGCACACCGAAGCCCGCCCGACCCTGGTGGCGCAGAGCACGGACGACGCGGAGGACGCGGACGGCGGGCATGACGCGGACGGCGTGGCGGCGGGGGACGCCACGGCCGGCGGGCCCGGCGCGCGGATCGCCCCCGGACCCTCCGCCCCCGCCGCCGCGACCACCGCGCACGACCCGCCCGCGGGATTCCGCGGCCGCGTCCTGGACCTCTCCGGCGCGCCGGTCATGGGCGCCAGCGTCACCCTCATCGACCGGCAGGGCCGCCAGGCCGACGTCACCACGGCCGCCGCGGACGGCGGCTACGCCCTCGCCGTCCCCGCCGCCGGCACCTACGTCCTGACCGGCGCCGCGCCCGGCCACGCCCCCTACGCGGCCTCCGCCCGACACGGGGCCGACGGCCCGCCGGTGGAGGTGGACCTGATCCTCGCGGGCACCGGCCGGCTGGGCGGCACCCTGCTCGGCGGCCCGGAGGGCACCCCACTGGCCGGCGGGAGCATCGTCGTCACCGATGCCGTCGGTGAGGTGGTGGCCCGCACGACGTCGGGTGCGGCGGGCGACTGGGAGTTGGCACAGCTGCCGCCGGGCACCTACACCCTGGTCCTCGGCGCCCCCGGCCATCGGCCGCAGGCCCGTGCGCTGGAGCTGTCCGACGGGGAACCGGCCCGCCAGGACGCCCGGCTGCAGCAGACGGCCATGGTCCGCGGCACGGTACGAGGACCGCGGGGCCGGCCGCTCGCCGACGCGGCCGTGACCCTCGTCGAGGACGGCGAGGTCGCCGGGTACGCCCTCACCGGCGCCGACGGAGGCTTCGCGTTCGGCGACCTGACCGGCACTCACTACACCCTCACCGCGGCCGGCTATCCGCCGCACGCCACCCCGGTGTCCCTCGCCGCCGGTGCCGACGCGACCTGCGATGTGGTCCTGGAGCCTGCCCAGCCGTCCGCCGACCGGCGCTGACCGGGCCGCGCGAAGGTGCGGGCGTGGCAGGCGCCGCGCACCTTCGCACGGCCACCGGCCACCGTGCGGGCGGTTGCACTTTCCGGGGCAGCGCTTGCACTTTCGTCCGGCTCTCCTTGTCACCCCCTCGCCCGTCCTCAACGATGTCGCTGCCATGGGCACCTCGCCATCGGCGTGTCGGACGGCTTCGCACCGGTCCCGCGACACGCCGCGGTACCGAAAGGGGAGAGACCATGCCCGTCCCTCGACGCACCCCAGGGCTGCGGAGCGGAGCGACCGTCACCGCCCTGACCGCCCTCGTCGCCCTCGCCGCGCCGCAGGCGGGGGCGACCCCCGCCGCCACGCCGCCGACGCCCGCTCGGCGCGCCGCCACCACCTTCCACGTCGACTGCGCCGCCGGCTCCGACACCGCCCCCGGCACCAGCGCCGCGACCGCCTGGCGCACCCTCAAGAAGGCGAGCGCGGCCCGCTACCGGCCCGGCGACCGGATCCTCTTCCGGCGGGGCACCACATGTACCGGCACCTTCGCCCCCACCGCCTCCGGCACGGCCGGGTCGCCGCTCGCCGCGGGCGCCTACGGCAGCGGCGCCGCACCGCGGATCGCGGGCGCCGGCGCGCGGGCCGCGATCCTCCTGGACAACGTCCAGCACTGGGAACTGCGCGACCTCGACGTCACCAACACCGGCCCCGTCACCACCACGGAGCGGCGCGCCGGGGTCCTCGTCCGACTGCACGACTTCGGCACCGGCCGCCACTACCTCGTCGACGGTGTGACGGTGCACGACGTCAACGGCGCCGACTTCAAGGACCCGGACCCCTCGGGCGGCATCCTCTTCGCCGTACAGGGGACGGCGAGGCCCAGCCGCTTCGACGGGGTGACGGTACGTCACTCCAGCGTGCGGCACACCGACCGTACGGGCATCGGCACCTCGTCCACGTGGGGGCGGCGGCCCGAGCATCCGAACGGGCCCGGCACCACCTTCGCGCCGATCACCGCACTGTCCGTGCACCACAACACCGTGCGCGACGTCGGCGGCGACGGCATCGTCGTACAGAACGCCGTGGGCGCACGGGTGGAGCACAACCGCGTCGACGGCTTCAACATCCGCTCGGGCGGCTACAACGCCGGCGTCTGGGCCTGGAACTCCGATGCGGTGCGGTATCAGTTCAACGAGGTCAGCGGCGGTCACGGCACCCGGGACTCGATGGCGTACGACCTCGACGGCGGCAACAACGGCAACGTCTACCAGTACAACTACAGCCACGACAACGAGGGCGGCTTCCTGCTGGTCTGCAACGGCGAGGGGATGACCTCGGACCGCAACACCGTCCGGTACAACGTCAGTGTCAACGACCGCAACACCGCGGCTCCCTATGGCGTCATTTCGGTCGTCTGCGGCCCCGCCACCCGCACGCTGGTGCACAACAACACCCTGACCACGCGCTTCCCGGGCACGGCCATGGTCAGCAGCAACGGCCCCGGCGGCGTCACCTTCCGCGACAACGTGTTCGCCGGCGCCCCGGCCGGCTCCCCGATTGCCGATACACACAACACCTACGACCACAACCTCTACGCCCGGACTCCCGGGATACCCGCCGGCGACACCGGCGCGGTCCGGGCCGACCCGCTCTTCGTCACCCCCGACGACGTGCGGCTGCGCGCCGGCTCCCCGGCACTGGGCGCCGGCGTACGGGTCCCGGGCGGGGGCGGGCGGGACTTCTACGGCAATCCGGTGCCCGACCCGCCGAACATCGGAGCCGACCAGGGGCCCGGTAAGTAGGCCGATCCTCGCGGTGCCGCATCCGCAACCCGGGAATTTTCTGCGAGCCTGGGCGGCGCGCCCGGAATCCCGGCTGGTCAAAGAGGTGCCGGGGCCATCGGCGTGCCGGGCGGGCTGCCTCGTTAGCGGTGTGTTAGTGCCTCGTTAGCGGACCGGCAGTGCCCGGAGCCACGCTGGAAGAACAACGGACGGACCGTACGCACCCCACACACGAGCTCGCACCTACCAGACGAGGGGGACACTCATGTCGCTCACCATCAAGACGCCCGGCCGCGGCCGCCGTGTCGCCGCCGGATCGCTGATCGCCGTGGCGGCGCTCGCGCTGACCGCCTGCCAGGACGGGAACGGCACGGCCTCCCGCCCCTCGTCGGCAGCCGCCCCCGTCACGTCCCAGAACCAGGAGAGCGGCAGCGCAGCCGAGGCCTCCGGCGCGCAGCAGCCGTCGTCGGCCGGCCAGCAGTCCGCGGCCGGCAAGGAGTCCACGGCGGGCGAGAAGCCGTCGGCGAACTCGGCGACCGTGCCCGGAGGCAAGGCCACGGGCGGCGCCCCGAGCGCCTCGGCGTCGCACACCTCGGCCATGACGGCGTCGGACCGCTGCACCGCCGCCGACATGTCGCTGCGCCTGGGCGCCGCCGACATCGGCGCGGGCAACATCCGCTACCCCCTCGTCTTTACGAACAAGGGCAAGAAGGCCTGTACGCTGCGCGGCTTCCCCGGCGTGTCGCTGATCCAGCGCGACGGCTCGCCGGTCGGCAAGCCCGCGACCCGCTCGGGCGGCGCCGGCGGCAGCGTCCGACTCCAGCCGGGACAGAGCGCCCACGCCCTGCTGCACACCGTCAACGACGGCGTCACGGACACCCCCTGCTGGAAGGACTCCCAGATCGTCTTCGTCTACCCGCCCGGGTCCAAGGAGTCGATGACCACGGGCAGCCGGGGCCTGCGGGTCTGCGGCGGACGCTTCGACGTGACCGCGGTGGAGGCCGGGTCGCTCGGCTGACGCCCGGCACGGTCCCCTGCGGGCGCCCGGTCCATCGGACCGGGCGCCCGCTGCGTCGCGGCCCGCCACGATGCGTCACCGGAACGGCCCCCGGTGACCGGCTCGGCTGGTCAAGGGGTGTTACCAAGGTGGACGGAAGCCTTGAACCATCGCTTTCGTTGCATATCCGCCGAGGAGACATCGCCATGTCCGCAGCATCGAGCGTGGCCGACAAGGCCGCCGCGAACGGAAAACCGTCCGCCGAGGACGAGTCCCCGATCCATATCCTCTGGATCAACGCCGGTCTGAGCTGTGACGGCGACTCGGTGTCGCTCACCGCCGCGACCCAGCCGAGCATCGAGGAGATCGCGCTCAGCGTGCTACCGGGACTGCCCAAGGTAGCCGTGCACTGGCCACTGATCGATTTCGAGTGCGGCCCGGTCCAGGGCGCGGACACCTTCATCGAGTGGTTCTTCAAGGGTGAGCGCGGGGAGATCGACCCGTTCGTCCTGGTCATCGAGGGATCCGTCCCCAACGAGTCGATCAAGCCGGAGGGCTACTGGTGCGGTTTCGGCGACGACCCCGAGACCGGCCAGCCCATCACGACCAGTGAGTGGATCGACCGCCTCGCCCCCCAGGCGCTCGCCGTCGTCGCGATCGGCACCTGCGCCACCTACGGCGGCATCCACGCCATGTCCGGCAACCCGACCGGTGCCATGGGCGTGCCCGACTACCTCGGCTGGGACTGGACCTCCAAGGCCGGCATCCCGATCGTGTGTGTGCCCGGCTGCCCGATCCAGCCGGACAACTTCTCCGAGACGCTGACCTACCTGCTCTACCAGGCGGTCGGTGCGGCCCCGATGATCCCGCTGGACGAGCAGCTGCGACCCACCTGGCTCTTCGGTGAGACCGTGCACGAGGGCTGCGACCGGGCCGGTTACTACGAACAGGGCCAGTTCGCCACCACCTACGACTCGCCCAAGTGCCTGGTGAAGCTCGGATGCTGGGGCCCCGTGGTCAAATGCAATGTCCCCAAGCGGGGCTGGATGGACGGCATCGGCGGCTGTCCGAACGTCGGCGGTCTGTGTATCGCCTGCACCATGCCCGGCTTCCCCGACAAGTTCATGCCGTTCATGGACGAGCCACCCGGCGGCAAGGTCTCCAGCACCGCCAGCGCGGCGTACGGCAGCGTCGTCCGCATGCTGCGCGGCATCACGGCCAGGACCGTCGACCACGAGCCCAAGTGGCGCCACCGCGGCGACCAACTGACCACCGGCTACCGCAAACCGTGGTGAGCGCACCCCCGTAGCCGCCCGGCACGACCCCGGACTCTCCGTCCGACCCCACCTCCTGCGTACAGAAGGGCAACGGCACACACGATGGCACCCAAGACGAAGGCGGCCGGTGACGGCAGCGGTCTGACGGAGATGTCCTGGGATCCGATCACTCGGATCGTGGGCAGCCTCGGCATTCACACCAAGATCGACTTCAAGCAGAAGCGGGTGGCGGAGTGCTACAGCACCTCGTCCGTCTTCCGCGGCTACAGCGTCTTCATGCGCGGCAAGGACCCGCGCGACGCCCACTTCATCACCAGCCGGATCTGCGGCATCTGCGGCGACAACCACGCCACCTGCTCGGTGTACACGCAGAACATGGCCTACGGGGTGAAGCCGCCGCACCTGGGGGAGTGGATCATCAACCTCGGCGAGTCCGCCGAGTACATGTTCGACCACAACATCTTCCAGGAGAACCTGGTCGGGGTCGACTACTGCGAGAAGATGGTCCGCGAGACCAACCCCGGGGTCTGGGAGGTCGCCCAGCGCACCGAAGCCCCGCACGCCGGCGACCACGGCTACCGCACCATCGCCGACATCATGACCGCCCTCAACCCCATCGAGGGCGAGTTCTACCGCGAGGCGCTCCAGGTCAGCCGCTACACCCGGGAGATGTTCTGCCTGATGGAGGGCCGCCATGTGCACCCCTCCACGCTCTACCCGGGCGGTGTCGGCACCGTCGCCAGCGTCCAGCTCTTCACCGACTACCTCAGCCGGCTGATGCGCTACGTCGAGTTCATGAAGCGCGTCGTCCCGCTCCACGACGACCTGTTCGACTTCTTCTACGAGGCCCTCCCGGGCTACGAGGAGGTCGGCCGGCGCCGCGTCCTGCTGGGCTGCTGGGGCGCCCTCAACGACCCGGAGCACTGCGACTTCACGTACCGCAACATGACGGACTGGGGGCGCAAGATGTTCGTCACCCCCGGCATCATCGTCGACGGCAAGCTCGTGACCAACGACCTCACCGAGATCAACCTCGGCATCCGGATCCTGCTGGGCAGCTCCTACTACCAGGACTGGCAGGGCCAGGAGCAGTTCGTCACCCACGACCCGCTCGGCAACCCCGTCGACCCGCGCCACCCGTGGAACCAGCACACCATCCCCGCCCCGCAGAAGCGGGACTTCAACGACAAGTACAGCTGGGTGATGTCCCCGCGGTGGTTCGACGGCAAGGAGCACCTCGCGCTGGACACCGGCGGCGGCCCGATCGCCCGGCTCTGGTCCACCGCGCTGTCCGGCCTCGTCGACACGCCGTACGTCAAGGCCACCGGCCAGAGCGTGGTCATCGACCTGCCGCGCAGCATGACCAAGCCCGAGGCCCGCTTCGAGTGGAAGATCCCGAAGTGGAGCAACGCCCTGGAGCGCAACCGCGCCCGCACCTACTTCCAGGCGTACTCGGCCGCCATGGCGCTGCACTTCGCCGAGCAGGGCCTCAACGAGGTACGCGCCGGACGCACCCAGACCTGGGAGAAGTTCGAGGTCCCCGACGAGTCCATCGGCTGCGGTTTCACCGAGGCGGTACGCGGCGTCCTCTCGCACCACATGGTCATCCGGGACGGCAAGATCGCCAACTACCACCCCTACCCGCCGACTCCGTGGAACGCCAGCACCCGCGACACCTACGGCACCCCGGGCCCGTACGAGGACGCCGTCCAGAACACCCCGATCTTCGAGGAGAACACCCCGGAGAACTTCAAGGGCATCGACATCATGCGCACGGTGCGCAGCTTCGACCCGTGTCTGCCCTGCGGCGTCCACATGTACGTCGGCGACGGCAGATCCGTACAGAAGATGCATGTGCCCACCGGCCTGAGCGGACTGTCCGGATGAGCGCCCCCACCGCCCCGGAGCAGACCGCCGCGCCGAACGCGGAGGCGACCGGCCGCCGCGTCGAGGAGGTCCTGGACCGGCTCGCCCGGCGCGAGGACCGGGAGGCGAGCGCCGCCGCCGAGGAACTCGTGCGCGCGCTGATGGACTTCTACGGCGCGGGGCTCGCCCGGATCGCGCACCTCCTGCAACGCGACAAGGGCGACGGCGGCCCGTGGGCGGCGCTGCTCGGCGACGAGCTGGTGGCCGGCCTGCTGGTGCTGCACGACCTGCACCCCGAGGACACCGCCGCCCGCATCGACCTCGCCCTGGACAGCGTCCGCCGCCGGCACCCGGCCGACGTCGCGGAGTTCGCCGCCGACACCGGCGTGCTGCGGCTGCGGTCGGCCGACTCCGGCGGCTGCGGCTGCCCCAGCACGAGCCAGGCCGCCCAGCAGGCCGTCGAGGCCGCCCTGAGCTGCTTCGCCCCCGAGGTGACCGCGGTGCAGTGGGAGGCGGCCGACGCCCGCACCGAACCGCCGCTGCTGCAGATCTCCAGCCGCCCGCCGACCGCCGCCACCGTCTCGTGAGCGCCCCGCAGACGGCGGCCATGCGTCTGGGGCCGCTGACCGCCCACCGCGGTCTGCGCCGCTTCCGCGCACCGGCACCGCCCGCCCCCGAACGCTGCGAACTGTGCGCGATGGTGCTCGCCGAGCACAACCACCGCCATCTGGTCGACATCAGCCGCCGCGCGCTGGCCTGCGCCTGCACCCCCTGCGCGCTGCTCTTCGAGGCGCCCGGCGCCGGGCAGTTCCGCAGCGTCCCCGACCGCTACCTCGTCGACCCCGGCCACACCCTCGACGACGGGGCCTGGGACCTGCTGCAGATCCCCGTCGGCGTCGCGTTCTTCCTGCGCCACTCCGACCTGGACCGGCTGGTCGCGCTCTACCCCAGCCCGGCCGGCGCCACCGAGAGCGAACTGGACCCGTCCACCTGGCAGACCGTGCTGGCCGCCAGCCGACTGGCCGGACTCCTCCAGCCCGACGTGGAGGCGCTGCTGCTGCGCCGCATCGAGGGGCGGATCGACTGCTACCTCGTCCCCATCGACATCTGCTACGAACTCGTAGGCCGTATGCGGCTGCTGTGGCACGGCTTCGACGGCGGCGCCGAGGCGCGCGCCGCGCTCGCCGACTTCTTCACCAAGGTCGCCCGCCGGGCCCGGCCCCCGAAGGAGGACGACCGGCCGTGACCGACCTGTCCTTCGTCTGTACCGGTGTCCGCGCCGACCCCTACGCCGCCGCCCCCACCCTGCTGTTCCGGCTGCGCCTGTCCGCCCCCGACCCGGCGGTGCGGGTGCACGCGGTCGCGCTGCGCTGCCAGATCCGGATCGAGCCGGCCCGGCGCGGCTACCGGCCCGACGAGGCCGAGGCGCTCGCCGACCTCTTCGGCGACCGCTCCCGCTGGAGCAGCACCCTGCACCCCCTGCAGTTCGCCCAGGTCTCGCTCGTCGTCCCCGGCTTCACCGGCGAGTGCGAGGTGGATCTGCCCGTCCCGTGCAGTTACGACCTGGACGTCGCGGCCGGCCGCTACTTCCACGCGCTGCGCGACGGCGAGGTCCCGCTGCTGCTGCTCTTCTCCGGCACGGTCTTCGCCGGCGCCGGCGGCTTCCAGGTCCAGCCGGTGCCCTGGAACAAGGAAGCGTCCGTCCGCATGCCGGTGACGGTCTGGCAGGAGATGACCGAGGCACACTTCCCCGGCTGCGGCTGGCTCCGGCTGCCGCGCGAAACCCTCGACGCCCTGCTCGCCTACCGCTCCCGGCGCGCCCTGCCCTCCTGGCAGGCGACCGTCGAGGCGCTGCTGGCCGGCGCCGACGGCCCCGAGCCGCCCGCCCCGCGCGCCCGGCTCTTCCCCGGGGCCGCCCGCCCCGTCACCGAGAGGACCGCACCGTGACGACCGGCGTCCTGCCCGACGAGGCGGCGGACCGCTTCGCCACCGCCCGCCAGGTGGCCGACGCGGTGCTGTTCGAGGGCTATGTGCTCTACCCGTACCGCGCCTCGGCCGCCAAGAACCGGCTCCGGTGGCAGTTCGGCGTCCTGGTGCCGCCGGGCTGGGGCGCCGAGCACGCGGAGCACTCCTTCCAGCGCACCGAATGCCTCATGGAGCCCAGGGCGGGCGCCCGGCTCTCGGCCGAACTGCGGTTTCTGCACGCCCAGCGGCGCACCGTCCAACGCCTCGTCGCCGACGGGGAGTTCGAGACCGTGGAGCAACTCGAACTGCCCGACCGGGTGGTGTCCTGCTGGGACGAGGGGACCGAGGAGCGCATCACCCTGGACGTGGACGTCGCCAAGCTGACCGACGAGGGCCTGACGATCCCGTTCACCCGCCCCGCGCACGAGGAGACCGAGCCGGTCCACGACGCCCAGGGGCGGCCGGTCGGCCGGCTGGTGCGCCGCCGCGCCGGGATCCAGGGCCTGGTACGGCTGACCGCCGACGCGCTCGACGGACCGTACGCGGCGCTGCGGCTGACCGCGACCGTGGAGAACACCAGCACCTGGCAGCCGGACGACGCCGGCGCCGACCGGTCCGCCGCACTGCCGTACTCCCTGGTCGGCGCCCATCTCCTGCTCGGCCTGAGCGCGGGCTCGTTCCTGTCCATGACCGACCCGCCCGAATGGGCCCGGGCCGCCGCCGCGTCCTGCCGCAACGAGCACTCCTGGCCCGTGCTGGCCGGTGAGTCCGGCCGCGCCGATGTGGTGCTGTCCTCCCCGATCATCCTGGAGGACCATCCGGCCATCGCCCCCGAAAGCCCCGGCGCGCTCTACGACGCCCTGGAGATCGACGAGATCCTCGCGCTGCGCACCGCCGCCCTCACCGACCAGGAGAAGCGCGAGGCCCGCGGCACCGACCCGCGCGCCGCCGACGTGATCGCGCTCGCCGACACCATGCCGCCCGAGGTCCTGGAGCGGCTGCACGGCGCCGTCCGGGCGTTGCGCGAGGTCACCGACGCCGGCCCGGCCGCCCCCGCCGACCCGGCCGCCCCCGACGTGCCGGGCACCCGCCCGGACACCCCCTGGTGGGACCCGGCCGGCGACCGCGGCGTCGACCCGGAGCACGACCGGATCACCGTCGACGGGCGGTCGGTCGGCGCCGGCAGCCGGGTGCTGCTGAAGCCGGGACTGCGCCGCACCGACGCCCAGGACCTCTTCCTCCAGGGCCGCAGCGCCCGGGTCGAGGCCGTGCTGCACGACGTGGACGGCGGGGTGCACCTCGCGGTGACCGTCGAGGACGACCCGGGCGCCGACATCCAGCGGGAACAGGGCCGCTTCCTGTACTTCCAGCCCGATGAGATCGCCCCTCTGGAGGACGCGTGAGCTCCGCCGCCCCCGCCGCCGGACCGCCCGGGAAGACCCTGATCGCCGGCGTCGGCAACATCTTCCTCGGCGACGACGGCTTCGGTGTCGAGGCCGTCCGCCGGCTCGCCGAACACCCCCTCCCGGAGGGCGTGGAGGTCGTCGACGCCGGTGTACGGGGCGTGCACCTCGCCTACCAGATGCTGGACGGCTACCACACCGTCCTGCTCGTGGACGCCGCCGCGCGCCGAGGCGCACCCGGCACCGTCTACCTCCTCGACGCCACCACCTCCGCCCCCGCCGCCGGTGCCCCCGCGCTCGACGGCCACCACATGACCCCCGACACCGTGCTCGCGCTGCTCGACACGCTCAGCGCGGGCACCGGCCAACGGCGCCCGCGGCGCGTCCTGGTCGTCGGCTGCGAACCCGCCGATGTCGCCGAAGGCATCGGGCTCAGCGCACCGGTCGAGGCCGCGGTCGACGAGGCCGTACGACTGATCCTGCGTCTGGTCGGCGCGGACGCACCGGCATCCGGCCCCGCGGACGACCCGGTACCGGGCGCCGCGGAGGAACCGGAACACCCCGCCGAAGAGCCGGCACCGGTCGCCAACGGACCGGGCACCAGTGAGAGGAACACGACACCATGCTGAAGCTCGCCCTGGGCGGCGCGGCCGCCACCGCACTCGCCCTCGCCATGAAGTCCCTGCTTCCCGACCTCAAGCGCTATCTGCGCATCCGGGCCATGTGACCCGACCGCGGCCGGCCGCCGCCCGCGCTGCACCGAACGGCGTACCCCGCCGCGCCGCCCCGGCGAGGCATCCGGGCCGCCCCACGGCGGCGCCGTCTAATGAAGCCCAGGGCCGCCGGACACCCCCCGGCGGCACCCGGCCGTCCCCGCACCAGAGAGGGACCGATGCACGAGATGTCCATCGCGCTGGCCGTCGTGGACCAGGTCGAAGGCGCGGCCCGGCCCGCCGGGGCCACCGCGGTCCGCAGCGTCCGGTTGCAGGTCGGCGAACTGGCCGGAGTGGTCCCCGACGCACTGGCCTTCTCCTTCGAACTCGCCTGCGCCGGCACCGCGCTGGAGGGCGCCGAACTCGTCATGGAACCGGTGCCCGCCCGCGCCCGCTGCGGCCCCTGCGCGACGACCTGGCAGGTGGGCATGCCGCCGCGGCTGAGCTGCCCGGACTGCGGCGGGGCGACGGACGGGCTGCTGTCCGGCCGTGAACTGCAGATCGTCACCGTGTGCTGGAACGACGCCCCGGTCCCCGCACCGATTCCTCAGGAGCGCTGAACCATGTGCCGTGTCGTCGATCTGCAACAGGCCGTCCTCGCCAAGAACGACGCCTGCGCCCACACCCTGCGCGAGGACCTCGCGGCCAGGGGCACCGCGGTGGTCAATCTGCTCTCCAGCCCCGGCAGCGGCAAGACCGCCCTCCTGGAGCGCGAACTCACCCTCGCCCGCAGCCGCGGCATCCCCGTCGCGGCCCTCACCGCCGACCTCGCCACCGAGAACGACGCGGTCCGGCTGTCCCGCTCCGGAGTGCCCGTCAAGCAGGTGCTCACCGACGGGCTGTGCCACCTGGAGGCCGAGATGCTCGGCGGGCATCTGCACGGCTGGCTCCCCGCCGACACCCGGCTGCTGTTCATCGAGAACGTCGGCAACCTGGTCTGCCCGGCCTCCTACGACCTGGGGGAGACGCTGCGCGTCGTCCTGGCGTCGGTCACCGAGGGCGAGGACAAGCCGCTGAAGTACCCCACCGCCTTCGGCCTCGCCCACCTGGTCGTCGTCACCAAGACCGACATCGCGCAGGCGGTCTCCTTCGACGAGGCGGAGTTCCGCGCCAACGTCGAGCGGATCAACCCCGGCGTCGAGATCGTGCTCACCTCGGCGCGCGGCGGCGAAGGGGACGGCGTACTGCTGGAACGGGCGCTGGCCGCGCGCGACGGAGCGCCGGTGCACCTCCCCGTCATGACCCGCAAGTCCCACCATGTCCACGACGCCGGGGAGGGGCAGCAGCCGCGGGCCGAGGCATGCCAGGACGAGCACCACCACACCCACGCTCCGCGGGTGACGGGCGGACACACCCACCGGACCGGCCCCGGCACCGTGGCGTCGAGCCGCTCATGACCACCGGGCAGGTCGACCGGGCCCCGACGGCGGCCCCCGCGGCGGCCGCCGCGCGCCGCCGGATCACCGTGCGCGGCGTCGTCCAGGGCGTCGGCTTCCGGCCGTTCGTCCATGCCCTCGCCACCGAACTGGGCCTGACCGGCCATGTCGCCAACACCGGTGAGGGCGTGGTCGCCGAGGTCGAGGGCCACCCCGCCGCGCTCGCCCGCTTCGCCGAACGGATCGGCGCCGAGGCACCCCCGCTGGCCGTCGTCGAGGCCGTCGACGGCGAGGACATCGCCGCGGTCGGCGAGGCCGGGTTCCGCATCCTGCCCTCCCGGGGCCACGGCTCGTCCCGCACCCTGGTCGCCCCGGACGCCGCCACCTGCGACGCCTGCCTGGCCGAGCTGACCGATCCGGCCGACCGCCGCCACCGGCACCCCTTCTTGACCTGCACGCACTGCGGGCCGCGGTTCACCATCGTCACCGCGCTGCCTTACGACCGCGCGCTGACGACCATGGACCGCTTCCCGATGTGCGCGGGCTGCGCGCGGGAGTACGCGGACCCGGCCGACCGGCGCTTCCACGCCCAGCCCATCGCCTGCCACGACTGCGGCCCCCGGCTGCGCCTGCTGACCGCGGACCCCGACGACCGCACCCGGCCGCCCCGCCCGGAGCACGGTGCCGACCCGGTCGCCGGCGCCCGGCGGCTGCTCGCGGACGGCGCCATCGTGGCCGTCAAAGGCCTCGGCGGCTACCACCTGGTCTGCGACGCCTCCCACGACACCGCCGTCAGGCTGCTGCGCCGCCGCAAGGCCCGCGGTGACAAACCGCTCGCCCTGATGGCCCGTCATATCGACGACATCGCCCACCTGGTGCGCGTACGGGACGAGGAACGCGCGCTGCTCACCGGACCCCAGCGGCCCATCGTCCTGCTGCGCCGCACCCCGCATCCCGCGCCGGTGCCCGGCGCGCCGGCGCTCTCCGAAGCCGTCGCCCCCGCCAGCCCCGACCTGGGCGTCATGCTTCCCTACACCCCGCTGCACCACCTCCTGCTCGGCCTGCCCGGCGATCCGCCCGGGCCCCGGCTGCTGGTGATGACCAGCGGAAACCTCGCCGGTGAACCGATCGTCACCGACGACGACGAGGCCCTGCGCCGGCTGGCGCACCTGGCGGACGCCTGGCTCACCCACGACCGGCCGATCCGGATCCCGTGCGACGACTCGGTGGTCCGGATCAGCGACGGCGAGCCGCTGTTCGTACGCCGCTCCCGCGGCTATGCGCCCTTCCCCGTCGCGCTCCCGGTGCCCGTACGGCCCGCGCTCGCGGCCGGCGGCGACCTGAAGAACGTGCTGTGCCTGGCCGAGGGGCGCCGCGCCTGGCTGTCCGCGCACATCGGCGACATGGACGACTTCGCCACCCAGCTCGCGTTCGAAGCGGCCGAGGCGCACCTGGAGACGGTCACCGGGGTGCGCCCCCAGCTCCTCGCCGCCGACCGGCACCCCGGCTACCGGTCCGGCCAGTGGGCCCAGCGCCACACCGAGGGCCGGCCGCTCGTGCGGGTCCAGCACCACCATGCGCATATCGCCTCGGCCATGGCCGAACACGGCCTCGACGGCGGCCTGCCGGTCATCGGCGTCGCCTTCGACGGCACCGGCTACGGCGACGACCAGGCCGTGTGGGGCGGCGAGGTCCTGCTCGCCGACTACGACGGATACCGCCGCTTCGGGCAACTCGCCTATGTGCCGCTGCCCGGCGGCGACGCCACCGTACGGCGCCCCTACCGGATGGCGCTGGCCCATCTGCGCGCCGCCGGCATCGACTGGGCCGAGGACCTGCCCCCGGTGGCGGCCTGCCCGCCCGATGAACGGCGGCTGCTGGCCCGGCAGCTCGAACGCCACCTCAACTGCGTGCCCACCTCCAGCATGGGCCGGCTCTTCGACGCGGTCTCCTCCCTCGCCGGGATCTGCCACCACTCCGGCTACGAGGCGCAGGCCGCCGTCGCACTCGAAGCCGCCGCCCTGACCGCCGGCGAGGACGACGGCGTCGGCTACACCTTCGCCCTGCACCCCGCACCGGCGGACCCCAAGGGCCTGCTCGCCGACACCCTCGCCGACCCGGCGCCGCTGCTCACCGCGGTCGTCAGGGACGTGCGCGCGGGCACCGCCCCGGCGCTGATCGCCGCCCGCTTCCACACGGCGGTCGCCGGCCTGGTGCGGGACCTGTGCGGGCAGGCGCGGGAGCGGGCCGGACTGGGGACCGTCGCCCTGACCGGAGGCGTCTTCGCCAACACCCTGCTGGCCGAGGCCACCGCCGGCCGACTGCGCCAGGACGGCTTCACCGTCCTGCGCCACCGCTCGATCCCGCCCAACGACGGGGGGCTGGCGCTCGGCCAGATCGTCGTGGCGGCGCGCACCACGCCCCTGTACGGCGGGGTGGGCGTGCCCTGAGCCAAGTGGCGCGCGGCAGACGCACGTACCCATGACGAGGAGAGGCCCATGTGCCTGGCGGTACCCGGCAAGGTATTGGACATCGAGGAGCGGGACGGCACCCGGATGGCCACCGTCGACTTCGGCGGGGTCGTCAAGGAGGTGTGCCTGGAGTACGTCCCGGACCTGAAGGTCGGCGAGTACGCGATCGTGCACGTCGGCTTCGCACTGCAGCGCCTGGACGAGGAGTCCGCCCGGCAGACCCTCGCGCTCTTCGAGGAACTCGGTCTGCTCCAGGAGGAGTTCGGAGATCCCTGGGAGGCGGCGGCCGCCTCCCGGGAAACGGCGGAGACAGGCGGCGCCACGGCGACGGCCGTGGGTGGGACGGCGCGGGAGGCGCGGCAGTGAAGTACATCGACGAGTTCCAGGACCCCGAGCTGGCCCGCCGGCTGCTGGACGACATCCACGCCACGGTGACCCGGCCCTGGGCCCTGATGGAGGTCTGCGGCGGCCAGACCCACACCATCATCCGGCACGGGATCGACCAACTCCTGCCCGACGAGGTCGAGTTGATCCACGGTCCGGGCTGTCCGGTCTGTGTGACGCCGCTGGAGGTCATCGACAAGGCCCTGGAGATCGCCGCCCGCCCCGACGTGATCTTCTGCTCCTTCGGGGACATGCTCCGCGTCCCCGGCAGCGACCGCGACCTGTTCCAGGTGCGCAGTCAGGGCGGCGACGTACGGGTCGTCTACTCCCCACTCGACGCGCTGAAGATCGCCCAGCAGAACCCGCACCGCGAGGTGGTGTTCTTCGGCATCGGCTTCGAGACCACCGCCCCGCCCAACGCCATGACGGTCCATCAGGCGAGCCGGCTCGGCATCCCCAACTTCAGCCTGCTGGTCTCGCACGTCCGGGTACCACCCGCCATCGAGGCGATCATGACCTCGCCCAGCTGCCGGGTCCAGGCGTTCCTCGCCGCCGGCCACGTGTGCAGCGTGATGGGCATGGGGGAGTACCCGCCCCTCGCCGAACGCTTCCAGGTCCCGATCGTCGTCACCGGCTTCGAGCCCCTGGACATCCTGGAGGGCATCCGCCGCACCGTCCACCAGCTCGAACGCGGCGAACACACCGTGGACAACGCCTATCCGCGCGCCGTGCGCACCGAGGGCAACCCGGCCGCCCAGGCCATGCTTGCCGATGTCTTCGAGGTCACCGACCGCGCCTGGCGCGGCATCGGCACCATCCCCGCCAGCGGCTGGCGGCTGTCGGAGCGCTACCGCCACTACGACGCCGAGCACCGCTTCTCCGTCTCCGGCATCACCACCCGCGAACCCGCCGCCTGCCGCAGCGGCGAGGTCCTGCAGGGCCTCATCAAGCCGCACGAATGCGAGGCGTTCGGCACCACCTGCACCCCGCGCACCCCGCTCGGCGCCACCATGGTCTCCAGCGAGGGGGCCTGCGCCGCCTACTTCCTCTACCGCCGACTCGGCACCCCGCCCACCCCGCTGGAGGCGACCCCCGTTGTCTGACACCCCCCGCACCGCGCCGAACGTCCCCACACCGGCCGACCGCCAACTGCCCACCGTCGACATCTCCGGCTGGACCTGCCCCACCCCGCTGCGCGACCAGCCGCGTGTGGTGATGGGGCACGGCGGGGGCGGTGCGCTCTCCGCCGAACTCGTCCAGCAGATCTTCGTACCCGCCTTCGGCGGCGAGGTCCTCGCCCAGCTCGGCGACTCCGCCGCGGTGTCCCTCGGGGGTGCCCGCCTCGCCTTCTCCACCGACTCCTTCGTCGTGCGGCCGCTGTTCTTCCCCGGTGGCAGCATCGGCGACCTCGCCGTCAACGGCACCGTCAACGACCTCGCCATGAGCGGCGCCCGGGCCGCCTACCTCTCCTGCGGGTTCATCCTGGAGGAGGGCGTGGAGATGCCGGTGGTCGCCGGGGTCGCCGACGCGATGGGGGCGGCCGCGCGGGCCGCCGGCGTCGAGGTGGCCACCGGCGACACCAAGGTCGTCGAGGCGGGCCACGGCGACGGCGTCTACATCAACACCGCCGGCATCGGCCTGATCCCGTCCGGGGTCGACCTCCGCCCGCAGCGTGTCGTCCCCGGCGACGTCGTGATCGTCAGCGGTGACATCGGCGTCCACGGCGTGGCGATCATGAGCGTCCGCGAGGGCCTGGAGTTCGGCGTCGAGATCGAGAGCGACTGCGCGGCCCTCGGCGGCCTGGTCGAGACCATGCTCGCCGTCACCCCCGACCTGCACGTCCTGCGCGATCCCACGCGCGGCGGGCTGGCCGCGGCCCTGTGCGAGATCGCCACCGCCTCCTGCACCGGCATCGTCATCCAGGAACGCGCCATCCCCGTCCCCCCGACCGTCGCCAACGCCTGCGCCATCCTCGGCCTGGACCCCATGTACGTCGCCAACGAAGGCAAACTGGTTGCCTTCGTCCCCCGCGAGCACGCCGACGCCGTCCTGGACGCCATGCGCACCCACCCCCTGGGTGCCGGCGCCACCATCATCGGCGAGACCGTCGCCACCCACCCCGGCATGGTCGTGGCCCGCACCCTCCTGGGCGGTACCCGCGTGGTCGATCTGCCACTGGGGGAGCAGCTGCCGCGGATCTGCTGAGGCGCCCGGCGCGCGCAGTGTCCGCTACGGCGCGGCGGGCGGCGAGGGGGTGTTCCCTCGGCAGACCGTAGGGACCCCTCCGGCCGCCGGGACGACGGGAACCGTCACGCCCGCTGACCTCTTCGCTCCTGGCCGCTACGGTGTCGGGCCATGGGCCGGCTGACGATCGCGATGCACCATGTGCGAGCCGCGCTGAGCGGCGCACAACGCCTCGGCGTCGACACCGTGCCGCTGCTCCAGGCCGCCCGGATCCCGCCGCTGCTGCTCGGCGACGACCGCGCCCGCGTCACACCGGAGCAGTTCACCCGGCTGGTCAAGGCCCTGCACCGCGCGACGGACGACGAGTTCCTGGGCCTGGGACCCGAGCCCAGCCGCCGCGGCACCTTCGCCATGATGTGCCACGCCTGCCTGGGCTGCCCCGACCTGGGCGCGGCGCTGGACCGGGCGGCGCGCTTCTACCGGCTCTTTCCCGGCGGACCCGAGATGGCGGTCGAGACGCTCCCCGCCCCGGCCGGCCACCGCGCCCCGGCAGTCTTCTCCGTACGCACCGACCTGCGCCCCTACGACGAGGGCGACTTCCTCTCCGAGTGCATCCTGATCATCTGGCACCGGCTCTCCAGCTGGCTGATCGGCCGCCGCATCCCGCTGCGCTGGGCGCAGTTCGCCTATCCGGCGCCGGCCCACGCCCACGAATACGACGTACTGTTAGGCTGCCCGGTGCACTTCGGAGCCGAGCGCACCGCGGCCGGCTGGGACGCACACTGGCTCGCCGCGCCCGTCGTACGGGACGAGGGCGCGCTGGCGGCCATGCTGCGGCGGGCGCCGGCCGATCTGCTGAGCCGGCGCGACTACGGCACCACCGTCGCCGAGCAGGTGCGCCGCACCCTCGTCCAGGCGCTGCGGACCGCGACCCCGGCACGGCTCCCGGAGGTCGGCGAGGTCGCGGCCCGGCTGGCGGTGAGCCCGGCGACGCTGCGGCGCAGGCTCCAGGCCGAGGGGACCTCGTACCAGCGGCTGAAGGACGCGGTACGCCGGGACGCGGCGATCAGCTCACTGGTCGCGGGCCACGAGCCGATCGCCGAACTCGCGGCGCGGATCGGCTTTTCGGAGGACACCGCGTTCCACCGCGCCTTCCGGCGCTGGACGGGCACCACACCCGGCGCCTACCGGCTGAGCGGGGCGGCCGCCGAGCAGCCCGGCCGCCCCGCCCCCGTCGACCGGCCCACGCGTCATGAGACACCGGGTCAACCAAGCTGAGCGTCCCGGTCAGCGCCTTCCTTACCGGCGAGTCACTACGGTCGCAGCAACCACCCCGGCATCCACGTCAGTTGGGAGAGCCGTATGCACCGTCGCCCCACCGCACTCGCCACCGCCGCCCTGGCACTCACGCTCGGCCTCACCGGCGCGAGCGCCGCGGCACCGCGTCCGGCCGCGCAGCCGCACGGCAGCCCCGGCGACATCGTGGCCTCCGCCCCGACGTCCTTCCATCCGCTGCCCGGCCAGCCCACCCGCACCCGCGCCTGGCACGTCACCTACCGCTCCACCACCGCCGAGGGCACCCCCAACACCGTCTCCGGCACGGTCGTCGTCCCCGACGACGGCCGCACCGGCCCCCGGCCGCTCGTCACCTACGCCGTCGGCACCGTCGGCCTCGCCGACTCCTGCGCGCCCTCGGCCGGCTTCCCCAAGGGCACCACCATGGAGGCCAATCTCATCCAGCAGCTCACCGCCCGGGGCTGGGCGGTCGCGGTCACCGACTACGAAGGACTCGGCACCCCCGGCGACCACACCTACACCGTCGGACGCGCCGAGGGACAGGCCGTCCTGGACGCCGCCCGAGCCGCCCAGCGGCTGCCCGGGGCCGCTGCGGCCGGCGTCACCGAGGACTCCCCGGTCGGCATCATGGGCTACTCCCAGGGCGGCCAGGCCAGCAGCTGGGCCGCCGAACTGCACCGCTCCTACGCGCCCGAACTCGACGTCAAGGGCACCGCGACCGGCGGCGTCCCGGCCGATCTGCGCAAGGTCGCCGACGCCAACAACGGCAACATCGGCGCCGGACTCATCCTGATGGCCGCCACCGGGCAGAACGCCGCCTTCCCCGAACTGCACCTGGAGAAGTACCTCAACGACAAGGGCCGGCACTACGTCGACTTCATGAAGAAGAACTGCGTGGCCGTCGACACCGTCGCCGGTCTGTTCAAGAAGATCTCCGACGTCACCGTCAGCAACCCGCTGGACGAACCGGACTGGCAGCGACGGCTGCGCGCATCGGACCTGGGCACCCGCGAGCCGGACGCCCCGGTGTACCTCTACCACGGGACCGTCGACGAACTGATCCCCTACGGGGTCGGCAAGCAGCTGCGGGCCGACTGGTGCGCCAAGGGCGCCACCGTCCAGTGGCAGTCGATCCCGCTCGGTGAGCACGTCCTCGGGGCGATCGTGGGTTCCCGGCCGGCCGCCGACTGGCTCGCGGACCGCTTCGCGGACCGGCCGACGAAGGGCAACTGCGGCTGAGCCACCGCCGATACCACGAGGTCGCACGCGCCGCACGCACGATGCGCCGGGGACCGCGGGCCATGCCCCGCGGTCC
>NZ_JBHYJC010000064.1:0-29485 GCF_042749045.1 Streptomyces sp. NPDC059008 | reverse complement strand
CGCTTCCCTTCGATCTTGCGTTTCCGACTCTATCAGATCCTTGCGGCTCCGATTTTCGCCGGTGCGTTTCGGCCTTTCGGCTTCTTCGCGTTTCCGACTCTAGCAGATCCGGTTTCGCTTCGATTCCGGTTCCGGTTTCCGTCGGAGGTTCGCTTCGGAGCGGCTTTTTCGGCTGCCCTTTCGGCGTGGTTACTACTTTAGCGGCTTTCCCTTGCGGCTCATAATCGAGCCGGCGGATCGAATTTCGGCAACGCCGAATAAGACCCGTCAGGGAGTCGTTGAGAGTAGTTGGTTGCGCCGTCTGGCGGTCTGCGCAGATAGCGCTGCCCGTCTCCAACGGCTCGGGCTACGTTAGGCGGTTGACCGTGGAGAGTCAAGTTGCGCCGGCGGTGCGGCGACGGGGGACGTGCCGGCGGTACGGACTGACCGTCGGATCGTCGGCGATCCAGTAGCGCCAGGGGTGGTCGGCTCCGTCTCCGCCGACGCCGGTGCGCGGGCCGTTGCGTACCCGCGCGGGGGCGGGCGGCCGGCCGTGCAGCAGGGTGAGGGGCGCTTGGCCGCCGGCGCACAGGTCCACGCCGTCGAGGGCGCGGTCGATGTCCAGGGCGGTGGCCAGGCGGGCCGGGCCCTTTGCCAGCTCGTTGGCGCTGCGGGCCTTGGGGCGCCGGGCCGCGGCGAGCGGAGCGCCGGTGAGGATCTCGCCGGCGCGCAGGAGGACGCCGCTCGCCTGGCCCTCGGGGCCGCAGACCGCGTTCAGGCTGAACCACATGCCGTAGATGAAGTAGACGTACGCGTGGCCGGGCGGGCCGAACATGGTGGCGTTTCGGGCGGTGCGGCCGCGGTAGGCGTGGGAGCCGGGGTCGGACTCGCCGTCGTACGCCTCGACCTCGGTCAGCCGGAGTTCGATCGGGCCGTCGGGGGTGTGGCGGACGAGGGTGCGGCCCAGGAGGTCGGGGGCCACCTCCACGACGGGGCGGTCGAAGAAGTCGCGGTGGAGCGGCATTCGTTCCGGTACGTCGGTCATGCGGCCCGAGGGTAGTGGAGCGGTGGTGGGTGCCGGCTGGCCAGCGGGGCGTCGGGGTTGGGAGGGTGGGGCCGTGGAACCGGCCTTCGCGGTTTCGCGTTCGTAGGAAGCGATGCGCAGGAACCGAGCCGAGATCTCGGCGCGCGACAACACAGCACAGGCGTTCCGCCTGGGGAGGACGAGCATGGGATTCAAGAAGCTGCTGGCGAGCCTGGGTGCCGGGGGCGCGTCGGTGGAGACGGTGCTCTTCGAGGAGAACGTGGTCCCGGGCGGGGTGGTGCAGGGCGAGGTGCGGATCCAGGGCGGGTCCGTCGCCCAGGAGATCCAGGGGCTGTCGGTCGGGCTGCAGGCCCGGGTCGAGGTCGAGAGCGGCGAGGAGGAGTACAAGCGGAACATCCAGTTCACCAAGGTGCAGCTGGGCGGGGCGTTCGAGGTGCAGCCGGGGGCGGCGCACACGGTGCCGTTCGGGCTGGAGATTCCGTGGGAGACGCCGATCACCACGTTCCTCGGGACGCATCTGCACGGGATGAGCGTCGGGGTGACCACGGAGCTGGCGATCGCCCGCGCGGTGGACTCCGGCGACCTCGACCCGGTGAACGTCCACCCGCTGCCGGCGCAGCAGGCCATTCTCGACGCGTTCGGGCGGCTCGGGTTCCGCTTCAAGGCCGCTGACCTGGAGCAGGGGCACATCCGGGGGACGCGGCAGAAGCTGCCCTTCTACCAGGAGATCGAGTTCCACGCCCCGCAGCAGTACCGGGGGCTGAACCAGGTCGAGCTGTCCTTCGTGGCGGACGACCGGGAGATGGACGTCATCCTGGAGATGGACAAGAAGCCGGGCCTGTTCAGCGAGGGGTCGGACACCTACCGGTCGTTCACGGTCGGGCTCAACGACTTCGAGGGGACCGACTGGGCGGCGTACCTCAACCAGTGGCTGGCGGAGGTCGGTGGCAAGCGGAACTGGCTCTAACCTGGCCGGACAAGGTGTCAGCAAGCGACCAGGAGGTTCGCGTGTCCGAGCTGAAGCGGCGGCCGCTCCCGCACGATTTCCATCCGCCGGTGCCGGAGTTCACGGTACTGAGCGATGAGGTGGAGCCGGGCGGGACGCTGCGGCCGGAGCAGGTCTTCGCCGAGGGGAACCGTTCGCCGCACCTGCGGTGGGAGGGAGCTCCCGCGGGGACGAAGAGCTACGCCGTGACCTGCTACGACCCGGACGCGCCGACGGGCAGCGGCTTTTGGCACTGGACGCTGTTCGACCTCCCGGCGTCGGTGACCGAGCTGCCGGCCGGTGCCGGGTCTGGGGAGATGAAGGGGCTGCCCGAGGGCGCCGTCCATGTCCGCAACGACTACGGCACGCGGGACTTCGGGGGCGCGGCGCCGCCGCCCGGGGACGGGCCGCACCGGTATGTGTTCACCGTGTACGCGGTGGACCAGGAGAAGCTGGGGCCGGACGCGGAGGCCTCGCCCGCGGTGGTGGGGTTCAATCTGCGGTTCCACGCCATCGGCCGGGCCCAGCTGATCGCCGAGTACGAGGTCCCGGCGGGCTGAGCCCCGTAATTCCGTTGCGCCCCGGCGCTTCCGGCACGCAGAGTGGTACTGCGCCGCCGCCCCGTAACAGGGGCGTCGGGCAGCTGGTACCGCAGTGGCGGGAGCGGCGGGGCGCAGGTGTGTCGCCAGAGTCGCTTGCCGGAGCCCGTCTGTGTGTCGGGCGTCCGCGCCGGCTGCCGTTCGCTCCGGGTCCCGCGTGTCTCACGGGGGTGGGACCCGGAGCGATGCCGTTTCCCGGTGTGCGGGGTGCCGCCGGACCACTTCTTCTTCATCTTCTGATCTCGCTCCATTTCCCTTGTGGCATGCGGAAATTGCGTTGTTCGGGGAATACCTGCCGCTGCACAGTGGAGCAACTTCGCCACGGGGGCGGAGCGGGTCCGGGAGGTGGACGGGATGCGCGAGACGCTGGTGCTGAATGCGAGCTTCGAGCCGCTGGCGACGGTGTCGCTGCGGCGCGCGGTGGTGCTGGTCATGCAGGACAAGGCCGTCGTCGAGCATGCGCACCCGGGGCTGCGGATCCGGGCCGCCTCGGTGGACGTGCCGGTGCCGCAGGTGATCAGACTGAGCAGATACGTACGGGTGCCGTTCCGAAAACGGGCGCCGTGGTCGCGGCGGGGTGTGCTGGTGCGTGACCAGCACCGGTGCGCGTACTGCGGGCGCCGGGCGACCACGGTGGACCATGTGGTGCCGCGTTCGCACGGCGGTGGGGACACCTGGCTGAATACCGTCGCCTCGTGCGCGGAGGACAACCACCGCAAGGCGGACCGTACGCCGGAGCAGGCGGGGATGCAGCTGCTGCGGCGGCCGTTCGAGCCGACGCCGGCGGATGCGCTGCTGTCGACGCTGGGGGTGTCCGTACGCGAGGCGCTGCCGGAGTGGCTGGCCCTGCCGGCGTAGCACCGTCCGACCGCTGAGCCGTCGCCCGACTCCCGCTATTTGAGGAGGAGTTGGACGATGGCCAGCAGGCCGACGACGACGATCACGGCGCGCAGGGCGGTGGGCGGCAGCCGGCGGCCGATCTTCGCGCCGAGCAGGCCGCCGAGGGTGGAGCCGAGGGCGATCAGGCCCACGGCGGCCCAGTCGAAGGTGGCGACGAAGAGGAAGAAGACCGCCGCGATGCCGTTGACCATCGCGGCGAGGACGTTCTTTATCGCGTTGAGGCGCTGCAGGTCCTCGTCGAGCAGCAGGCCCATCAAGGCCATGTAGATCACGCCCTGGGCGGCGCCGAAGTAGCCGCCGTAGGCGCTGGCGAGCAGCAGCCCGAGGACCAGCAGGGGGCCGCCGTCGGGGTGTGCGGTGGTGCCGCTGCGCTCGCGGCGGGCACGGAGGCGGGCGGAGAGCGCGGGCTGTGCGACGACGAGGACGAGTGCGACCGCGATCAACACCGGGACGACTATGGCGAACGCCTCCGGCGGCAGCGCCAGCAGCAGGATCGCGCCGCCCAGGCCGCCGAGGAGGGCGGTGGTCCCCAGGCGCAGCAGGCGGCGGCGCTGGCCGGCGAGTTCACGGCGGTAGCCGAAGGCGCCGCTGAGCGAACCGGACACCAGCCCCAGGGTGTTGGAGACGTTGGCGGTGACCGGCGGCAGCCCGAAGGCGAGCAGCACCGGGAAGGTGATGAGGGTCCCGGACCCGACGATGGTGTTGATCGTGCCGGCGCCGACCCCCGCGGCGAGGACGGCTACGGCTTCCCAGATGGTCACGCTGGCTCCCCCGAGCATGATCGGTACGGTCTCGCCCGATCATGCCCCAGGGGCGCGCGGTGGTCAGTCGATCGGCGGATTTTCGTGCTTCGGCGTGCTGGGCTTGGGGATGGAGCCGCCGCCGGTCGGCGGGGTGAAGTTGCCGATGGCGCCGCCGAGGCCCTTGAGGGCGTCGCCGATCTCGCTCGGCACGATCCAGAGCTTGTTCGCGTCGCCTTCGGCGATCTTCGGGAGCATCTGGAGGTACTGGTAGGACAGCAGCTTCTGGTCCGGGTCGCCGGCGTGGATGGACTCGAAGACCACCCGGATCGCCTGGGCCTCGCCCTCGGCGCGCAGTGCGGCGGCCTTGGCCTCACCCTCGGCGCGCAGGATGGAGGACTGCTTCTCGCCCTCGGCGGTCAGGATCTGGGACTGGCGGACACCTTCGGCCTGGAGGATGGCGGCGCGCTTGTCGCGGTCGGCGCGCATCTGCTTCTCCATCGAGTCCTGGATGGAGGTCGGCGGCTCGATGGCCTTGAGCTCGACGCGGTTGACGCGGATGCCCCACTTGCCGGTGGCCTCGTCCAGGACGCCGCGCAGCGCCGCGTTGATCTCCTCGCGGGAGGTCAGGGTCCGCTCCAGGTCCATGCCGCCGATGATGTTCCTCAGGGTGGTGACCGTGAGCTGCTCGATGGCCTGGATGTAGCTGGCGACCTCGTACGTCGCCGCGCGCGCGTCCGTCACCTGGTAGTAGATGACGGTGTCGATGTTCACGACCAGGTTGTCCTGGGTGATCACCGGCTGCGGCGGGAACGGCACGACCTGCTCGCGGAGGTCGATGCGGTTGCGGATGGAGTCGATGAACGGGACGACGATGTTCAGGCCCGCGTTCAGGGTTCTCGTATAGCGGCCGAACCGCTCCACGATGGCGGCGCTGGCCTGTGGGATGACCTGGATCGTTTTGATGAGTGCGATGAACACGAGCACCACCAGGATGATCAGGACGATGATGATCGGTTCCACAGCGGCTCCCGTGCCCTTCGTTGCTGGTCCGTGCCGGCCGGTGTGACCGGCTTGCCGTTGATCAGTCTTTCAGAGACATGGCTCGTGGCGCAGCGTGTTCAGGTCAGATGACGACGGCGGTGGCACCGTCGATCTCGACGACGTCGACCTGTTGGCCGGGTTCGTAGACCCGCTCGGTGTCCAGGGCGCGGGCGGACCAGATCTCGCCGGCGAGTTTGATGCGGCCGCCCTCGCCGCCGTCGACCCGCTCCAGGACCGTGGCGGTCCTGCCCTTGAGCGCGTCGACTCCGGAGGCGAGTTGGGGGCCCTGGCCGCGGTGGCGGTTGGCGATCGGCCGTACGACGGCGATCAGCGCCACCGACACGGCGGCGAACACGAGGAATTGGAGGACGGTGCCGCCACCGACCGCTGCGGTGACGGCACCGGCGACGGCGCCGACCGCGAGCATCCCGAATTCGGGCATCGCGGTCACGACGAGAGGAATACCCAGCCCTACGGCGGCGATCAGCCACCACACCCATGGATCCACGGCTTCATGGTAGGTCCGTGCGGCGGACCGGGACAGGGCGCGATCGGTCGGCGACCGGGACCGGCGCCGCGTCAGGGGCTCCTACGGGGTGGGCGGCCGGGCGACGGGCGGGGCTCAGGTCAGCGGCAGTCCCTGCGCGGTCCAGCGGTCGTTGCCGTTGCGCTCGACGATCAGCGGCAGGCCGAAGCAGTGGGAGAGGTTGCTGGAGGTCAGTTCGAGGTCGAGCGGGCCGGCGGCGAGCACCTTGCCCTGACGGATCATCAGGACGTGGGTGAAGCCGGGGGCGATCTCCTCGACGTGGTGGGTGACCATGATCATCGAGGGCGCGTACGGGTCGCGGGCCAGGCGGCCGAGGCGACGCACCAGGTCCTCGCGGCCACCGAGGTCGAGACCGGCGGCCGGCTCGTCCAGCAGAAGCAGCTCGGGGTCGGTCATCATCGCGCGGGCGATCAGGGTCCGCTTGCGCTCCCCCTCGGAGAGGGTGCCGAACTTGCGGTCGAGGTAGGCGGTCATGCCCAGGCGGTCGAGGAAGGCGCGGGCACGCTGCTCGTCGACGTCCTCGTAGTCCTCCTGCCAGCTCGCGGTCATGCCGTACGCGGCGGTGAGGACGGTCTGCAGGACGGTCTGGCTGCGCGGCAGCTTGTCGGCGAGCGCGATGCCGGCGACGCCGATGCGCGGGCGCAGGTCGAAGACGTCGACCTTGCCGAGCTGCTCTCCGAGGATGGAGGCGGTGCCCTTGGTCGGGAAGAGGTAGCTGGAGGCGACATTCAGCAGGGTGGTCTTGCCGGCGCCGTTGGGGCCGAGGATCACCCAGCGCTCCCCCTCCTTCACCGACCAGGAGACCTGGTCCACCAGAGCCCGTCCTTCGCGGACCACGGATACGTCCACCAGCTCCAGCACATCGCTCATGAGCGCGTTGTCTCCCATTGCTTCTCGGTCGTCGCGTACACCTGTAGGCGCAGCCCCCTGCAAACCTACGCCACTCGTTGTCAGTGCCGTTCCCTAGGCTGGGGGCCATGCTCGATGAACCTCGCTCGGGACGGCTGGCGGCATGGGGAAATGCCCTTTTGGCCGGACTTGTCTCGCCAGATGAAGCCGCGCATCGGATCGCGGACGACGATGCGGTGCACCGCGTGGAAGGCCTGCCCGGGGAGGAGAAGCCGGTCGGGCTGACGCTCGCGCTGGGCCGGCTGCGGGCGCTGGGGGCGGTCGGCCTGCGGGTGGCGCTGCCTGTACCGGGGCATCCGCTGGGGTTGTGCGGCCCGCCGGAATTCAATGCGCGGGCGCTGGAGGCCGGGGAGGCGGTGCTCGCCGCGGGTGCCGGGCTGGGGCTGGTCCCGGAGGCGTACGAGGCCGGGCCCGAGGGCGGTGCCGCGCCCGATGTGCATGTGGAGGTGGTCTGGCGCTGCCTGCCGGCGCGCGAGGCGCACCCGGCCGACGTGCCGTCGCTGGGCGAGGCGGAGCGGGAGCTGGCGGAGGCGCTGCGGGAGGCGACCGAGCTGCTCTCGAAGCTGGATGTGGCCGGGTCCGGTCCGGTGGCGCAGGCGGCGCTGGAGGCGTACCGGGCGCGGGCGGAGGCCGGACGGCAGGTGCTGGCCCCCGGATATCCGCCGCGTGCGGTGCGGGTGCTGGAGCTCGCGCAGCGGGTCGGCGCGCTGATCGACATCGCCCGCTCGGCGGGTGGGGACGGCGAGCACGGCGGGGCGGTGAGCTCGTCGGAGATCGCGGCGCGTGCGGAGGCGCTGCGGCCGGTGGAGCGTACGGCCCGGCGGGCACAGGTGGCGGCGTACAACTCCGCGGTGGAGGAGCGGGAGCGGCGCCGGGGGTGAACGGAACGGACCCCGCCGGACCATTGTGTGGTCGACGACGGGGCCGTTGCCGAGACGGGGTGAACAGCTCGGGCAGGTGAGCTGTTCACCCCGTTCCGGGCAACCTCAGCTGTTCGCGCTCGCGTTGTCGAAGGTGGGGCTGAGCACACCGACGACGTGGGCACTGTTGCCGGTGGCGTTCACGGGCACGTGCACGGGGACCTGGACGAGGTTCCCCGAGCCGATGCCCGGGGAGTTCTCGGCCTTGCCGTCGGCCTGCGCCCCGCCGGCGGCGGAGGCGGAGCCGACGGCGATGCCGAGGGCCAGCCCGGTGGTGGCAACGACGAGTGCGGCCCTCTTGGCGGTGTTCATGGAGTGTGAGTTCCTTACGGGTGACACAGGGCCGCAAACGACGGTTGCTGTGTGGAGCCGGGGCCGGCCGGTGTGCGAGGCCGGCAGTGCCCACGGGCTGAACAGCTCGGGGCAGGTGAGCTGTTCAGCCCGTGATCGGGCAGCGTCAGTTGTTGACGCTGACGTTGTCGAAGACGGCGTTGCCGATCCCCACCACGTTGGCGCTGTTGCCGTTGACGTTCACGGGGATGTTCACCGGCACCTGGGTGTTGTTGCCGGAGACGATGCCCGGGGAGTGCACGGCCTGGCCGCCGGCCTGGGAACCGTCGGTGGCGAACGCAGCGCCGGCGGCGGCACCAAGGGCCAGACCGGTGGCGGAGAGAACGAGGGCGGCCTTCTTGACGGTGTTCATGAGATGAGTTCCTTAGGTGGTGGCACGGGGCCACGGATGACGGTGGTGGTGCGGAGCGGACCGGCCGCTCGTCCAAGGGGTGACGGGGCCGGTCCGGCGTGACCCGCAGGGTTCATGACGGAGCGCGGGTCACGCGGATCCTGCAGGTGGTGCCCCGGTCAGTTGTTGACGCAGCGCTCACCGAAGTTGGGGTTGAGAATGCCCACGATGTGGAGGCTGTTGCCACAGACGTTGGTGGCGACGTTCACCGGCACCTGGGTGTTGTTGCCGGAGACGATGCCCGGGGAGTGCACGGCCTGGCCGCCGGCCTGCGGGCCGTGGGCCGAAGCGACGCCGGCGCCCGCGAGGGCGAGACCGCTCGCCACCATCGTGATGGCCGCTGCGCGCTTGATGTTCTTCACTCTCTTGCTCCTCATTGCCGTTGCCGTGACCAGCCGCCACGACTGCTCTGAACAACGGCCCGCCCTGAGGAGAGATACGCCAAACGGGCTACGGCTACACGACAGTATGAATCTCTGATCGGAAGTCGACGTTCGGCTTGACGCATTGTCGTACGGGACGACCGTCGGACCCCCGGAGCTGTGTGGGTTTCAGGCCCCGATGCCGTGCCGGACGGCCCACAGCGCCGCCTGTGTCCGGTCGGCGAGGTCCAGCTTCATGAGGATGTTGGAGACATGGGTCTTGACGGTCTTCTCGGACAGCACCAGCGCACGGGCGATCTCGCGGTTGGAGCGGCCGTCCGCGATCAGGCCCAGGACCTCGCTCTCCCGTTCCGTGAGCGAGGTGCCGCGCCCGCTGCCGCCGTTGCCCTCGTCCTGGGAGAGCAGCGCGCCGGCCACCTCGGGCTGCAGCAGGACATGGCCGGCGTGCACGGAGCGGATGGCCGCGGCCAGCGCCTCCGGGTCGATGTCCTTGTAGACGTAGCCGGCCGCGCCCGCGCGCAGCGCCGGGACGACGGTGCGCTGCTCGGTGAAGCTCGTCACCACCAGCACCCGTGCGGGGTTGTCCAGTTCGCGCAGCTTGCGGAGCGCCTCGATGCCGTCCATCCCGGGCATCTTGACGTCCATCAGGACGACGTCCGGGCGCAGTTGCTCGGCGGCGGCGACGCCCTCGGCCCCGTCGGAGGCCTCCCCCACCACCTCGATGTCGTCCTGGACCTCCAGGAACGTCCGCAGACCCCGGCGGACGACCTGGTGGTCGTCGACCAGCAGTACGCGGATTGAGCCGGTGTCAGCCACCGGGCACCTCCATCTCGACAGCGGTGCCCTTGCCGGGCTCCGACTCCACGGTGAGCTTTCCCCCGACGCCGCCGGCGCGGTCGCGCATCGAGACCAGGCCGAGGTGGCGGCCGGCCCGGCGCACGGCCTTCGGGTCGAAGCCGCTGCCGTCGTCGGCGATCCGCAGCAGCGCCCCCTGGCCGCTGCGGGAGAGCGTGACCTCGACGCGCTCGGCGCCCGAGTGCCGCAGGGCGTTGTGCAGTGCCTCCTGGGCGACCCGGAGCACGGCCTCCTCCTGGGCGGCGGGCAGCGCCCGTACACCCTGGGCCGCGAAGGTGACCCGTGCGCAGTGGGCGCGGTCCAGGACCTGGATCTGCGAGCGCAGGGTGGCGACCAGGCCGTCCTCGTCCAGGGCGGCGGGGCGCAGTTCGACGACGGCGGCGCGCAGTTCGTCGGCGGCCTCCGCGGCCAGCGCGGCGACCTGGTGCAGTTCGTCCTTGGCGCGGGCCGGGTCGCGGTCGACCAGGGCGGTGGCGGCCTGGGCGGTGAGGCGGAGCGAGAAGAGCTTCTGGGCGACCGCGTCGTGCAGTTCGTGGGCGAGGCGGGCGCGCTCGCCCGCGATGGTCAGCTCGCGGCTGCGCTCGTAGAGGCGGGCGTTGGTCAGGGCGATGGCGGCGTGCTGGGCGAGTATGCCGAGCAGCCGCTCGTCGTCCTCGGTGAAGCCGCAGCCGCCGTCGGGCTTGGGGCAGCGCTTGTTGGCGAGGAAGAGGGCGCCGAGGATCTCGTCGCCGTCGGCGACCGGCAGGCCGAGGAAGTCGGACATGTCCGGGTGGGCCGTCGGCCAGCCGCCGAAGCGGGGGTCCTCTCGGACGTCGGCGAGCCGCTCGGGAGTGGCGTTGTGCAGCATCGCGGCGAGGATGCCGTGCTGGCGGGGTAGTGGGCCGATGGCCTTCCACTGCTCGGCGCTGACGCCGTCCACCACGAACTGGGCGAAGCCGCCGTGGTCGTCGGGCACCCCGAGGGCGGCGTACTCGGCGTCCAGCAGCTCGCGGGCCGAGGCCACGATCGTCTTCAGGACGTCGCGTACCTCCAGATGCCTGCTCATCGCCAGGATCGCGGTGCTCACCGCGGGGATCCCGGCTCCCGGTCCGTTGGTCATGGCCTCACCGTACCGGCGGGGTGAGCGGCCCGTATCGGTCCGGCGACGCCTTCCGCCTAGGACCCGCGGCCTAGGCCGAATGCCCTGGCCACGGCCGGTCCGTCGGCCGACGTCCGCGGGGCGGTGGCGTTCCTACGGTGAGGGCGTGGGCTCGGCTCGGCGGGCCCGGCCGGGAAAGGGGACGCGATCATGCCGGTGGCGGTCATCACGGGGGCATCGAAGGGGCTGGGCCTGGCGCTCGCCGGGGCGCTGGCCGGACGCGGCTGGGATCTGGTGGTGGACGCCAGGGCGGCCGGTCCGCTGGCTAAGGCGGCGCGGGAGCTGCGCGGGGCGGGGAGTCGGGTGGTGGCGCTGCCCGGGGACGTGGCGGGCGGCGGGCACCGAACGGCGCTGGTGGCCGCGGCCGGGGAGCTGGGCGGGCTCGATCTGCTGGTGAACAACGCCAGCGCGCTGGGGGCCGAGCCGCTGGTGCGGCTGGCGGAGCTGCCGGCGGCGGGGCTGCGGAGGGCGCTGGAGGTGAACGTGGTGGCACCACTGGAGCTCATCAAGGAGGCTTTGCCGCTTTTGCGTGACTCCTCTTATTTCTCCTATCCGCCCTCGTATGTAGCAGAGGCCCCTTATATAGGGGAGGCACCCTTTAGGGGGGATGAGCACCCCGCCGAGGCATACGATCCGCACCCTTACTCCGAGAATTCCCAAAATACCGACTTGTCCGTTTCGCACCCTTATGTAGGGGTGCATGGCGCCGTTCTCACCCTCAGCTCGGACGCCGCCGTCGAGGCCTATCCGACCTGGGGCGGCTACGGCGCCTCGAAAGCGGCGCTGGACCAGCTGTCGGCGGTGCTGGCGGTGGAGGAGCCGGGACTGCGGGTGTGGTGGGTGGACCCGGGCGACATGCGGACCGATCTGTACGCGGCCGCGGTGCCGGACGACGACGGCTCCGGGCGGCCGCTGCCCCAGACGGTGGTCCCGGCGCTGCTGCGGCTGCTGGACGGGGCGGCCGCCAGTGGGCGCTACACGGCCGCGGATCTGACGGCCGCGCCCGACGGTGCGAGCTCCCGGTGATCGCGGAGGTGCTCCCGGTCCCGCAGGAGCTGTCGGCGCGGGTGCCGGCCGAGCAGCGCGGACCGGGCCTGGGCCGGGATGCCGTACGGCTGATGGTGAGCCGGGGCGCGGACGGGATCGGCCACCACTCCTTCGGCGAGCTGCCGGAGCTGCTGGCGGCCGGGGACGTGCTGGTGGTGAACACCTCACGGACGCTGCCCGCGGCGGTGGACGGCAGGATCGGCGACGGGCGCGGACGTGGCGAGCCGGTGGTGGTGCACTTCTCGACCCGGGCGGACCGCCGGCACCCGGCGGGCCGGGCGGTGGCCGGCTGCTGGGCGGTGGAGCTGCGCAGCCCGGACGGCCTGGGCAGCACCCGGCCGCGGGCGGGCGGACCGGCCGGCGTGGCGGTGCGGCTGCCGGGCGGGGGACGGCTGGTGCTCCAGGCCCCGGTGGACCCCGCAGGCCGGCGGCTGTGGTGGGCGCGGCCGGCGGGCGTGCGGGTGCCGGAGCTGATGCGGCGCCACGGGCGGCCGATCCGCTACGGCTACACGGACCGGGACCAGCCGCTGGCCGCCTACCAGACGGTGTTCGCCGAGGACTCCCCCGGCGACGGCAGCGCGGAGATGCCGAGCGCGGCGAGGCCCTTCACGCCGGAGCTGGTGGCCCGGCTGATCGGCAGGGGGGTGCAGTTCGCGCCGATCTCGCTGCACACGGGGGTGGCGTCGGCGGAGGCGTTCGAGCCGCCGTACCCGGAGCGGTTCACGGTGCCGCCGGCGACGGCGTGGCTGGTGAACGCCGTACGGGCGCGGCGCAGGGCGGCGCGGCGGGACGGCGGTTCGGTGCGGGGCGCCCCCGGAGGGCGGATCATCGCGGTGGGCACCACCGCCGTACGGGCGCTGGAGTCGGCGACCGGGGCCGACGGGCGGGTACGGGCGGCGGCCGGCTGGACGGAGCTGGTGGTGACGCCGGAGCGCGGGGTGCGGGCGGTGGACGGCCTGCTCACCGGGCTGCACGAGCCCACCGCCTCGCATCTGCTGATGCTTCAGGCGGTGGCGTCCGTGACGGCGGACGGGGCGGCCCTGCGGCGCGCCTACGACGAGGCGGTGCGGCGCCGCTACCTGTGGCACGAATTCGGCGATCTGCATCTGCTGCTGCCGGACTGAGTTCCAGACTCGGTGTATGTCGCAACCAACGCAGTCAGACGCAACGACACGCTGGACGCCGACCCACGGCGCGCCCTACCGACCGGTCCCCTACCGACCCGAGCGGATGCCCGCGGCCGAGTCGCTGGCCCGCGCCGCCGAGCTGCGCGAGCGGATGGGCCGCAGGCGCACGGTCCGCCAGTTCGCCGCCGACCCGGTTCCGGAGCAGGTGGTGCGGGACGCGATCGCCTGCGCGGCCACCGCGCCGTCCGGGGCGCACCAGCAGCCCTGGACGTTCGTCCTGGTCAAGGACCCCGAGGTGCGCCGCAGGATCAGGGCGGCGGCCGAGGCGGAGGAGCGGGTGTCCTACGGGGGCCGGCTGGGCGAGGAGTGGCTCGCGGCGCTGCGGCCGCTGGGCACGGACGAGGTCAAGCCGCATCTGACCGATGCCCCGCAGCTGATCGTCGTCTTCCAGCAGCGGCACTGGCTGGGCGAGGACGGCAGCCGGCGCAAGCACTACTACGTGGACGAGTCGGTGGGCATCGCGGTCGGCATGCTGCTGTCCGCGCTGCATCTGTCGGGGCTGGCGGCGCTGGTGCACACGCCCAGCCCGATGCGCTTCCTGCGGGAGACGCTGGGGCGGCCCGCCAACGAGAAGGCGTTCGCGGTGATTCCGGTGGGATATCCCGCCCCGGAGTGCGAAGTGCCCGATTTGATCCGAAAGTCCCTGGACCAGGTCATGGTGGAGATCTGACCTCTACAGACTGTGCGTTTGCAATTACGTCTGGCGAGATAAACCGTTCCGTGGTGTGACGCCGCTAATAGGACGCACATCACTTACGACCCGGGTTAGTGGTCCCCCAAATAGGGCGTGAGCTGGGAAATGACGGTACGGGACGCAATATTCCCGCCCAGGGTTCCACTAACCGGGATCGTACGTCACACCTTTGCCGGGGCAATTTTCGGCCGCTAAGAATGGCTCCCGTCGCTCGGCGCCGTGGTTCATGACTCGGCGTTCGCCGCCGCTCAGGGCCCGTGCGATGTCCCCCATCGGAAGGTCTGTCCCGCCATGCCTAAGCACGCCACTTCTGGTCTGAACCGCCTGACCCGGACGCACAAGCTCTCCGTCGCCGGTGTCGCCGCCGCCGGTGCCGCCGCACTGGTCTTCAGCATTGTCCCGGGGGCCGACGCCGAGCAGGGCAAGACCCAGGCCGAGGCCGTCGAGAACGTCAAGCCGGTGGCCTTCGGCGCGGTGGACACCGCCGCCAAGACCCAGCAGGCCACCATCACCCAGCAGGCCGACAAGTCCGCCGCCAAGGGCAAGGCCGAGGCCGCCGCCAAGAAGGCCGCCGCCGAGAAGGCCGCGAAGGCGAAGGCCGCCGCCGCGGCGAAGGCCAAGGCCGAGAAGGCGCGCAAGGCCAAGCAGGCCGCGAGCCGGTCCGCCGTACGCACCGCGATCCCCGCCGCCGCGCCGAAGCCGGCCGCCAAGACCTACCCGGACAACCTCGACGGCTGGATCCGCGAGTCGCTGGACGTCATGGCGAAGAAGGGCATCCCCGGCTCCTACAACGGCATCTACCGGAACATCATCCGGGAGTCGAGCGGTAACCCGATGGCCATCAACCTCTGGGACATCAACGCCCAGAACGGCATCCCGTCCAAGGGCCTGCTGCAGGTCATCGACCCGACCTTCAAGACGTGGCACGTCGAGGGCACGTCCTGGAACATCTACGACCCGGTCGCCAACATCACCGCCGCCTGCAACTACGCGGCCGACAAGTACGGCTCGATGGACAACGTCAACTCGGCCTACTGAGCCGCCGGTCCACGCAGTCCGCGCACACGGCGCAGCACGCCCGAGGGGCGGCACCCGAATACCGGGTGCCGCCCCTCGGGCGTTGTGCCGCGGGACGCGCTACTTGCGCATGACCTCCGGCTCGTGGCGGCGCAGCAGCCGCGCGACGACGAAGGCGAGCGCGACGCCCAGGCTGATCAGGATGATCATGTCCATCACGTAGACGCCGGTCTGGTGCTTCCACAGCGGGTCGGGGTTGCCCAGCTCCCACGGCAGCAGGGTGTTCATGTCGCCGGTCGCGCCCATCGCGGCGACGGCCCAGCGCGACGGCATCAGCCAGGCGAACTGGGCGACGCCCGGGGTGTCGAACAGCTGGAAGAGCACGCCGGTGAAGACCACCTGGACGATCGCGAACATGACCAGCAGCGGCATGGTCTTCTCGGCGGTCTTGACCAGCGCGGAGATGATCAGGCCGAACATCATCGAGGTGAAGCCCAGCGCGATGATCGCCAGCGCCATCTCGATGGCCGGGGCGTTCTCGACCACCAGGCCCTCGGCCGGCATGTTCCGGGTCGAGAAGCCGATCGCCGCGATGATCACGCCCTGGATGGCCGTGACCACACCGAGCACGATCACCTTGGACATCAGGTACGCCGAGCGCGACAGGCCGGTGGCCCGTTCCCGCTCGTAGATGACCCGCTCCTTGATCAGCTCACGGACCGAGTTGGCCGCACCCGAGAAGCACATGCCGACCGCGAGGATCAGCATGATCGTGCTCGCGTCGCGGTTGGTGCGGTGCTTGTTCAGCGGGCCGTACCCGAGGCCGTAGTCGCTGGGGATCAGCATCGAGACCACACCGAGGACCGCCGGCAGGATCACCATCAGCCCCAGGAAGCCGCGGTCGGAGGCGAGCACCGAGACATAGCGCCGCATCAGCGTCCACAGCTGCGAGCCCCAGCTCTGGGACTTCTGCATCCGGGCCGGCGGCGGCTGGACGTTCACCGACTGCGGGGCGACCGCGTCGAGGTCGGCGGCGTACATCTGGTAGTGCGGGGAGCCGCGCCAACGGCCCATCCAGTCGTAGTCGCGGTAGTTCTCGAAGGCCGAGAAGACGTCCGCCCAGGTCTCGTACTGGAAGAAGTTCAGCGCCTCCTCGGGCGGGCCGAAGTAGGCCACGCCACCGCCGGGGGCCATCACCAGCAGCTTGTCGCAGAGGCCGAGTTCGGCCACGGAGTGGGTGACGACCAGGACCGTGCGGCCGTCGTCGGCGAGGTCGCGGAGCAGCTTCATGACGTCGCGGTCCATGCCCGGGTCGAGGCCGGAGGTCGGCTCGTCGAGGAAGATCAGCGACGGCTTGGTCAGCAGCTCCAGGGCCACCGAGACGCGCTTGCGCTGGCCGCCGGAGAGCGAGGTGACCTTCTTCTCCTTGTGCACATGGAGCTTGAGCTCGTGCAGCACCTCGTCGATCCGGGCCTCGCGCTCGGCCTCCGCGGTGTCACCGGGGAAGCGGAGCTTGGCCGCGTAGCGCAGCGCCTTCTGGACGGTCAGCTCCTTGTGCAGGATGTCGTCCTGCGGGACCAGACCGATGCGCTGACGCAGCTCGGCGAACTGCTTGTAGAGGTTCCGGTTGTCGTAGAGGACGTCGCCCTCGTTGGCGGGGCGGTAGCCGGTCAGCGCCTTGAGCAGCGTCGACTTGCCGGAGCCGGACGGGCCGATGACCGCGACCAGCGACTTCTCCGGGACGCCGAAGGAGACGTCCTTGAGGATCTGCTTGCCGCCGTCGACGGTGACCGTGAGGTGGCGGGCCGAGAAGGAGACCTCGCCGGTGTCGACGAACTCCTCCAGGCGGTCGCCGACCAGCCGGAAGGTGGAGTGGCCGACGCCGATGATGTCGTTCGGGCCGATCAGCGCGGTACCGGACTTGGTGACCGGCTGGCCGTTGACGTAGGTGCCGTTGTGGCTGCCCAGGTCACGGATCTCGAAGCGGCCGTCGGGGGTGGCGCGGAACTCGGCGTGGTGGCGGGAGACCTGGAGGTCGGAGACGACCAGCTCGTTCTCCAGCGCACGGCCGATCCGCATCACCCGGCCCGTGTCGAGGCGGTGGAAGGTGGTCGGGCTGCGGTCGCCCTGGGCCGGTGCGCCGGCCGGCCGCTGCGCGGGGCGCTGCTGGGCCTGCTGGGGCTGCTGGGGCTGCCCGGCCTGCTGCGGCGGGACGTACGGCGGCTGCTGGCCCTGCGGCGGCGCCTGCCAGCCCTGCTGGGCGGGCGGCTGGTGCTGTACGGGCGGCTGCTGGGCCGGCTGCTGGTGCGCGGGCGGCGCCTGCCAGCCCTGCGCCGCCTGCTGCTGCGGCGTCATCGCGGGCTGCGCCTGGAAGGCGTCGGCGGCCGGCGCCGCGGCGGACAGGGTCACCCGGGGGCCGTCTGTGGCGTTGCCCAGGTGCACGGTCGAGCCGGGGCCGATCTCCATCTGGTGGATCCGCTGGCCCTGGACGTAGGTGCCGTTGGTGCTGCCCTGGTCTTCGATGATCCAGCTGCGGCCACCCCACCGCACGGTGGCGTGGCGCCAGGAGACCCTGGCGTCGTCGAGCACCATGTCGCCCTGCGGATCACGGCCCACGTTGTAGGACCGGGACGGGTCGAGCGTCCAGGTCCTTCCGTTCAATTCGAGTACGAGTTCAGGCACTCCATGCCCCATTACATAGTCCCCCGAGTGACGCCCTGTATGGGAAGTCTAGGGATGGCGAACATCGTGAGGAACTATTTCAGGCTCGGCCCGTGGACCGGAAACCGGGACGGGGCCGGGGTGCGGACGGCTCGTGCGGGCGGCCCGCCAAACTCTCCCGGAGCGCGGGAAGAACCCATGGATGCGCAGGGATCACCGGATTACGGGTGTTCCCGGACGCCCCGGTGTCCGACGGGGCGCGGTCGGGCCCGTCCCGGACGCGATGCGCGTCCGCCCCGGAGGCCGCATTATGGGATGGAGCGGACAAAACCATGATCGACACCGCGGACTGTCGCGGTTGCGTTCCGTTATCGGCCCGAACGTGTCACCGCCGCAAGGGCGTTGGCGTTCCGGCGGCGCGACCACGCCGGAGCGGGCCGGACACGACTCCATAACGATCGACGGAGGCATCCGGGGCGGAGCGTCGGTGTGCGGGTGCGCGCGGGCACGGGCCGCGGCGGTCCGAACCCCGGACACCCGTACGGGCGCGACGGCCCGGCGGTTACCGTAAGGGCACCATGAGCGCATCGCAGATCCCGCCTGCCACCGCCGTCCCGGGTGACGACGTACCGACCCTCCTCGTGAAGATCTTCGGGAAGGACCGGCCCGGCATCACCGCAGGTCTCTTCGACACCCTCGCCGCCTACTCCGTCGATGTCGTGGACATCGAGCAGGTGGTGACCCGAGGGCGCATCACGCTGTGCGCACTGGTCACCACCCCCTCCCCCGCCAAGGGCACCTCGGGCTCCTCCGAAGGCGACCTGCGGGCCACCGTGCACAGCTGGGCCGAGTCGCTGAACCTCCAGGCGGAGATCATCTCCGGCCGGGGCGACAACCGTCCGCGCGGCACCGGACGTTCGCACGTCACCGTGCTGGGGCACCCGCTCACCGCGGAGTCCACCGCCGCCATCGCCGCCGCCATAACGGCCACCGGCGGCAATATCGACCGTATTTTCCGCCTCGCCAAGTATCCGGTGACCGCCGTGGAATTCGCGGTGTCCGGCACGGCCACCGAGCCGCTGCGCACCGCCCTGGCCCTGGAGGCCGCGCAGCTGGGTGTGGACGTCGCCGTGGTGGCGGCCGGGCTGCAGCGCAGGGCCCAGCGGCTGGTCGTGATGGACGTCGACTCGACGCTGATCCAGGACGAGGTCATCGAGCTGTTCGCGGCGCACGCCGGCTGCGAGGCGGAGGTGGCCGAGGTGACCGCCGCCGCGATGCGCGGCGAGCTGGACTTCGAGCAGTCCCTGCACGCCCGGGTCGAGCTGCTCGGCGGGCTCGACGAGTCGGTGGTCGAGGCCGTGCGCAAGGAGGTACGGCTCACCCCCGGCGCCCGGACCCTGGTGCGGACCCTCAAGCGGCTCGGCTATCAAGTCGGCGTCGTATCGGGCGGGTTCACCCAGGTCACCGATGCGCTCAAGGACGAGCTGGGGCTGGACTTCGCCTCCGCCAACACCCTGGAGATCGTCGACGGCAAGCTGACCGGCCGGGTCACCGGCGACATCGTGGACCGGGCCGGCAAGGCCAGGCTGCTGCGGGACTTCGCGCACCAGGCCGGGGTGCCGCTCGACCAGACCGTGGCCATCGGCGACGGGGCCAACGACCTCGACATGCTCAACACGGCGGGCCTCGGTGTGGCCTTCAACGCCAAGCCGGTGGTGCGCCAGGCGGCGCACACGGCCGTGAACGTTCCGTTCCTGGACACCGTGCTGTATCTGCTGGGTGTCACCCGCGAAGAGGTCGAGGCGGCGGACACCCACGCCGAGTGAGCGCACCGCGCACCGCGGGCACACATCCGACCAGGGCATGACGCACACCCCATCCGACGAGGACATACGGGAGGGCCCCGGCACACGGCTGCCGGGGCCCTCCTGTCGTATCCGGGCCGCCTACCGCGCCCCTCGCGCGCGCGAAGGCCGCGGGATCACTCGTGCGGGGTCCAGTACGCGACCAGCCGTCCGACGCCGTGCTCGACCGACTTCCACGAGCCGTTGAAGCTGATCACGGCCATCGAGGCGGTCGGGAAGCCGCTGCGGTTCATCCGCGGCAGCAGATCGCCGTCGGACTCACCGGCGAGCGCGTCGGCGAGCGCGTGCACGCCCGGGTTGTGGCCGACCAGCATCAGGTCGTCGACCTCGTCGGAGGTCTCGTTCAGCAGCGCGATGAGCTCACCCAGGGACGCTTCGTAGATCCGCTCGTCATAGACGGTCCTGGGCCGCTCAGGGAGCTCATGGACGGCGAGTTTCCACGTCTCGCGGGTGCGTACGGACGTCGAGCACAGGGTCAGATCGGGGTTGATCCCGGCCCCGGCCAGCCAGCGGCCGGCCACCGGGGCATCCTTGCGGCCGCGGTCCGCAAGCGGACGCTCATGGTCGTCGGTGTCCGACCATTCGGCCTTGGCGTGTCGGAAGAGGACAATCCGGCGGGGTGTATCGGCGCTCATGCGTCCCAGCTTCGCACGAAAGACGGCACAGGGCGCGGGGTGTTGGAGCGCTCCCCTCTGCCGGGTGACGCCGGGCGCGGGCGGTCGTCAGACACCTATGGGGAGGATCCGGGCAAGGGCCTCCAGCAGCCACGTCAGGCCCTGCGGGGGACTCGCCGCGCTCGCCTCGGAGGCGCTCGCCACCAGCGCCAGCAGGGCTGCGAACGAGGCCGCCGCCAGGGCCGGCGCCCACCACGGCAGCCGCATCCGCAGGCGGCGGGCCTTGACCGCGGGTGACCGGCTGACCGCGGGTGACGGGCTGGACGCGGCGGACATGCGGATCGCCTCCATGGCGGCGTCGAAGGGCCGGCGCGGCCGCGGGCCGCGGCGCGCCCACCGCTGTGTGCGGTGTACTTCGAAGCTACGGATCACCGGCGTCCGTTCCCACCCGGAAAACCACCCACTTACCCCTGACGCCGACCCCCTAGGGGACGGTGGGGACAACCCCACCCGGGACCCGCCGGCGGACCCGCGGGCCGGGCCGCGGGCGGCTCACGGAGCGGCGATACTCGCCACGATCGCGACGACGACGGTCACGCCGAGCATGAGGCTCAGCACGAGGAGCAGCTTCTTCTGGCTGCCCTGCGGATTCGGTTCGAGCACTGGCATGCGCCCAGTGTCCCACTCAGGCCTCGTCCTCGATCCGGCGGTCCCTGCCCGCCAGCACACCCACCGCGATCTGCGGCACCATCAGCCCCGCCATCAGCGCGATCGGCAGCCCCCAGCCGCCGCTGTGGTCGTAGAGCGTGCCGACCAGCTGCGGCCCGGGAATGGAGATCAGATAGCCGACGCTCTGCGCGAAGGCCGAGAGCTTGACGACGCCGGCGGAGCTGGTCGAGCGCATCCCGATCATGGTCAGGGCCAGCGGGAACGCGCAGTTGGAGACGCCCATCAGCAGCGCCCAGGCCCAGGCGCCGGCGGCCGGGGCCAGCCACAGCCCCGCGTAGCCCGCCAGACCGCACAGGCCGAGCGCCACCGCGAGCGGACCCTGGTGCCGCATCCGGGACGCCAGCCGCGGCAGGACGAAGGAGAGCGGCACACCCATGGCCATGGTGACGGCGAGCAGCACCCCCGCGGTCCCCGCCGAGACCCCGGCGTCGCGGAAGATCTGCGGCATCCAGCCCATGGTGATGTACGCGGCGGTGGCCTGCAGCCCGAAGAAGACGGCCAGCGCCCAGGCGGTCGGCGACGAGGTGATCCGGACCGGCGCCTCCGCGGGGCGCTCACCGCCGGCGGCCGGGCCGGAGGCGGCCCCGCGCTGCCGCAGCACCGCCAGCCAGGGCAGCGCCGCGACCGCGGCGAGCGCCGCCCACACCGCCAGGCCGATACGCCAACTGCCGCCCAGCCCCTCGGTGATGGGCACGGTGAGCGCCGCGGCGAGCGAGGTCCCCAGAGCCAGCGCCATCGAGTACAGCCCGGTCATCGGGCCGACCCGCTCGGGGAACCAGCTCTTGATCACGACCGGCATCAGCACATTGCTGACCGCGATGCCGGCCAGGGCCAGCGCGCTGGCGGCCAGGAAGCCGCCGGTGCCGCCCGCGAACGGACGCAGTGCGATGCCCACGGCGATCGCGGCCATCCCGGCGCAGACGATCGCGCCGGGCCCCCAGCGCCGGGCCAGCCGGGGCGCGGCGATACCGAAGGCCGCGAAGCACATGGCCGGTACGGACGTCAGGAGTCCGGCGACGCTGGCGCTCATGCCGAGGCTCGCGCGGACCTCCGCCATGAGCGGCCCGAGGCTGGTGATGGCCGGGCGGAGGTTGAGCGCCGCGAGGACGATCCCGGCCGTCACGATCCACGGCAGCCAGCGGCCGACGGCGCCGCCCGCCCGGCCGCTCTCCGCGGCGGCCGCACCGGGCACACCGGGCGCCGCCTGCGGCCCGGTGCCCTCGGAGTGCCGGGCGGTGGAGGTCGTGCGGGGCCCGGCTGCCGGGCCGAGAGTCGCGAGGTCTTCGTCTGCCATGGACGCCATCATAGAATCATGGGATGAATGCTTGTCCAGCCGTTATCGTTAGCCTCGGCTGTCCCGGGCGGCGCCGGGGGCCGCGACGGCCCTGCGGGCGCCGCACCACCGTCTGTCCACCCCTGCACCCCGGAGCGCAGTTGTGCCTCTGACCTCGCCCCGCCGGTCCGCGCTGGCCGACCAGGTGATCGCGCAGCTGCGCGCCCAGATCACCTCCGGTGAGTGGCCGGTGGGATCCCGTATCCCGACCGAGCCGGAACTCGTCGAGCAGCTCGGCGTGGCCCGCAACACCGTCCGCGAGGCGGTGCGCGCGCTGGCCCACAACGGGCTGCTGGACATCCGGCAGGGCTCGGGCACCTATGTGGTGGCGACCAGCGAGCTGGCCGGGGTGATGAACCGCCGGTTCGCGGCCGCCGAGCCCGCGCACGTCGCCGAGCTGCGCAGCGCCCTGGAGGCGAGCGCCGCCCGGCTCGCCGCCCGCCGCCGCACCGACCAGGACCTGCGGCAGATCGACACGCTGCTGGAGCGCCGCGAGGCCGCCTGGGAGTCCGGTGCGGCCGAGGCCTTCGTGGAGGCGGACGCGACCTTGCACATGGCGATCGTGTCGGCCTCGCACAACGAGGTGCTGGCCGAGATCTACGCCGACCTCGGCGGCGTGCTGCGCGACTTCCTGCGCGCCGATGTCGGCGAGGAGCTGCGCCCGGAGGCCCATATGGACCACTCCCGGCTGGTGGAGGCGATCCGCGCGGGCGATGCGGAACTGGCCGCCGCCGAGGCGGGCGCGCACCCCTTCGGCTGCCGGCTGGCCGTACCGGGGCCCTGAGCGCTGCACCGGGGCCCATTGCGCTGTACCGGGGCCCTGGGGCGTATCAGGGGCCTGAGGGAGCGGGGGCGGTCCCAAGGGGGGCGGCCCCAAGGGGGAGGGAGCGGGGCCTAAGAGGGAGCGGGCCCTAAGGGGGGATCGAACGGCTCCCGTAGGGGATGGCGGCGCCCCCTGCGGGCCACAACGGGGCGGGCGCGGGCGGTATTCCCGCGGTGCGGCTTGTAGGGGCGGCGGTGCACCGCCGTGTCCGCAAGCCGCCCCACGCGTACTGCCCGCCCCGGTGGCCGGGACGGGCAGTACGGACGTGATCGGGATCGGGGCGTCAGGCGCCCATCATGTGCACGCCGCCGTCGACGTGCACGATCTCACCGGTCGTCTTCGGGAAGAAGTCCGAGAGCAGACCGACGACGCCACGGCCCGCCGGCTCCGGGTCGGCCAGGTCCCAGCCGATCGGCGCGCGGTGGTTCCAGACGTCCGCCAGCTCCTCGAAGCCCGGGATGGACTTGGCGGCCATCGACTTGATCGGGCCGGCCGAGACCATGTTGACGCGGATGTTCCGCCCGCCCAGGTCACGGGCCAGGTAACGCCCGGTGGACTCCAGGGCGGCCTTGGCGACGCCCATCCAGTCGTACTTCGGCCAGGCGATCGACCCGTCGAAGGTGATGCCGACGACCGAGCCGCCGCCACGCTTCTCCATCAGCGGCAGCAGCGCCATGGTCAGCGACTTCAGGGAGTACGAGGAGACCTGCAGCGCGGTCGAGACGTCCTCCCAGTCGGCCTCCAGGAAGTTGAAGGCGCCCTGCGGGCCGAAGGCGATCGAGTGCACGATGCCGTCGATGCCCTCGTCGTCACCGAAGTACTCGCCGACCTTGGCGGCCAGGCCGTCCAGGTGCTCGGGGTTGGTGACGTCCATCTCGATGACCGTGGTCGGCTTGGGCAGCCGCTTGGCGATGCGCTCCACGAGCGAGACCCGCCCGAAGCCGGTGAGAACGACCTCCGCGCCCTGCTCCTGCGCGACCTTGGCCGCGTGGAAGGCGATGGATCCCTCGGTGAGGACTCCGGTCACCAGGATGCGCTTGCCTGCGAGGATTCCACTCATGCTGATCAGTGACCCATGCCCAATCCGCCGTCGACGGGAATGACGGCTCCGGTGATGTACGCGGCCTCGTCGGAGGCCAGGAAGCGGACCGAGGAGGCGATCTCCTCGGGCTGCGCATACCGCGCGAGCGGCACCTGCTTGACGATGTTGTCCCGCTGCTCGTCGGTGAGCACCCGGGTCATGTCGGTGTCGACGAAGCCCGGCGCGACGACGTTGACGGTGATGTTGCGGCTGCCCAGCTCCCGGGCGAGCGAGCGGGCGAAGCCCACCAGGCCGGCCTTGGAGGCGGCGTAGTTCGCCTGTCCGGCGCCGCCCATCAGGCCCACCACGGACGAGATCAGCACGACGCGTCCCTTACGGGCCCGCAGCATCGCCCGGTTGGCGCGCTTGACCACCCGGAACGTGCCGGTCAGGTTGGTCTCCAGGACCGAGGTGAAGTCCTCTTCGGACATCCGCATCAGCAGCTGGTCACGGGTGACGCCGGCGTTGGCCACCAGCACCTCGACCGGACCGTGCTTCTCCTCGATCTCCTTGTACGCCTGCTCGACCTGCTCGCTGTCCGTGATGTCGCACTTCACGGCCAAGAACCCGGCGGGGGGCTCGCCCGAGCGGTAGGTGATGGCGACCTTGTCGCCTGCCTCGGCGAAGGCACGGGCAATGGCGAGGCCAATGCCGCGGTTACCTCCGGTGACCAGAACCGAGCGGCTCAAGAGATCACCCTTTCCCTTTTCTGTCCGTCCTGCGTTCGATACGAAACTATCGGTCACGGGCCCCTTCCGTGGAATCGAGCACGGACAGGCGAGCGGCCCGGTCACTGTCGGGTCCCCACAGAACGCGGCCGACGCGCCGTGGCGCGCGCCGGTGTCCTCTGGGCCGGGGACGCGGCGCAGGGCATGATGCAGGCGCCGACCACGGGAGGACGCCTTGCCTGCTGCACCCCATGCCCACGCCCTCGACGAATCGTTCCTGGCCCTGCCGCTGCGCGCGCTGGCCGATGCCGCGCTGGCCCGGGCCCGCGCGCTGGGCGCCGACCACGCGGACTTCCGCCTGGAGCGGATCCGCGGCGCCTCCTGGCGGCTGCGGGACGCCCGTACGTCGGGGACCTCGGACAGCACCGACCTCGGCTACGCGGTCCGGGTGGTGCACGGCGGGGCCTGGGGCTTCGCGTCCGGGGTGGATCTGACGATGGACGCGGCGGCGCGGGTGGCCTCGCAGGCGGTGGCGATGGCGAAGCTGTCGGCGAAGGTGGCCGAGGGTGCAGGGGCGAAGGACCGGGTGGAGCTGGCGGCGGAGCCGGCGCATCCGGACCGCACCTGGGTCTCGTCGTACGAGGTCAACCCCTTCGACGTGCCGGACGCCGACAAGACCGGGCTGCTGGCGGAGTGGAGTGCCCGGCTGCTGGCGGCGCCGGGCGTGGCCCATGCGGACGCCTCGCTGATGACCGTCCAGGAGAACAAGTTCTACGCGGACACCGCGGGCACCAGCACCACCCAGCAGCGCATCCGGCTCCATCCGCAGCTGACCGCGGTCGCGGTGGACCCGGCCGGCGACTTCGACTCGATGCGCACCCTCGCCCCGCCGGTCGGGCGCGGCTGGGAGTACCTGACCGGCGGTCACTGGGACTGGGACGGCGAGCTGGCCAGGATCCCGGAGTACCTCGCCGAGAAGATGCGCGCACCGAGCGTCGAGGCCGGTACGTACGACCTGGTGGTGGATCCGTCCAATCTCTGGCTGACGATCCACGAGTCGATCGGGCACGCGACCGAGCTGGACCGGGCGCTGGGTTACGAGGCGGCGTACGCGGGGACCTCGTTCGCCACCTTCGACCGGCTCGGCACGCTCGCGTACGGCTCCGAGATCATGAACGTGACGGGTGACCGGACCGCCGAGCACGGCCTGGCGACGATCGGCTACGACGACGAGGGAGTGGCCGCGCAGTCCTGGGACCTGGTGAAGGACGGGACCCTGGTCGGCTACCAACTCGACCGCCGCATCGCGAAGTTGACGGGCTTCGCGCGCTCCAACGGGTGCGCGTACGCGGACTCGCCGAGCCATGTGCCGGTCCAGCGGATGGCGAACGTCTCGCTGCGGCCGGCGCCGCAGGGGCCGTCCACCGACGAGCTGATCGCCGGGGTGGAGCGCGGCGTCTACGTCGTCGGCGACCGCTCCTGGTCGATCGACATGCAGCGCTACAACTTCCAGTTCACCCAGCAGCGGGCCTACGCGATCCGGAACGGGCGCCTTTGCGGGCAGCTCCGGGACGTCGCCTACCAGGGGGTCACCCCCGAGTTCTGGGGCTCGCTGACCGCGCTCGGCGGCCCGCAGACCTACGTCCTCGGAGGCGCCTTCAACTGCGGCAAGGCCCAGCCCGGACAGGTCGCCGCGGTGTCCCACGGCTGCCCGTCCGCGCTGTTCCGGGGGGTGAACGTCCTCAACACCTCGGCCGAGTCGGGGCGCGAGTGACAGCGCCCCTCCGGCGCCGCGGCCGGTGGGTAGTCTCTGCACTGGCGACCACCACCGCCGTCCCGCACCGCTGTCCGTCCGCCCGGTCCGAGGGCGTCAACACCGTGAACACCATGCAGGAGGCCGGTCGATGAGCACGCGTACGCCCCGTACGAGCAGGCCGCACGAGATCGTCGAGCGGGCCCTGGAGCTGTCCCGCGCCGACGGCTGTGTGGTCATCGCCGACGAGCACTCCAGCGCCAATCTGCGCTGGGCGGGCAGCGCGCTGACCACCAACGGCGTCACCCGCGGCCGCAGCCTCACGGTCGTGGCGACGGTGGACGGCGGGCAGGGCACCGCGTCGGGTGTGGTCTCCCGCTCGGCGGTGACCGCCGCCGACCTGGAGCCGCTGGTGCGGGCGGCGGAGGCGGCCGCGCGGGACGCCGGACCCGCCGAGGACGCCCAGCCGCTGGTCGGCGGCGAGAAGGCGTCCGCCGACTTCACCGACGCGCCCGCCGAGACCTCCTCGGACGTCTTCGCGGCGTTCGCGCCGGCCCTCGGGGAGGCCTTCGGGCAGGCCCGCTCCGGCGGCCGTGAGCTGTACGGCTTCGCCCACCACGGCATGGTCTCGTCCTACCTGGGCACCTCGGCCGGGCTGCGGCTGCGGCACGACCAGCCCACCGGGACGCTGGAGCTGAACGCCAAGGCCCCGGGTGCCGACGGGGCGGCGCCCCGCTCGGCCTGGGCCGGCCGGGCGACCCGCGACTTCACCGACGTCGATCCCCGGGAGCTGGACGCCGAGCTGGGCCGGCGGCTGGGCTGGGCCGAGCGGCGGGTCGAGCTGCCCGCCGGGCGGTACGAGACGCTGCTGCCGCCGACCGCCGTCGCCGATCTGCTGATCTACCAGATCTGGTCGTCCGGGGCCCGGGACGCCGCCGAGGGCCGTACGGTCTTCTCCCGGCCGGCCGGGGCCGACGAGGCCGCCGGGCGGCCCGGCGCCGGCACCCGGCTCGGCGAGCGGCTCAGCGAGTTGCCGCTGACGCTGCGCAGCGACCCGGGGGCGGCCGGTCTGGAGTGCGCGCCGTTCGTGCTGGCGCACTCCTCGGGGGACGATGCGTCGGTCTTCGACAACGGGCTGCCGCTGACGGCCACCGACTGGGTGCGCGAGGGGGTGCTGAACCGGCTGGTGACCACCCGGCACAGCGCCGGGCTGACCGGCCTGCCGGTGGCACCGGCCATCGACAACCTCCTGCTGGAGGGCGGTGGTTCGCGCTCCCTGGACGAGATGGTCGCGGCCGCCGGGCACGACGGTCCCGCGCTGCTGCTGACCTGCCTGTGGTACATCCGCGAGGTCGACCCGGCGACGCTGCTGCTGACCGGGCTGACCCGGGACGGCGTCTATCTGGTCGAGAACGGCGAGGTGACCGGCGAGGTCAACAACTTCCGGTTCAACGAGTCGCCGGTGGACCTTCTGTCCCGGGCGGTGGAGGCGGGCCGTACGGAGCGGACCCTGCCGCGCGAGTGGAGCGACTACTTCACCCGTGCGGCGATGCCCGCGCTGCGCGTCCCGGACTTCAACATGAGCTCGGTCAGCCAGGGAGTGTGAGCCGGGCCGGGCCGCCCGGCGCGGCGGCCCGGTGCGCGCACGGCGATGGGCTGCGGGTGCGACAGCGCGGGAGTTGCCCGCCCGGCCTAATAGACTGCTGGCTTGTCCTCCCGTTTGGGAACCACGATCGATCAGGAACGCCATGACACGCCTCGGCGAATCCGTCGCCCGCGCCAGCACTCTGCTCTCCGCCGACCTCTCCTCGGACGGCACCGTCCGGGAGCTGCTCCAGGAGACGGGCGACCGGCGCTATCTCGATCTGACGGACCTGCCCGCCAAGGAGCAGGCCGAGCTGATCGCGGCCCGTACGGTCGAGGTGCTGCCGGGCGTGGAGAAGCTGGCCGAGCGCATCGAGGAGCGCCGGGCGGCCGGCAAGGGTCTGCACATCAAGCTGGGCATCGACCCGACGGCGACCGATGTGCACCTGGGGCATGCGGTGCCGCTGATCGTCCTGAGCCGGTTCCAGCGGCTCGGCCACGACGTCACGCTGATCATCGGTGACTTCACCGCCAAGATCGGCGACCCGTCGGGCCGTACGGCCGAGCGCCCGCCGCTCACCGACGAGGACATCGCGCACAACCTCGCCACCTACCGCGAACAGGTCCGCCCCTTCTTCGACTTCGAGAAGGTCAGCTTCCGGCAGAACAGCGAGTGGCTGGCGCCGTACACCTTCCCCGAGCTGCTCGCGCTGCTCGCCCAGGTGCCGGCCTCGCAGCTGCTGCAGCGCGAGGACTTCCGCAACCGGCTCGCGGCCGGCTCCGGTCTGACGATGACGGAGCTGCTCTACCCCATCGCGCAGGGCCTGGACTCGGTGGCGCTGGAGTGCGATGTCGAGCTGGGCGGCTCCGACCAGCTGCTCAACCTGCAGATGGGCCGCAAGCTGATGGAGCTGCGCGGGCAGCGGCCGCAGCTGGTGGTGACCATGCCGCTGATCGAGGGCACGGACGGCACCGGCGCCAAGATGTCCAAGTCCAAGGGCAACTACGTCGGTCTGAGCGCGCCCGCCGACGATGTCTTCGGCAAGATCATGTCGGTGCCGGACCGGCTGATGGAGCCGTACCTCAAGGCGTGGACGGAGTGGACGGACGCGGAGATCGCGCTCGTCCTGGGCCGGGTCACGGACCGCTCGCTGCACCCGATGGACCTCAAGAAGATCCTCGCGGGCGAGGTCGTGGCCGCGCTGTACGGCCTGGAGGCGGCGATGGCGGCGCGCGCCGGTTTCGTCGCGCAGTTCTCCAAGAAGTCGTTCTCCGATGTGGAGTCGCTGCCGGTCGTCGACGTCGCCGAGCACGGCGCGGAGACGGTGGCCGCGGTGCTGACCAAGGTGCTGGAGTTCACGCCGAGCGCCTCGGCGGCGCGGCGGCTGGCCAAGCAGAACGCGCTGCGGCTGGTCGTGGAGGGTGAGGACGGCCAGCAGACGGTGGTGCTCGCGGAGGCCGACGCGATCCGGCCGCTGAACGAGGTGCTGGCCGAGAAGCTGACGGACCCGGCCGGGGTGGCGTACCTGAAGGCCGGCCGGAAGCTGGCGCAGCTCGCGGGCCGCTGACCGGGCACGACCGAGCGGAGGGGGGGGGGGGGGGCGGGCCAGCGCCCCCGCGCCCGCCCGCGAGTTGTTTAGACC